>QMIW01000018.1 GCA_024434165.1 Chloroflexota bacterium | reverse complement strand
TTTAGAAAACAAATTCCTGCTCATGCCGCCGTCCTCGGCGGCGGGGACGCCGCCGGGAGCGTATTTTTGTAAAATTTATTTCGACCGACTACTTAAATTAAAACGCTTGCGAGAGATATTTCTCGGCGGCTTTCAAGAACTTCTTCGACCAGTTGATGATTTCCCGGGCTTCACCTGCTTCTACTTCGCCGATCATTCCATAATCCCCGATATTTCTGGTGTCTTGCGCTTCCATCAACAAGCGATGGAACTCCGGGTCGAGAAGTTTGGTCTTGGCAAACTCTTTGCCATAAGCAGCAATAACAGCCGAATGGCTGGAGAAACTCAGCCCTTTGGAAAGCAGCAACGCCTGGGCAATGTAGAACATGGAGTAGTATGCCCGTGAAGCGGCAAAATTAGCAAAGTCGTCACGCAACAAATTTGCGGCGGCTTTTTGACTCAGTTTCGCACGTTACAATAATTCTTTGATTTCGGGCGTCATATCGCTATTCCCTCGCGGCGGACGTTCATCAAAAAAGGCATTTTGCTGTGCTCGTATTGCTGACGAGTAGCGAAAGCCCTTGAAATAACCACATCATTTTCCAATGATAATTTTGCCACGGCTTTCGATGTTTTCTTCAACATCGTTCCATATTTGAAATCGCCTTTCAGAACAACCAACACGTCAATGTCCGAGTCGTCTCGCGCATCGCCGCGCGCCTGGGAACCATAGAGAATGATCTTCTCCACACGTTCACCGAGCGTGTCCTTCAATTCTTTTTGCAAAATGCGCAAGATTCGGCGTAACCGTTTCTGTTCCATGCTTTTATTTTACTATCTTTCCGATGGTCATCGAACGTACAGTTGTAAAAAATGGCACGAGATTGAGTTTTAAACTACAGTTTTACCGTACCAGCATATTATTCCCTGCCTGCTATAATTGCCATTGTTTGCTTTGTTCTAATGGGAGTATTTCACATGAAAAAATCCATTATTTTCCTCTTCATCCTTGCTTCAATTCTTTCTGCGTGCGCCCCGCAGGTGACAGTGACCTCCGAAGAGACAGTCACCTTGACGCCAATGCCTACCAAAACGTCCATTCCCACCCCGACCTTGCATCCACAATTTATTGAAGTGCAAGAAAAAATATCTGCATCCGGTCAGCGTTTTACCCTTAACCAAGATGGAACAGTGAAAGATGGCTCGGAAATTATCCCTGGTTTGACCATCACTCCAAATGGTACGATGATGTTAATTGTAGGTGGCGAGGAAATCGAACTTGATTCTTCAAATATCAGTTTCGATGATGAAAAAGGGATCAGTATTGTTGGTTATGAACAAAATGAAGAGGGTGAGTGGGTTAGGTTTGAGATAAAAGAGTATCCGATCTGTTCTTCAGTAGAGTACCGGAATTGTGTGATTGAAAATGTTGACGAGTTGTTTGATGGGAGCTATATGAGCTGGTTTGCGACTCTGTCTCAGCCGTTTGCAGAAGGGTAACTGGATAAACGACCATGGTATAAGGATGGTTTTGGGTTGCTTTACCCTGATGCATGGATTGAACGAGAGCCGGGCACTGTAACAGCTCATCTTAATGTTACTTATGCTGTATTTGAAATGGACGGAGTTGAGTACAAGTTGGTACCTTTTGAGTTGCCAGATCCGAGTAATCCAGCATACCCTAGTGAAAATATTAAGGTTTTAGGTTTTCAACTTGCAAACGAGATTAAGAATGGTGTTATTGGTAAAACCTATCCAAGAGGTGCATTTGATAGGTTTTCTAATTATTGGGCAACAGAAGTAAAAGTTCCACCAATCTCAACAGACTTTCGTTATCCATTGACGAATGTGGAGATTCCACTAGCCAGAATGACTTGGGAGAAATTAGGCGCAGAAAAAATGGCAGAAATCTTTCAGAGAGTCCAGAATGGCGATGTGGCAGCCTTAAAAGAATTAAGGGGATATCCGGTTATGTTGACGAACCAATTTTCTGACAATTACACCAAGTAGACAACTTTAGTTTTTTGCTTTAAGGAGAAAATGAGGGAAGATAATTTTGCACTGGTTGTTGAATGGTTCTAGTTATGGTGGGGAACCATAACATTTTCTTATTTGACTCAATTCACGTACTGCCGGTACACTTACACAAATCTTTGAGGCTGCCTTTTGAAATGGGCGGTCCGCGAACTGGGAGACCCCATGTTTTTCTCAACCACTCCGCGCCCCGAGAGTTTGCGGGCGATATCGGATGTGAAGTTGAAACCCTTTTGGTTGGATGACTCCGTCAAACCAGAACCAGCCCCACCTCTTACAACCCAAATCAAAACTGACCTCACCATCATTGGCGGAGGCTACACCGGTCTATGGACGGCGCTGCAAGCCAAGCAAGCCAACCCAAGCCGGGATGTTGTCCTGCTCGAAGCGGGGGAGGTTGCCATCGGCGCCAGCGGACGCAACGGCGGTTTCTGCGCCGCTTCGCTTACGCACGGCTTTTCCAACGGCAGGAACCGCTGGGAAAAAGAACTCGCCAAACTGATTCAACTCGGCGAGCAAAACCTCGATGGCATCGAAGCCGCGATCAGGGAATTCAACATTGATTGCGACTTCATCCGCTCAGGCGAGATTCACGTTGCCGTCGAAGAATACCAGGTCGAAGCGCTCTATGAAGAGGTCAACGAAGCCGCGCGATACGGCATGAAGGCGAAGTTCCTCACGCGGGATGAAGTGCGCGCGCGGGTCAACTCGCCGTCGTATCTTGCCGGTGTCCATGAACCATCGTGTGCCATGCTCAACCCCGCGCGTCTCGCGTGGGGTTTGAAGAAGGCATGCCTCCAGCTGGGAGTCCGCTTTTTTGAGGGCACGCAGGTCACGGGTCTGGAAGAGAGGCGCGGGTCGCTCATTCTGACAACACCCCATGGTCAAGTCGAAGCGCGAAAGGTTGCGCTTGCCACCAATGCCTTTCCTCCATTGCTCAAATACCTTTCCTGGTACGTTGTTCCTGTCTATGATTATGTGCTGGTGACCGAGCCGCTTTCAAAACCCCAGCGCGACTCTATCGGCTGGCATGGGCGCGAAGGCTTGGCGGATGACGGGAATCAATTCCACTACTATCGCACGACAGAGGATGGGCGGATTCTCTTTGGCGGATACGACGCCGTGTATTATCGCAATAACGCAGTTGCCCCTCATCTCGAAAACCGCCCCGCCTCTTTCGGACTTTTGGCTGAGCACTTCTTCCAGACCTTCCCCGCGCTGACGGGACTCCGCTTCACGCATGCCTGGGGCGGTGTGATTGATACCTGTTCGCGGTACACTGCGTTCTGGGGCAGGGCGTATGGCGGCAGGCTCGCGTATGCCATGGGCTACACCGGACTGGGGGTCGGCGCATCGCGCTTCGGCGCACAGGTGATGCTGGATTTGTTGAACGGCGAAAAAACCGAACGCACCGGGCTGCAAATGGTAAAGTCGAAGCCGTTCCCATTCCCGCCTGAGCCATTCCGCTCGCCGATCATCAACTTCACGAGGTGGTCGCTTGACCAGGCAGACCGCAATCAGGGAAGAAGGAATCTTTGGCTGAGGACGCTGGATATGTTGGGGTTGGGGTTTGATTCATGAACAAAAAGACTTCCGAAGTCTCAAAGACTTCGGAAGTCTTTTTACGAAGCATCCGGCGGAAGTTCGCGTTCCCGCCTGCCGATGAAGATCAATGCTTCCATATCTTCCAAATCTTCCGGCGCGTATTTTGCGACCACGGCGCGGACCTCATCCAGGTCCTTATCCTCTGCCCAGCCCAGCATTCGTGATACATCTGTCCAATCCTGAGAGCGCTCTGCTTGCAATTTCATCACGGTCAGATAGGGGAGTCTTATAACGGGATACCCCGCGGCATCCTGCCCGGTTTTGGCTAACGCTTCATCGAACCATTCGTAAGCGCCAAAAATGACATCCAGTTCGGCGCCATCCGGGGCGACCATTAAATAGCCGGGTACAGCGAGCTTCGATTTGATTCGATGCGCGGCATCCTTCAATCGTTGCACAACCTCTTCGCCATCTCGTTCGCGGGCTAAAATATCCATATCTTTGGTCATGCGTTCGGGCATATAGGCGCGCGTGGCTACGTCGCCAACAATTCCCCAGTCAATCCCTTCTAAGATGGGGCGCAGATCGGGCCAGGGAATCACAGCCGTCCTCCTTCGAATAAATTCGTGAGCGCTTCCTTGCGCATGGCCATGTCAATCATCAGCCGCCGCACCTGGCGCGGAGTCAGTTTGCCGTCTGGCGCAATTTTGGCAATGGCAGGAGGGATGGGGATCGTCATGGAATGATTATATCATCTTGAGAATACACCGCGTTTTCACAATCATTTTTAGATTCACAGAGTAGAATAACTCCATTCGCAGTTGTCCCTCGCCATCTCTTTTCAATGGTTACTTGAGTTGAAACCATCCCGAAGGCCGGCGTAAATGACCGATATTTCCTCAAGAAAACCTTCACAACAGTTTATCTTTCAATCTCTTTGATATTTGCATAGGAGGCGAGATGAAGAACTTCCATCTTCTGTTTCTGGTTTTTATCCTGACAGGGTGCACGAAAGCTGCGCCGACGGCGCAATCTTTGCCGCCTTCCGACACACCTCCGCCTGTTGAAATTACAATCGCTCCTGCGCTAACGCCGGCAAATTTAATACATCCAACCCCAACTCCTGAATCCCGCGCAGCCGTGATCAGTGAGAAGGATGGCGCGCCGCTTGTTTATATTCCCGAGGGCGAGTTTCAGATGGGCTCTGACGACAACCGTACTTATGATGATAACCGTCCCCGGCATTCTGTGTTTCTCGATGCTTTCTGGATTGATAAATTTGAAGTAACAAACAGACAATATGCTTTATGTGTTTCTGACGGGAAATGCGAATTACCCTCTGATAAAAAATCTGTCACCCGCCCCGAATATTATGGCAGCACGGAGTTCGATGATTACCCGGTGATCCATAGCGATTGGTATAAAGCAAAAGCTTATTGCGAGTGGGCTGGCCGCCGCCTTCCGACTGAGGCGGAGTGGGAGAAAGCCGCGCGCGGCACAGATGAGAGAATTTACCCCTGGGGAAACGAACCCCCCAATAAGGATTTATTGAATTACAACTCGAATATTGGCGACACGACACAGGTGGGCCGCTATGAGCCGGGAAAAAGCCCCTACGGTGTTTATGACATGGCAGGAAATGTTTGGGAATGGGTGAGCGATTTTTACGGATATGATTATTACAAATCCTCGCCCTACTCAAACCCAAAAGGACCAGACTCTGCTGAAGCCGATATGGAATCTGCGCGGGTTTTGCGCGGTGGTTCCTGGTTCTTTGAAGCCGGCAGTGTGCGTTCCGTGTTCCGATTTGGCGTAATTCCAGTCAATGACCTCGTTCGCTCCGACTTGCGTAGTTGGGCTTTACCGCGATATGAATACTACGGGAAATATTACAAGCCGCAACATGGATTTGCAACTGTGGGAATTCGATGCGCCATGGATGCAGCGCCTTAGGATTAAGAGAGTGTTTTATAAGTCAAAATTCACCACAGACACCGCACTTGCGTTCGGTGCAAGTGTAAACGCGGATGAACGTTGATTTTTGATGGAAACGCCAATTTACGTGCTTTAATCCAATTTATCTGTGTTCATCTGTGGTTATAAACGAATTTCAAAACACTTTCTAAGTGGTCGGTCGTAAGTCATTAGAAAACAAATTCCCGCTCAAGCCGCCGCACCCATTCTGGGCGCCTTCCCCGGCGGCGAGGACGCCGCCGGGAGCATGTTTTGGTAAAATTTATTTCGACCGACTACTTAAAATCCCAAGACCTTGAACGCCTCTGCGATGTGCTTGTCCTTACTTCTTCGCCGGTTTGGACATTTCATCCACAACGGTGTGGTACAGGCTTTCGGCTTTCAACTCGTTGAGCGTGTAACAGGGCGCTTCGAGATGATCCGCCAACTGCTTGGCAAGCCCCTGGTCGAAGGCGGCGTGCTCCATGTTGATGACCACGGAGCGGGTCTTTTCGCTGGCGATGAGTTCTGCGAATTTGAAAGACTCCTCCTGCGGCGGCAAGGTGCCGACCGAGACGTTCCCCGCCCCATCGGTCAGGACGATGAGAAGCGGTTCCACGTCCGGGTGGATGTGTTTCTCATGGGTCAGCACATCATGCGCCATGAGCAGGCCCGCCGAGAGCGGCGTCTTCCCGCCAACGGGAATGTCCACCAGCGCGCGTTGAGCAAGCTGCACCGAGTTGGTGGGCGAGAGCACGAGTGTGGCGCGGTCTTTCTGGAAGACGATCAAACCCACACGGTCCCGGCGCTGATACGCATCCGTCAGCAGCGAGAGGATCGCGCCTTTGGTGGCGTTCATCCGCTCGGCAACCGCCATGGACCAGGAGGCATCCACAAGGAAGAGCACGAGGTTCGCAACCCGCTTCACGCGGACCTTGCGCTGGAGATCGCTCTTCTTGATGGAGAAAGCGAGTTTCTTGCGTTCTTCGGTGCGCTGTTTTTGGAAGGGAGCCGCCGCTCGGATGGTGGCATCGAAGGCGATGTCGTTCAGTTTATCCCCGGCAGGGCGGGCTTTGATGTAGCGTCCGTGCTTGCGCTCGGTCTTGGTGAGCGAACGCCTGCCCGCCTGCTTGCGGGTGAGTTTATCGAGCGGGGTGTTGAGTTTGCGCGGCTGGAAGGTGTCGCCGGTTTTCACCTTTTGCCCGCCTTCCCACCAGTTGGCGCTTGTGCTTGCAAACACCTCCTGCTGCTGCATGGGTTCGGGCTTGCCCTCCTGCGGACCTTCTTCCGTCCGTTCATCCTCGAGTTTTAAGTTTTTTTTTCCTCTTTTTCGCCTTCGCGCTGGCTTTCGGATTCTTCATCCTCTTCGCCGGGCATGGACTGACCCGCCAGCTGCTCGATGCGTTCCTGCAGCTGTTCGGTGGTCATTTCGGCTTGCTGGAAGGGCGTGCGCTTGATGCGGTGCGGCAGAGCCAGTTCCGCGGCGAGGGCGATATCGTGGTCGTTGATCTTCGTCCTGCCTTCAAAGGCGGCTTCGGCGCGCGCGGCTTTGAGGATGACCATGTCTGCGCGGTGACCGTCCACATTGAGCGAGGCGGTCAGCGCGGCGATGGAGAGCAGGTCGCGGGTGGTGTATTTCACCTGGTCCACAAGTTCACGGGCTTTTGCGATCTGGTTGGAGAGTTCCTCTTCCTTCGGAAGCCATTGCTTGCGGAAGGCTTCGGGGTCCCTTTCGTAGGCGATGTTGCGTTCCATGATGGACATGCGTTCGCGCGCATCGCGGATGCCGACGATATCCACCGAGAGCGCGAAGCGGTCCAGCAGCTGGGGGCGAAGATCTCCTTCTTCAGGATTCATCGTCCCGACGAGAATGAAGCGGGCGGGATGGGCAAAGGAAATGCCCTCGCGTTCCACCGTGTTCACGCCCATGGCGGCGGAGTCCAGAAGGATATCCACCACATGGTCGTCGAGCAGGTTCACTTCGTCAATGTAGAGCAGACCGCGGTTGGCGGCGGCGAGCACGCCGGGTTCAAAGTGGCGCTCGCCTTTTTGGATGGCTTTCTCGATGTCGAGCGTTCCGACCACGCGGTCTTCGGTGGCGGAAACGGGCAGGTTGACGAACGGTGTGGCGCGTTCGCCCATCGGTAATTTCTTGTTGGCGGCGGCGCGTTCCTTGCATTCGGTACACCAGGTAGCCGGCTTGTCGGGGTCGCAGCCGAAGCGGCAATCCTGGACGATCCTGACGTGCGGAAGCAGGGCGGCGAGCGAACGCGCCGCCGTGGACTTGGCTGTGCCGCGCTCGCCGCGGATCAACACGCCGCCGATGCGGGTATCCACGGCGTTGAGGATGAGGGCGCGCTTCATGCGTTCCTGTCCGACGATGGCAGTAAAGGGGAAAATCGCAGGCATCTTTATACTCCAGCCCGTGATTATACCGCCTGTTATGGAAACCAGAAACGCATTTTGTGTTCGTGACACTTATCAGGGTTGCAAACTTGCCCATTCACTTGTATAATCCAGCCCATATTTCATTTAATTGGAGTTCACGAGTGATGGAACAAAATGAGGCCCTGAGCGGGGCAACAAATGCGCAGGGAGATCAGGCAAATAGCAACAACCAGTCCATGGAATCGTTGTTGGCAACCGAATCGTTGAGCATTGATCTTCCCCAGGCAGGCGAGATTCGCAAAGGGGTGATCGCCAGCATTGCCCCGAATCAGATCCTGATCAGCATCGGCGCGAAATCGGAAGGGGTTGTGGCAGGCCGCGAATTGGAACTGCTTTCGCAGGAGGAACGCGATTCTCTGAAGGTCGGGCAGGAAATTGACGTGTATGTGGTCAGCCCCGAAGATGCAAACGGGAATGTCGTGCTTTCCCTCAAACGCGCCCTCGAGCAGTTAACCTGGGACAATGTGGAAAAGATGATCGCCGATGAAGTCGTGATAGACACCAAGATCATCGGTTTCAACAAGGGCGGTCTGATCGCGGCGGTGGGCAACCTGCGCGGTTTCATTCCCTCCTCCCAGATCAGCGCCGCGCGCCGCGCGCAGTCGGTGGGCGATAAGCCCGAGCAGCGCTGGCAGAAGATGGTCGGACAGCCCATCTCCGTCCGCATCATCGAAGTGGACCGCGAGCGCCGCCGCCTCATTCTCTCCGAGCGTGCCGCCAGCGCCGAGACCCGCGCCTCGATGAAAGACCGCGTCATCAGCGAACTGGAAGAAGGGCAGACCTACACGGGGCGCGTCACCAGCCTTGCCGATTTTGGCGCCTTCGTCAACATCAACGGCGCAGACGGTCTCGTGCATCTCTCCGAACTCTCTTGGGATCACATTGCCCACCCGAAGGAAATCCTCGAAGTCGGGCAGGAGGTCAAGGTCAAGGTCATCAACATTGACCGCGAGAAGAAGCGCATCGGTCTGTCCATCCGCGCTTTGCAGGAAGACCCCTGGAAGAACCGCATGGCGAAGTTCAGCGTTGGCCAACTGGTGGAGGGCGTCATCACCCGCCTGACCAAATTCGGCGCGTTCGCCCGTCTCGAAGGCGATATCGAAGGACTCATCCACATCTCCGAGTTGAGCGAGAACCGCGTCGAACATCCCAAGGAAGTGCTCAAGGAAGGTGATGTCAAAACCCTGCGCATCATCCGCATTGACGCCGACCAGCACCGCATCGGCTTGAGCCTCCGCAAAGTGGACTCCGCCGCCTTCGCCGACAAAGACTTCAAAATGCTCACCCAGGGCTTCAAAGACCAGGACGACGACGCGCCGGGCGGCGAAACCTCCGGCGAAGAAACCACGCAATAAGACAGAGCGCACCGCAAGGTGCGCTTTTTCAAACCATGCCGCTCATTGTTGACGCGCACGCAGACATTGCCTATAACATGCTCAAGTACGGGCGCGATTACACCCGCCCCGCCGCCGAAACCCGCCGGCTCGAAGCCGGGAGCGCCGCCGTGCGGGAAAACGGCGATACCCTGCTCGGCTGGACGGATTACCAGCGCGGGCAGGTCGCTCTCATTTTTGCCACCCTTTTCGCCACGCCCGTCCGCTTCCGCACCCACGAGAACGAAAAACAAGTCTATAAAACCTTCGACGAAGCGCACAAACTCTACAGCGACCAGTTGGATGTCTACCACCGGATGAACGATTCCGTCCCGGATAAATTCCGCCTCATCGCCTCGAAACGGGACCTGGAACTGCATCTTGCCCAGTGGGCTTCGGCTGCCCCCGGCGCCGTCCCCGGCGATGGAAATGCCGCCGAGAACGGCGGCTTGAGCAGTAAACCCGTCGGAATGGTCATCCTCATGGAAGGCGCCGAAGCGGTCCGCGACCTCTCCGAACTGGAGATGTGGCACGCGCGCGGCGTGCGGCTCATCGGTCCCGCTTGGGTCGGCACGCGCTACTGCGGCGGCTGGAAGGAGCCCGGTCCACTGACCGATGACGGGCGCAAACTTCTCGCCGCCATGTCCGACTTTCACTTCACCCTCGACCTCAGCCACATGGACGAACGCGCCGCCGTCGAAGCCCTGGATATTTACGAAGGTCCCATCGCCGCCACCCATGCCAACTGCGCCGCGCTCATGCCGAACTCGAACACCAATCGTCACCTGTCAGACCGCATCATCGCAGGCATCGTCGAACGCGATGGGGTGGTGGGCATTGTGCCGTTCAACGCCTATTTGAAAGTTGGCTGGGCGCTTGGAAAAAACTCCCGTGAGGAAGTCTCCCTTCAAGCCGTGGCGAACCACATTGACCACGTCTGCCAGATTGCTGGCGACTCGCTCCACGCGGGCATCGGCTCCGACTTCGACGGCGGCTTCGGGCTGCAATCCGTCCCGCACGAGATTGACACAATCGCCGACCTGCAAAATCTGGTATCCTTGCTGCAGGCGCGCGGCTATTCCGAAACCGACACTGCCAACATCCTCGGCCGCAACTGGCTCGCGCGTTTGAAAAGAGACCTGCCGTAAAACAAACCGGAGATGAACGGAGACGAACAAGGATATTTTCTTCGCAAATGGGCACGTCCGAAGGATGAAAATGGAGTCCAGAAGTTCTGCTTCTGGATTTCCGCAAGTAAAACTTGCCCGCCTGTTTTCATAGCAGTCTAAAAAGTTTCAACAAGAGTTATCTCCGTTTATCTCTGATGAAAATTATTTATGTCCAACCTTCCCGCTTCCACTCCCGTCCAGACCAGCCCGCGCCACGATGACGCCATCACCCCTCGCGCGCGGTTGAGCATCCTTATGGCGCTGACCGGGTTGTTCATTTTTGCCGTCGGCGCCAAGCCCGATCTCTTCGGCTGGGATCGCAGCCCCGTGGTCGGCTTCGTGCAGATCATCGTTTTTCTGATCGGGCTTGCCCTCATCTGCCTTGGCGGTTACCTCGGCTTGCATGCTTTGTGGTGGGGCTTGGAACGCACCATCACCTCCGACATCGGCTCGCGGCTGGTCGCCACCGGCTACGTCTTTTCCGTCTTCTCCGGGCTTGCCGATATTTTCGGCATGGGCTCGCATTCCTTCCCGAAAATCCCATACTTTGGTCCCTGGCAGGCGACGGGTGTGTTGATCGGTCAGGGCATCATCGCGCTGGGCTTTATCCTCATGATTCCCTTCAAACACAAATAGGCAGGCATTCACTCCTTTTGGAATCCAAAAGAGACGGCGCCCAGCACATGGACGCCGTCTCTTTTTTATCGAAAGTCTCCGCCTGATTCGCCTACTTCGTGATCTTTCTTCCCTCCATGTAAAAACGCTTCTCGCGCGCCTCGCCCATCGAAAACGTCTTGCGCGGCAGGGCGCCGTCCAATATCACGGTTTTGAACAACTCGTTCTTGTGCATGCCCGCGAGATAAAAACCGACGTTGCCGTTTTGCAGCGCCAGCCGCTCCACCACATCCTCGCCGTGCACGTAATCAATCTTTTCCGCGCCGCCGTTCTTCAGGAACGAATCGAGGAAGGATTGGAGGGTCCCGACCGCCAGGTTGGTGGATGGATTGGCGATCTCGATCACGCCGAACCGCTGACCGCCTCCGACCACACCGATGAGTTGATTCCGACCATCGGCATGATCCACCCGTTGAATCATCTCCGCGCCGCCGGCGGCAGGCGAGTACTCGTAATTCGCGCCGAAGAACGCCTGCATTTCAGCGAAAATGTCCTTCTTCAACCCGAACAACACGCGGTGGATCGGCTCGAACTCCAACGCTTCATCGTGGACGTTTTCGATTTCCACCAGCGCATAACGGGCGGGATGATCCATGCCGACCTGCGCCTTGACCTTTTCCCAGATGGCTTTTGCCGTGGCAAGCGAGTGGTTGCCGTCGCCCATGGCAAAAAGCAAAATGGGCAGATTCGGCGCAAGGTCATATTTTGAAGCGAAGGTTTCCGGCTTGGCGAGTTCGCGCAGGGCTTCGACGACTCGATTCTCAAAATCAGCATTGACCGCATATCCCGCGAGATGACCGCTTTCCAGCATCAGGTCGAAATCGTACAGTTTCTCGAATTGGGACTTTGCCGCGCTCAACGGCTCGATGACGGTCTTCCCGGGGTCGTCAATCAGCACGAGGATGTGCGGGAATTCGAGCAGCGCGCCCTCGCGGATTTTCATGCGGGGCGGCAGGCGTTCGATGATCGTCCCTTCGGTGGCGCGGATGAGGCTGGAGGAGCCTTTGTTGAAATCGTAACATTCGAGGTCGAGGCAGAGCATCACGCCTTTGCGCGTCCTGCCGTTGGCGGTGCGCTCGACATACACAAACCCTTCGTGCGGCTGGAGGATGCCCTCATCCATGTATCGCTTCATTTCGGCTTGAATGTTTCGGATGCGTTCCTCTTCGCCCGGCTTTTCCAGGTAGACTTCCGGGAAGGTCAACTTGAGCGTGGAAGGCGCATCGCCGACGATTCTCTCCACCTCGTGCCAGTACTCCGGCTCGGAGGTGAACTGGTCGCACGCGATGACCGCCCATTTGGTCAGGTCCACGCCGGGCTTGGGAAGATGGATTTGCGGGATTTGAATGCCGATGTCGCTGATGATTTTCATAAATTTCCTCTTGATGTCATTGCGAGGAGCGAATGAAATGAGCGCCGAAGCAACCCCCATGGCGAAGGGAGATTGCTTCGTGGCGCCCTGCGCCACTCGCAATGACATGATTATTTCTTTGCAAATGCGATCAACTTCTCCGCAACCTCCGCGCCGACGCGCGCCTGCGCTTCCTTTGTGGATGCGCCGATGTGCGGCGAAGCGATGACGTTATCCAGTTTCATCAATTTCCAGTCGGTGGGCGGTTCTTCCGCGAAGACATCCAGCGCCGCGCCCGCGACCTTGCCGCTGGTCAGCGCATCGTAGAGGGCGTTCTCGTCAATGATGCCGCCGCGCGCGCAGTTGACGATGCGGACGCCGTTCTTCATTTTGGCGAACTGTTCGGCGCCGATCATGTTCGCGGATTCCCTGGTCTTGGGCAGGTGCAGGCTGATGTAATCGGACCGGGCGAGCAGGTCATCGAGCGAGACCAGCTGGATGCCGTCCGCTTCCTTCACGTAGGGGTCGTAGGCGATGACGGTCATGCCGAGGGCGAGGGCGCGTTTGGCGGTTTCCCTGCCGATGTTGCCAATGCCGATCAGGCCAAGCGTCTTGCCGCCGATCTCGTCGCCTTCGAAGGCTTTCTTGTCCCATTTTTCGGCTTTCATGGAGGCGGCTGCCTTGTAGAGCGAGCGCGCCAGCATGAACATGTACCCGATGGCGAGTTCCGCCACAGAAGCGCTGCTAGCCATGGGCGTGTTCATGACCGCGATCCCTTTGGATTTGGCGTATTCGTGGTCAATGGTATCGAGACCCACGCCGCCGCGCACGATGACCTTGAGGTTGGGGCAGGCGTCTATCAGGTCTTTGCGCACTTTGGTGCGGGAACGCACGACCATGCCGTCGTAATTCGGCAGTTCCTTCATCAAGTCTTCGGGGGTGATGTCGTCGCGGACGTCCACGGTGAGCCCGGCGGCGCGCATCTGTTCGATGTATTCTTTCTCTGTTTTGTCGCAAACGATGATTTTCATGCTTGTTCTCCTGTGCAAGGTGTACTGCGAATTCGCGCCGCCCGTTCATCCGCGCGGGACGCTCTTCGACACATTCGGGGCTGGAATTTCACGGTATCGTTGGGAAATTAATAACAGGAACCCAACCGGCAAACCCGGCTTGGCTCCTGTTTGTGAAGTCATGCGCAACACAGCGGTCATTCTAACAACGAGGTTTTTCTTTGTCAACGACAACCATCAGCCTGAATTCGTGCCATTTGTTCTTGTGGAATTGTCTGACAAAAGTATATAATGGGGCGGATGGGTTTGCGCCCTGAGCGCAGGGATCGCCATCTGAAACTGAATCAAGTTCAACGTCCGGCAAGAGGCGAAATCATATCCAAAACAGGAGTCTCATTCATGTCTGAATTAAAACGCGTCTATAACTTCAACCCGGGTCCGGCTGTCCTGCCGCTGGAGGTGCTGCAGGCGGCGCAGGCGGAACTGCTCGATTACAAGGGCACGGGTATGTCGGTGATGGAGATCAGTCATCGCTCGAAGGAGTTCGAGGGCATCATCCAGACTGCCGAAGCGGACCTGCGCGACCTGCTTGGCATCCCGTCGAATTACAAGGTGATGTTCCTGCAGGGCGGCGCGACGCTTCAATTTGCGATGGTGCCGATGAACCTGCGCGCGGCGGGCGCCTCCGCCGATTACATTGTGACGGGTTCTTGGAGCAAGACCGCGGTGAAGGAAGCCAAAAAACTCGGCGCGGTGCATATTGCCGCCTCCACCGAAGCGGACGGGTTCAACTGCCTGCCCGGACGACTCGACCTCGACCCGAAAGCGGCGTATTTGCATTTCACGTCCAATGAGACGATTCACGGTGTGGAGTTCTTCAACGAGCCGACCCCGCCCGACGGCGTGCCGCTGGTCTGCGATGCTTCGTCCGATTTCATCAGCCGCCCGATTGACGTTTCAAAATATGCGTTGATCTACGCCGGGGCGCAGAAGAACGCGGGTCCTTCGGGTGTGACGATGGTGATCGCCCGCGACGACATGATCGCGCGCGCGCCCGAAAACCTGCCCGTGATGCTCGATTACAAGACGCTCGCCGAGAGCGGGTCGCTGCACAACACGCCGCCGTCGTTTGCGATTTATATCGTGGGGCTGGTCTTCAAGTGGGTGAAGAAAATGGGCGGTCTCGCCGCAATCGAAAAACTCAACCGCTCGAAGGCGGACGTCATCTACAAGGCGATTGACGAAAGCGGCGGCTTCTACCGCGGACACGCCAAGCCCGAAGCCCGCTCGATCATGAACATCCCGTTCCGCCTGCCGAGCGAGCAGCTCGAAGAGACCTTTGCCAAAGAGGCGAAGAGCGCCGGGTTGATCGGTTTGAAGGGACATCGTTCAGTGGGTGGAATGCGCGCTTCCATTTACAACGCCATGACCCTCGAAGGCGCGCAGGAACTGGTGAAGTTCATGAAGGAATTCCAGAAGAAGAATGGGTAGGGTGGTGGTCGGAAAGTCGAGTAGTTGAGCGGTTGGGGGAGGGGAAGCGAAAAGTGGAAGACCTCCGAGTTTAAGTTCGGAGGTCTTTGTTTCATGGATTGCCTTGTCATGCAGAAAACTTGCCTTCGGGGATTTGCTCGACGAACATTGAGACGCCGGGATATATGCACGCCGCGCAGCGAAGACGGGTGCGCGTTTTGATGGGCGGCTTTCTCAACGCTGGATTCATCAAGATTAAAACCCCCCGCCTTTTTGTATTTTGACGACAATTCGTTCGCCCTTCTTTTGAATTATTATTCGTTTCATAATCTCTTCCCTGAGATGTTCGGGAAGATGCTGTGCCTGCCAACTGCGTTCCTCGGCGATTCGCGCCTCGGCATTTGCAGGATCGCTTGCCGCAAGCGCCTTCAGAGCATAATAAGCCCCACCGTAGGCGTGTTGGGGAACATGTGCAGTTGCCACCGCTTGACCTGCGGCACGCGCGGCAAAGCACGCCGCGTCATTTTCCTTCGCATCGCGGGCAGCCGCATGCGCTGCAAGAGAAGCGCGACGTATATCGGTCATCCTGAATATACCTGTACGAACCCATGTTTGGCACGTTTCAATGGCATGACGGGGCCGATCATCTTTAGGGTAGGCTTTCTTGAAAAGGGGAAGTACCCGCTCAGCACAATCTGCTGCCCAGGCAGCCATTGATCGTTGATCTTCTTTGGTATATTTTTTATAAGTCAATTTTGCTGATCCTTGCACTGAGCCGCTGAACGGTTTGTGCCACCGCCCCGGAGCGGAGTGAGTGGGTCACCAGCCTGTCCTGGCTGGCGAAGCCGCCATGAAGGGCGGCAGCCTGTCCCCGGCGTTCGTCCGAGGGTCAAGACCGCCCGCCCCGCGAAGACGGAATGCGCGTTTTGTTAGGCAGCCTTGCGCTTCTCAAGTTTATTGATAATTTCCACAGCAGATTCTATTCCATTTTCGGTTTGAATTTGCCTGCCTAATTTTGAGGCGCGTTGGCGTATACCTTCATTGGTAAGCGCTTCGTTTATGGCATTTGCGAGCCTTTCGGCGGTAAGTTTTTTTCGCGGGATTGGTTTTGGTCCCACCCCTAAATCAGCAATTCGCTGACCCCAAAAAGGCTGGTCGCCAAAAAATGGAATGACTATGGATGGCACACCTGCCTTAAGCCCAGCGGCGGTTGTGCTCGCTCCGCCGTGATGAATAACCGCAGATACACGCGGAAATAACCATGAGTGCGGAATAGAGTCAATCATAAAAATTGAGTCGGGGATATTCGCTTTTTGTAACCCGCCCCAGCCTGAGAGCAGGATGGCGCGCTGATTCGTTTGTGCTAATGCTTGAATGACCAAATCCGCTGTCTGTTCGGGATTCCGATTGCTCATGCTGCCAAACCCGATATACAAAGGGGCGGAACCAGATTGCAGGAAATCGAGAAGCGCTGCGGGGGGGCGCCAATTTTCTCCTTCATCTGTAAACCAATACCCGGTAATGTGAATATCGCCGGTCCAGTCTGATGGCGCGGGAATCACCGAAGGGCTAAAACCGTAGAGAATGGGCATATTATGCGTGGACCTGGAATGGTAGGGTCCCAAAAGGGAAGATGTCGGTATGTTCAGCGCTTTTTTTCTAGCCATTGTGTCTGCTGACCGAAACCCCTGCCACATCAATTGACGGGCAAGATGATGCGAAAAACGGTTAAAGAGGGGCGGAATTTTTGGGGTAAGAACACTGGAAAATTCCTTTGTAGGCGTGAAAGGAAATACATAGGCTTGAATAAATGGAATGTCTAATTTTTCCGCAATTGCAGTGCCGATGAATAATCCGCCTATCCCCGACAATACCAGATCCATTCCCTGCGCCGCCCTTAGACCGCCTTCGGCAAACCGAAGCGCTTCGCGTTCGGCCTCTTTTGCCATTTTCGCCATTAATAAAAGAAAATTTCCCTTTTCGGTCAACTCCCGTATTTCGCCGTTTTCAACGGCATTTTTTACATCATTTCCAAACGACCAGAACTCAAGACCATGTGAGGCAACCAATGACTCGAAGTTGCTGTGACTTACAAGACGAATGAAATGCCCCGCATTCTGTAAACCCTTTCCTAATGCAATGTAAGGCTGAACATCCCCGCGGCTTCCTGGGGCGACAATCACGATACGCATAATTTCTGAGTTGTCCTTTTGCTTTTTATGAGGAGCGAATTTTTTAGGTTGCGAACGGTTTGCGCCGCCTGCGGAGAGGCGAGAGGCACGCCTTGTTGTCCCGTTTGGGAATGGGGTGATTAGAAAAATGCCCAGACTACGCCGGTAAATATTGCGCCTGATGCAAGAACCAACGAGATTGGCGCACCAAACAAAGCGACGAACGTTATCAAAACAGGTATCGGAAGTAGAAGGATGCCAAATCTTCGTTGTTTCTTACTTTTCACCAGAAAAATTACAAAAAGTAACGACAATCCTATGGCAATCAGGTAAAGAGATGTCGTTGATGTTCCAACCGCAATAAATCCCAACCCAATTAGGGACTCCATTATTGGACCGTTACTCGAATTAATGTACGCACGGTCGCCAGTGGGTACAAATCTCGTTTTCTTGTCTGTCAGCCATTTAATTGTCGTTCCAGTCGTCTGCACACAAGTTGAAAGATGAACAGTTCCCATTCTTAGGATGTGCATTAGTACTTTTAAAGGAGATTTCATGAGATTGGGTATCAAATAGACAAGAGGGGCAAATATGGTAAAGAAAAAATACCAGAGAAAAGGCGTGTCATTGAAAATGGTTGTCATCTTCAGGCTGTTCCCGCTCAGAATTATGGCATAGGTTGCGAGAACATAAAACAGAAATAAAACTGGCAAATAAATAACCAGCAAGGTCAAAATTAAATCCATCTTCTCTGTTAAAGATATATCTTTTGCCTGGAAAAATTGCC
Organism: Chloroflexota bacterium; assembly: GCA_024434165.1. GTDB lineage: Bacteria > Chloroflexota > Anaerolineae > Anaerolineales > Villigracilaceae > Villigracilis. Next base: position 36,170 of record QMIW01000018.1, on the reverse strand, counting down.
GGGAATACTTATAGAGAAATTCCAAAGTTCCTCCGACAATTTTTTCATTCTTTCTGCGAAATGCCTGGTAAGATGGCGGTGCTTCTTCGAGAGATTCAATATCGTAAGCATAGTAACCTCTGTAACCGTTTTCCCTGATTTTTGTGGATAGTGCAATATCTTCGGAAACTATTTCGGGAAAACCTCCGATTTTTAGCAATATTTCGGTTCTTAACAACACTCCATGCCCATAAGAATAAACAAATCCGAACATGTTCCTTGCGGGAAAAAAGTATTTCCAATGGAGATCAATGTTGCCGCCGATAAGTTTTCCGTAGTCCGTTTCACTATATTGGCGATGTGATGCTTGAACAAATCCCAGGCTTGCGTTTTTCTCTAAAATTGCCACTAAATCCCGAAGAAATGTTGTAGGGATAATCTCGTCTGAATCAACGACGCAAATATAGGTATATGCTTTGCCAATACGTCTCAATGCATTATTGAGATTTCCAGCCTTATAGCCCGAGTGATGTGCCCGTCGAATCACAAAAAATCTATTCTCGAATTTTTTTTGCAGATCGTCTACAAGCTGCTGTTCTTTATCGGAAGACGAATCGTCGAGAACGTATACAGTGAAGTTGGGGTAATTTTGATCCAAACAGGCGTTTATTGCCTTCTCTTTAATGTCATTCATGCAGGTATATAAGATTGCAACAGGGGGGGTATTTGTATAATCCCGTGGTGTGTTCCTGTAAATTCTTCTTATCATTACAGAGACGAAGAAGGAAACTACATGAAAGATTGCGTAAAATGAAGTCAGACCCAGCCATCCAATCACAAGTAGAGCAAAGATTTTGGTGGACCAGGTAATTTGTGAGGTCACAAATATGTAATACTTGTTGACAAAAACGGAATTTAACAAAACCCAGACGCCCGCCATTGTCAATAACATAGCAGGTTGAACATTTTTGCTGCTGAATAAATAGGTCTTTTTTGAATTCATTTGCAATGTCCTCGTAGAAGGCAATAAGTTCACGGACTATACACTTGGGTTTGAAATGCCGCCTTGAATCCTTGCAATATTCCCAGCGTTTTCTGTCTCTGGATTTCTAGTGACGGATCAAGAAGCACATATCGAATATCCGATTCTATTGCTGATGTTGGACGTTCATCCCATTCAGAGTCTTTTTCAAGGTTTAATCCGTGAATAAACGCCAGTACCCGCATTAGCCAAATCCTGGTTTCCGCGTCGTTATCCTTTACGTCTTGTCCGATTTCGATTAAATGATCAATTTCTCTAACCGCCTCAGTTTTCAGGATTGTGCCAACAAGGTCTTTTTTTAGGACATATTCGTCTTTTCCTACAAGCACTTGACCCGATGTTTCCACAACTTTGACGTAAGCGTTGTACCCTGCCGCAAAGCCGGTAAACAAAGCCGTCAAGAAAAATACTACAAGGTTACGCTCGATTATTTCCTTCAGGTTTAGTTTTTGAGGAGTTCCTGCATCTTTTGTGGTTTCTTGACCTTCGGCGTCCATAAGTGTGCCTCTTTACTTTCTTTGAATGACAACCTTATTGGCAGGCTAACGGTTTGCGGCTCGTCTCGTGTGATCTTCATAGGCAGCAAGCCTGCGTGCGGCCAGCCTGTCCTGGATGGACAGTCCAGGAAAAAAGGCTGAAGCGGGAATAGTGCCCCATGTGATGTCCTGAACAGCCCGCAGGCTGTACCACATCCCAATAATTTCAAAAATTATACGCCCTACCGCCCTCCAAATCAATCCAACCCCCTTCAAACCCAGCTTTCGACACTACCTACTCAGCACTGTCATCTCGCCCCAATTGACGCCTGCTCGCGCTTCCGTTTCGAGCGGAATGCTCATGGCGTAGGCGTTCGCCATCGTCTCGCGCACCACATTGGCGGCTGCTTCGATTTCCTTTTTGGGGACTTCCAGCACCAGTTCGTCGTGCACTTGCAGGAGCATTTTGGCGTTCAGCCCAGCGGCTTTCAAAGCAGGCGGGATTTTGAGCATCGCAATCTTCATGATGTCTGCTGCCGTGCCTTGAATGGGCGCGTTGATGGCTTCGCGTTCCTCGCGGTTCTTCATCTGCACGTTGACCTTGCCCTGCAATGCCGGGAAGTAGCGCCTGCGTCCGAGCAGGGTTTCCACGTAGCCCACCTCCGCGGCTTGGCGGCGGATGCCGTCCAGGTACTTCTTGATGCCGGGGAACTTCCTGAAATACGCCTTCACAAAGTCCTCCGCCTCGGCGAGCGTCAGTTCGGTGGAGCGCGTCAGCCCGAACGCCGACATGCCGTAGATCAACCCGAAGTTGATGGCTTTGGCATGACGGCGCATGTCTTTGGTGACGCTTTCGAGCGGAAGATCGTAAATGGCGGCGGCGGTCGTGGCGTGGATGTCTTCTCCCACGCGGAAGGCGGCGAGCATGGCTTCATCCTGCGCCATGTGCGCCACGATACGCAGTTCGATCTGCGAGTAATCCACCGAGAGCAGAAGACTGCCTTTACCGGCGATAAACCCATTGCGGACCCGCCGTCCCGTTTCGGTGCGGATGGGGATGTTTTGCAGGTTCGGGTTGTTCGAGGAGAGGCGTCCCGTCACGGCTCCGATCTGACTGTAAGAGGTGTGCACGCGACCGGTCTTCGCATCCACCGCTGCCGGAAGCGCATCCACGTAGGTGGATTTCAACTTGGAGAGTTCGCGGTGCTCGAGGATGAAATCCAGGGCGGGATGCCTGCCGCGCAGGGCTTCCAGCACGTCCGCCGAGGTGGAGTAAAAGCCCGTGGCCGTCTTGCGTCCCTTATCGGGTGGTTCGAGGCGCAGGTGGTTGAACAACACATCCGAGAGCTGCTGGGGCGAATTGATGTTGAACGTCCTGCCGGTATGTGCGTAAATTTCCTTTTCGATCTCCGCCAGGCGCTTCGCAAGGTCTTTGGACATCTCCCCGAAGAATTCCGTGTCAATCAATGCGCCGGTCATTTCCATCTCCGCGAGGACGGGCGTCAGCGGCATGTCAATGTCTTCGAGGATTTTCAATCCGTTCACGCGCCTGAGTTCCTTCTCCATGATGGGCAAGAGGCGCAGGGTGATTTCGGCGTCGGCGGCGGCGTAATTGGCAACGCTCTCGATGGCCACATCCGCCATGCTGATTTGCTTTCTGCCCTTGCCGATCAGTTCCTCGATGTGAGTCATCTCTTCGCCCAGGCGCGCCGCGGCGAGGTTCTTCAAGCCCATGTTGCGCGAAGATGGGTCCACAATGAACTCCGCCAGCATCGTATCGAACGTGAGCGGCGAGACGACCAGCCCGTGCCGCGTGAGCACGATGTAATCGTATTTGGCGTTGTGCGCCATCTTGCCGATCTTCGGGTTGGTCATGGACGGCTTGAGCGCTTCGATGACTTTCGCCAGCGGCAGGTTGTTCCCCGTCATGTGACCGATGGGGATGTAATAACCCTGCCCTTCCTTCACCGCCAGCGAAATGCCAACGAGTTCCGCCTTCATTTCTTCGGTGTCGGTGGTTTCGGTATCGAACGAAATGACCTTCGCCCTGCCAAGTTCTCCAGCCAGGTCTTTCAGTTTCGCATCCGAATCCACGACGACCACCTCGATCTCCGGCGTTTTGATCTCCACGACGATGGGCTGGGGTTCCTCGGCAAACATCGGGATTTGCCCGGCAGGCTTGCCGCGCCGTCCCTTCGACGCGCCCGGTTCGCCGCCCCGGCGCGGGGTTTCGGGCGCAGTTTCCGCAACCGCGCCGCTGATGACGGGAATTTTGCTCAACAGCGTTCGGAATTCCAACTCCCTGAAAAAGGCTTCGAGTTTCGAGCCGTCGAACGGCGCGACCCTGGCATGTTCGAAGTCGAATTTGATTTTCAGGTCGGTTTTGATGCGCGCCAGATCGCGGCTCATGTAAGCCGTTTCCCTGCTTGCCTCGAATTTCCCGCGCCAGCGGTTCTCCACCTGGTCGAGGTTGGCGTAGATGTCGTCCAGCGTGCCGAATTTTTCGAGCAGGGCAACCGCGGTCTTTTCGCCCACGCCTTTCACGCCGGGGATGTTATCGGACGTATCTCCGACGATGGCTTTGTAATCCACCACCTGATTTGGGCGCACGCCGAGTTTTTTGACCACGTCCGCCTCGGTGATGTACGTTTGGTCGTCGCCCGCCAGATAGACCGCCGTGCGTTCGTTGACGAGCTGCAGGAGGTCGCGGTCGCCGGTGATGATTTTCACGCCGAGTCCCTGCTCCGCGGCGATGCGCGCCACCGAGCCGAGCACGTCGTCCGCTTCGTAACCGTCCATTTCGAGGCGCGGGATGTTGAACAAATCCACCATCTCGCGGATGCGTTGAATCTGCGCGCGCAGGTCGTCCGGCATTTTCTCGCGCGTGGCTTTGTATTCGGGGAAGATGTCGTCGCGGAAGGTCTTGCCCACGTCGAATGCCACGGCGAGATATTCGGGCTTTTCCTGCTCCAGCACGCGGATGAGTTCGCGCGCGAAACCGTACGTGCCTGCGGTCGGCTCGCCTTTCGAGGTCTGCCAGCGTTGGCTGTTCCCGCCGGCGGTCAGGGCGAAGTACATGCGGTAGGCGAGGGCGTGTCCGTCAATGAGGTAAAGGGTTGGGGGCATGGGTTTGCATCCGGCAGCCGCAAGATATTATCTTGCGCTGCAAAAAATAAAAACGCAGAGGTCATTATACTCTGCGTTCTTTTATCGCCGCGCGCAAAAAGAATTTTGCGTTACGAATTATCCTGTCCCTGCCGCGTGCGTGTCTGGCGGATGTAATCGCGCACCAGTTGCGGCGGGTGGGGCTGCGAACCGCCCATGATGAGGTACCCGGGCGCCCAGAAATCGCCGGATGGATTTTCCTTCTTCAAGCGCGGGAATTCGAGGAAGATTTTTTCCGAGGTCTGCTGGCGCATGATGCGCATCAGGTAACCGGGAGAGGTGCTGGGCTGCACGTTCACCACCCATTGCAGGTATTCGGGGCGCACCGCCAAAAACTCCAGCCGCCAGCCGAAGGCGATGCAAATGCCCGGCAGCCATTCACTCAAGCGGTCCGAAAGATCGCCGGTGATGTAATGCGACGAAAAACGCGGCACGAGCAGGCAGGCGTACGTCAGGTGATACAGCCCGGCGGAGACCGGCTCCACGACGAGTTTCTTCGCCGCCTCGGTGGATGGACTTTCGCGCGTCACATCCGTTTCGCCGGGTTGGGGGCGGGCGATGGGAGTTTCCGGTCTGGGTTTGGGACGCGACGGCGCGGTCACTTCCACGTCATCGAAAGCGGTTTGCGCCCCGCCTCTTTCCTGACTTTTGGTCTCGACCACGCCCGGAACCTGATTCACCGCTGGGGGTTGACCCCGGCGAACGGCGGGCGAAGGCTCGCGGCTGAACACGGAGGCGTTCGAGAGCGGCTCCGAGAGGCGCGTCTGGTTGGGGTCGAACGGCTCCTCTTTTTGCGGGAGCCTGAATTCATGCGAAGTGAGCGGTTCGGGGTTCGGGGCGGGGATGTCGGAGAGAATATCCGAGATGGGCGGGATGTTCAGCGGTTCGTCGTCCGTTTCGGTTGGGGAAGGCTGGGAGGCGGATTCCGTCCGTTCCGCGCCGAAATCGCTCACCAGTTGACTCGCCTGTGCGCGGATGGTGCTGAAGGGAGTTTCGGCGTCGAAGACAAGCGCAAGCACCGTATCCGATGTGAGGCGGGTGGCGTACAGCATGTGCTCGGCTTTGGTGCTTTCCAGCCGGATGAAGCGCAGCAGGTCCGAGCCTTTCTGTCCATCCCAGTTGCGGGTGACGGTCTGCGCCACTTCCTTTGCGGCATTCTGCGAGAGACCGCCCGCGTACGCCCACAGGTCGTTTTTGCGGGTGATCAACGCGGCTTGCGCCGAGGATTCCAATGTGAGCCGGGTGAGGTGCTGGGCGGCTTTGTTGGCATCGTTGAGCCACGGCATCGTCAACAGGGTGGTGGATGGGGAGACAGGCTTCGGCTGGGGCTGGGGTTGACTGATCGCGGTCATAAAATCTGCCAATCTGAACGGCTTGCGGACAAGGATCCAGGGGCGCAGTGCATCGAACGCAGGCGGCGCATCCTGGTCATCACAGAGGATGATGAGATTGATCGTCGGGCTGACCGTGCGAAGGGCGATGCCGATCTCCTGCACCCAATCTTCGTCAAGCGCATAATCCAACATTGCCAGCGGGACCCCGATTTCATCTGCGCGCACAACGGCAGAAGCCTTGTTGTTGACAACATGGACTCGGTAGAAATTCGTTCCCTCCAGCGAACGCTTTACGGTGTCGCCGAGGCTGGACGAAGGGGTCACGAACAACAGGTCCGCGGGCATTTCTTAAAGTGTATCACTTCTGGGGGAGGCGGGCAAGGAGACCATGAGAACTATTCGGATTTGGCGTAGTCCCCCTGGAGTTCCTTGATTCCCAGCAATGCCATCAACACATCCGGCGGGATATCCGCTTCGGGCAGGTCGGTTTTGTACAACTGCTCGTTTTCGGCGCGTTCGCGCAGGCTTTTCCAGAGCAGCTGGCGTTCCTCGCCTTCGATTACCAGGTCGTTGAGCGATTTTGCGTTCATCAGGTACTCGCCGGTGGAGTACAAAAACGTCAGGCGCTTCCATTTGTCGGTTTTGATGGGTTCGCGCAGTTTCTCCAGCCCGCCGAGTTGAATCTTGTAATACTCTTCGCGGGCGCGCGGATGCTCCGGCTCGTCTTTCAACAACTCCGCGCGGGTGGTCAGTTCGTGCCCGCGCACTTCGGCGATGTACTCGATCTGTCCGCCGCGTTCGCCGAATGCCGAGGGCTGGTAAAAAGCCAGAAAGTCCACAGCGACCACTTTCGGCGCGGTGCGCAGCGGGATGCGATACCAGCCCAACAGCCGGGCGATCTCCAAATCCCGCGGCGTGGGCAGGAGGCAGACGAGGACGAGGGAAGTGGGGGAGAGCATTGGAGAGTGGAGATTAGAGAATTGGAGAATTGAGTGTGGAAATGGAAAGTGGAAAGCGTTGAGTTGATTTTACTCGCTGCTTTCCACTTTCGACAAACAGTTTCGGGGTCTTCTACACCAAGCCAACTTCCTTGTTGAACTCGACGATCAACTCGTCAATTTCATCTGCCTGTTTTTGCACATCCGTCCAGTAATTGGGTTCGTACCACTGCGCCTGGATTTCTTCGTAGGTTTTGCCCTGCTGCTCGACCCAGGTGTAGTATTTCAGGTTATGCACGCGCCGGCGGTCGGTGTAGCGGAGTTCGAGCATGTTGTCAGTGGATTGACCGTGCAGGTAGCGGGCAAAATCGGCGGCGGCGGCGCGTTCGGTGTATTTGCCGAATTCCTGGTGCATCTCGTGCAGGCGCGAGCGGTAGAGTTCCATCGAATCGGTCAGCACGGTGAGCATGATGTCGTCCTCGCCCATTTCGTAGTATTTGGCGGCTTTGATGCAGGAGAGGACGTTGGAGATGCCTGAAAAGCCAAGAAGATCAAGACTGGAGACGAGAGATTCGGGGACGCCTTTTTGAACGAGATAGGCGCGCCCATTTTCTTCGTTGAACAAGCGGGCAAGGTTGACCACGGCGTTATCGTCAATGGCGACGACCACATCGGTGTTCTTGACGTTGTGAACCCAGGGCACGTGCTTGTCGCCGATGCCTTCGATGCGGTGCGAGCCGAATCCGTTTTCGAGCAGGGTCGGGCATTGCAGCGCTTCGCTGGCGACAATCTTGCTGTCGGGGAAGAGTTGTTTCATGTAATCACCGCTGGCAATGGTGCCCGCCGAACCGGTGGCGGACGCCATGCCGCGATATTTTCCATTTTTCCCCGCCGCCTGTTTGAAGACCTCTTCCATGGCATGACCGGTCACTTCGTAATGCCAGAGGTAGTTGCCGAATTCTTCGAACTGGTTGAAGATCATCAAGTCCTGCCCGGAGGCGCGGAGTTCCTTGCATTTGTCGAAAATCTCTTTCACGTTCGATTCAGAGCCGGGGGTTTTGATCGTCTCACCCGCAACTTTGGCAAGCCACTCAAATCGTTCCTTCGACATGCCTTCGGGCAGGATGGCAATGGATTCGCACGCCAGCAAAGCGGAGTCATACGCGCCGCCTCGGCAGTAATTGCCGGTGGAGGGCCAGACCGCTTTCTGCGTCGTCGGGTCGAACTGACCGGTGACCAGCCTCGGGACGAGACAGGAAAAAGCCGCCCCGACTTTGTGCGCCCCGGTCGGAAACCACTTGCCAACGAGGGCAATGATGCGGGCTTTGACTCCCGTCAGCGTGGACGGAAGCTCGAGAAAATTGACCCCGCCAAAAGTCCCGCCGGAAGCGGTGGGCTGGTTATGCCAGTTGATGCGGAAAAGATTCCTCGGGTGAATATCCCACAATCCAATGCCCCTCAATTCCTCCTTGATTTTGGCGGGAATCTTCGACGGGTCTTTCATTTGGGCGTAGGTGGGGATGACGATGTTCCGTTCCTTTGCCCGCTGGATGGCGCGGGCGCGGCGGTCTTTGTGGATGGTCAGGTCAATGGTGGTCATGGGGAACTCCTTGAATTTGTCAGACAACTTTGATTATAGTCCCAAGCCGATGTAATCACAATACTTTGGAGCGGTGATTTTGTTTATAATTCACCGGTTGTATATTCATTTGCGAGGAAAACGTGAACTCGAAACCAGTATTCGAAACGCCGCGGCTGACGGTCTGCACGGCAGCGCTTGACGATGTGGAACTGTTCCTTCGGCTATGGACAGATCCGCAGGTGATGACCAATGTCGGTTTTCCGAAAGGATTACCCATCACCCGCGATGAGATCGAAAGGACGATTTGTGCGCGCGGCGAGTCGGAGTTCGAACAATTGCTGGTGGTCATAAGAAAAGACAACGGCGAATCCATTGGCGAGTGTGCAATGCGCCCGCCGGATGAAAACGGGATTGCCTCCACGGATGTCAAACTCCTGCCGAAGTATTGGGGCAACAAATATGGCGTGGAAATCAAACGTGGATTACTGGGTTATCTCTTTGAACACACCGATTGCCGTGCCGTGGAAGCCACCCCGAATGTGGACAACACCGCTTCCATCAGGATGCAGGAGGCGGTGGGGGGGATTCGCATGGAAGAACGGACGCATCGGTTTCCCGAGTCCATGCAGGGTTACACCACTCCCGTCCATTTTTATGTGTATCGCGTCATGAGGGAAGATTGGCTGGCTGGGAGAAAATGACCGCCCTGGCGGGTTTGGTACAAAAGAGTGGTTATGGATTTTGGGATGCCGGCTACAATCGCTTGAAAGGAGCATCCCATGAACAAGGCGAAGACAACCGCATTCTCCGGCTGTTTGATCTGGTTCCTGCTGGTCACATTTATCGGCAGTTGTGTGATGCCGATTGCATTTGTGGTGGGCGGCGTTTTTTCCTCCAGTGAGTTTGCGATCAAAACGATGGGGGGATTTATCTGCCCGGCAGATTCGACCCCCAAGGTGTATTCCTACGAAACGACAATGACCGATGAATATGGCATTTCGCGCCCTGCCACGGCGTATGAGTTGCATTGTGTGGATGCAGCCGGGGCGGTGGTCAAAGAAGACCCGGTGATGTATGCCTTCGGATGGGTGGGATTCGCGGCTTTGATGGGCTTGGTACTTACGGCGCTGCTCTCATTTATCTTTGCCGTCCCCGGCGGGATGCTGGTGACGAGGTTGTTGGAAAAATTTAGATCAAAAAAGCCTGCAATGAATTGATTCGTTACATCCCCAGCATCTTGCTCACCACCGAAAGCAAAATCCCACCGGCGATCACGCTTCCCAGTTGACCCGCCGTATTCGCACCCATGGCGTGCATGAGGATGAAGTTGTCGGGGTCTTCGTCGTTGGCGGTTTTGGCGGCGAGGCGTCCTGCCATGGGAAACGCCGAAATGCCCGCCGCGCCGATGAGCGGATTGATTCTGCCGCCGCTTAGCGCGGACATCAGTTTCCCGAAGAGCAATCCCGCCACCGTATCCAGCGCAAAGGCGACCAGACCCAGTGCCATGATCTTGGCTGTATCGAAATTCAAAAAGGCTTCCGCGCTCATGGTCGCTCCGATGGCAAGACCGAGGAACAGCGTGGCGATGTTGATGATCTCGTTTTGCGCGGCATTGCTCAGGCGGTCTACGACGCCGGAGACCTTGAGTAAATTCCCAAGCATGAGCATGGAAATCAGCGGCGTGGCTTCGGGGACGAGCAAGCCGACGACGAGGGTCAACACCACCGGGAAGAAGATCAGGGTTCTTTTCGAGATCGGCTTGGGCGCATATTCCATTTTGATCAGGCGTTCTTTTTTCGTGGTCAATAATTTCATCAACGGCGGCTGGATGATGGGAATCAAGCTCATGTACGAATACGCCGCCACCGCGATGGGCGCGAGCAATTCGGGTGCGAGTTTGGTCGCCACGAAAATCGAAGTCGGTCCGTCTATCGCGCCGATGACGCCAATCGAAGCGGCTTCGTTCAACGGGAAGCCAAGCGCAATCGCCAGCATAAGCGTGCCGAAGATGCCAAATTGTCCCGCCGCGCCGAGCAGAACCATGCGCGGCTGGGCGAGCAATGGCGAGAAGTCAATCATCGCGCCGACGCCGATGAAAATCAACAATGGAAACAACTCCGTCTTGATGCCTGCGTTGTAAAGCACGCCCATCATGCCTTGGGCGGCGGTCATGCCCGCCAGCGGGATGTTCGCCAATAAACAGCCGAAACCAATTGGCAGCAATAATACTGGCTCGATCTCCTTGAACACCGCGAGCCAGATCAAGACCAACGCGGCGAGGATCATCACACCGTTGCCGAGTGTGAAATTCGAGAGTCCTTTCAATAACTCGGGGAGTAAAGAAGAAAAATCCATTTATTCCTCATGAATTACTCAATTACTGGCTGGTAATTGGGTAATTGAGTAATTACATCCACGACGCCTCGCCCAAATCGGCAAACTTGATGAGCGCCTGCTTGTGCGCCACGCTTTGTCCTTCGCTCACCAGCACATCGCGGATCGTTCCGCTCCACATCGAGCGGATGCTGTTCTTCATTTTCATCGCTTCGATCACCAGCACCACCTGCCCCGCTTCCACCTTATCGCCAGGCTTGACGAAAATATTGACGACCGTCCCCGGCAGCGGCGCGGTCAGTGTATTGCCGCTCAGGGCGAGATTGGGAGATGGCGCAGCGACGGGCGCAGGATTCGGCTTGAAGGACTGGCTCTCCGTTTTTCCCTCCGCTTCTTTTCTTGTTTCAGCCTGTTCCTGTTCCCCCGGCATGATCTCAAACCGCTGCCCGTCCACATGCGCGACGATGGGTCTGGCATGGATATCTTCGATTTCCACTTCGTAGGTTTGGTTGTTGACCGTGAGTTTTTGTTTCATGCTTTCATCTCTTTTTGGAGTGCAGGGGCAGCCGCTGCGCTCCACAATGACTAACGCCGTTTTATCTTCCCTTTTTCCGCCATCTGCCGCGTCCGCATCCCCAGCTGCCAGGCAGAGACGATGGTGGTCGGCGGCTCGGGCAATGGGCGCGCGGACGTGCCTTTCTGCTCCGCCAGCGCTATTGCCACGGCAAGCAGGGCAACGGATTCCGCTTCCCTTCTCCCACTGGGAGAAGGGCTGGGGGTGAGGGAAAGGCTTGGGGTGGGCGGAACAACTTCGGGGGAGTCCGAAGCGGGCGCGTCCTTCTCCGCTGTGACCGCTGTCAGAATCGCCATCATCAGCCAAAGCAAAAGGATCGCGCCAAAGACAAGGCTCATGCCCAGCGCGGTGATTTGGAGGGAGAGGGTGAAGTCATTCATAGGTTTGACCATTGACGATTGACGATAGACCATCATCCATTGACCATCGTCTATCGTCCATCGTCTATCGTCTGTCGTCTACACCGGCATATTCCCATGCTTGCGCGGCGGCGCGGGGGCGTATTTATCGCGCAATGCCGAAAGCGCAGCGATGATCTTCGGGCGCGACTCGCGCGGCTCGATGATATCATCCACGTAGCCGGTGGAGGCGGCGTAATAAGGATTGTTGAACTTTTCGCGGTATTCGTTTGCAAGGCGTTTGCGTTCGGCGGCGGGGTCGGGCGCGGTTTCGATCTGCTTCTTGTAAAGGATGTTCGCCGCTCCCTCCGCGCCCAGCACGGCGATTTCTGCGCTGGGCCAGGCATAGGTGACATCCGTGCCGAGATACTTGCTGGACATGACCACATACGCGCCGCCGTATGCCTTGCGCGTGATGATGCAGATCTTCGGCACAGTGGCTTCGGAATAGGCGTAAAGCAGTTTCGCGCCGTGGCGGATGATGCCGCCGTGTTCCTGCGCGATGCCGGGCAGGAAGCCGGGCGAATCCACGAAAGTGACGAGCGGGATGTTGAAACAATCGCACATGCGCACGAAGCGCGTCATTTTGTCGGCGGCGTCAATATCAATCACGCCCGCCATGATGGCAGGCTCCTGCGCCACGATGCCCACGCTGTGCCCGCCGATGCGCGCCAACCCGACGATGGCGTTGCGCGCCCAATCGGGTTGGATTTCGAGGAAGGTGTTTTTGTCAACGATTTTCTCGATGACCTGGTGCATGAGGTACGGCTCGGAAGCGTCCAGCGGAATGATGCGGTTGAGCGATTCATCCATGCGCGAGAGATCGTCGGTGGGCTGGGTGTACGGCGGGTTCTCGACATTATTCGACGGCAAATACGAAAGGAAACGCCGCGCTGTTTCGAGCGCGTCTTTTTCGCTCTTCACGCTCAAATGCGCCACGCCGCTGATGGACATGTGCACGTTCGCGCCGCCCAAAGATTCCGCATCAATCACTTCGCCGGTCACGGCTTTGATCACTTCGGGTCCCGTCAGGAACATGAACGATTGCTTCTCGACCATGATGACCAGGTCGGTCAGGGCGGGGGAGTATGCCGCGCCGCCCGCGCACGGTCCGAGCATGATGCTGATCTGCGGCACCACACCCGAATATTGCGCGTTGCGTCGGAAGATTTCCGCATAGCCGCCCATCGAGCGCACGCCCTCCTGAATGCGCGCCCCGCCCGAATCAATCAGCGAAATGAACGGTACACCGTTGCGCACCGCCAAATCCATCACGCGGCAAATCTTGTGCGATTGCATTTCGCTCAGCGTGCCGCCGTAAATTGTGAAATCTTGTGAATATAAATACACCGTCCGCCCGTTGATCTGCCCGTAGCCTGTGATGACTCCGTCGCCGTAAAATTTTTCCTTCAGCAGTCCCAGTTCATCGCCCTGGTGCGTGATGAATGGTTCGATCTCGTTGAACGTGCCGGGGTCGAGCAGCGCCTCCACCCGTTCGCGCACCGTCATTTTGCCTTTGGCTTTTTGTTTTGAAATCCGTTCCGCGCCGCCGCCTTCCAATGCCTTGGCGCGGACCTGTCGCAATTCCAAAATTCTGGGATCTTCATTTGTCATGGATTACCTCGCTGTGAAAGTATAGCGAGGCGATGTCAGACAAGCCAGTGATGGAGGTCATGCGCGAAATAGGATAATCCGCCTCTTCTTTGGACGCGGGGCTGGTTCCGGTTTATGGGTTTTGGCTTCCTTTGAGTTGATCTTCCAAAGACGGTTGACGATGGATCGCTGCCCATCAAATCCATCGTCAACCGTCCGTCGTCTATCCTTTCAACAGGACAATTTCCCTCTGCGGCTCGCCGATGTACATTGCGCCTTCTTCGGTGAGGACGACATCCTCCTCCAAGCCGATATACCCATAGTTGGAGACAGCCAAACCGGGTTCGATGGTGAAGACTTGACCGATTTCCAACTTCTGGTTGGGGGAATCGCCGTATTTCTCCCACAGCGGACCCAGTAACGCGCCGCCGTCGTGAGCGACACGTCCCAGTTGGTGACCGAGCGCATATTTGTATTCCGGGTAGCCGGAGTCGGTGACGATCTCACGCGCGATGGTGTCAATGGAGTTGCCGGTTGCGCCCGCCTTCATCGCCTCGCGCGCTTTCTCGATGGCAGTGCGGATGGTGATGAATCCGCGCTGGACTTCGACGGGGGCTTCCGTCTCGCCTTCGCGTAAAACGTATGCCACGCGCTGAATATCGGAGCAGTACCCTTCGTATTTCACTCCGAAATCAAAATGGATGACATGTCCGCGCTCGATTCGGATGCTGCTGGGTCCGTTATGTCCCACCACCTTGTTCGGTCCCGAATTGACGGCGGGGTTGTTCTCGCGGGGCCAGGCAAAACCCACGCCGTATTCCTTCATCAGGCTGTGCATGTAATCCGCCACTTCAACCTCGGTCATGCCGGCTTTGATGAAAGCGAAGGTCTTTTGGTAGATCTCCTCCGTGATTTCGACCGCTTTTTGGATGCGCGCCAGTTCGGCTTTCGTCTTTCGTCCGCGCATGGCGTTGATGAGCGGCTCGGCGCTGATGAGCCGGTCCGCGAAAGGCGTGCCAGCCAGATACTCGATCAGGAACTCGTACATGGCGTGAGTCAAACCGTCGGCGTGGACGTTGTTTTTGGATGTGTTGACCGCTATCCAGTCCGGGTTGAGGCGGGTGATCGTCTCGCGCAGGATTCCGCTCACCGCGGCGTCGTATCCGATAATCTCGGAGAAGATGTCCATCCGCGTCAGGGCTTCTTTTTCGAGGCTGCCGACAATGGCGATCTTGTCGCCGTGTTTGGTGAGGATGAGCGCCGAGGGCCAGGTCAGGTCGTTCTCGCCGATGAGGAAATCGAGGACGGGGTCGCGCACGCCGCTTGTCTCGCGGACGAACGTAAGCCAGAGGTCAATGTTCTGCTCTTTGAGGATTTGAATGGCTTGGTTGACTTTCTCTTGAATGAGGGACATGGGTTCTCCTTTTTGGACGATGGACGATGGATGATGGACCGCGGATTTTACGTCGTCCATCATCTATGGCCGGGTTTTTCGCGGGTCTTTGACCAGAAATACCAAAATACCAACCATCGCCAGCGAAAGGATGGTTGAGATTGCGAAGGTGGGGATGAAGCCAGCCGAGTCTGCGATCCAGCCGCCGATGATGGGTGCGGCGATGGTGGCGGGCGCGGTAAGCGTTTGCGAGAGCCCGATGTAAATGGGACGCTCGGTTTCCGCGCCGAAATCCACTGTCATCGTCATGCCAATCGTCCAGATGGAGACGTTTGCCATGCCGGTCAGGATGTAGATGGGATAGAACCACGCGATGGACGAAGCGTTCCATGCCAGCAGTGCGCTGAGGAATGCGGCGGATGCGCCGAGGATGAGCATGGCGCGATGCCCGATGCGGTCGCCGATCCAGCCCATGCCAATGTTGGCGATGGTCTGCGAAACGGTGAGGGTAGCCGTGAGATAACCCGCAATGACTTCGGTCATGTTGAATTCGCGCAGGGCGTAGATGATGTAAAACGAAAAGCCCATGGTGGCGAACTGCGAGAGGATGCGCGCGCTGAGGAACCAGTTGAAGTTCGCATCGCGCCGCAGGACCTTTTTGGCGTCTTCCCAGAAATGGGTCTTTTCTTCGGGGACGATTTTTTCGGTGTCTTCCGGTTCGCGCGTGGCGGCAAGGGCGAACCAGGAGAGGGTGAAGAAAAAACTGGCGAGGAAGAAGCAGGCGGCGAAGTCCCAGGGAGCGTCGAAATAATCGAGCAGGTATCCCGCCCCGACGGCGGAGAGGCTGATGAAGAGATTTGCCAGCCCTGCCTGCGCTCCAAAAAACGTGCCGCGCGATTCGGGCGGGATGATCTTGGAGATCATCGAAGTCCACGCATTGGCGGTGAATCCGCCTCCCAGTCCCTGCCAGGTGAGCAGGAGCATGGTGAGGACGAGCCCGGCGTTCAAACCGATGGATGGGAGCGCCAGCGCGACGACGGCGAATCCCAAAAAGGGGACGCGCTCGTGAATGGTCATCATCAACACCGTGCGTTTGTACTGCCGCAAACGGGAGACGTAACTGGCCGTGAACAACTGCGGGAACAGCCAGCCCGCCGAATGGATGGCGGGAACCAGCCCGATGAGCGTTGCGGAGTCGGTCATGGAAGCGACGAAGAGCGGCAGGATGGTGCTGAACGAGGCAAAGCCCAGCGCCGCGCCGAACAGACCGCCATCCCACAGGTTGGCGGCGACGTTGTGCCTGAGATTTTTGCGAATATTCTGTTCGAGTGGGGAGAGCATGGGGGGAATTCTACCTATAAAACGTTACATTTGTAACGGTCAATAAATTATCTTGTAAAGTTGACCTTCAATGTATGGAATGCGTAAACTTTACTTTATCAACGAATAGCCGTATACAATCACGAGGAGGTATTATGTCAAATCTCCGGCTGGGGATTGACATCGGCTCCACGACCGCAAAAGTTGCGTTGCTGGACGAGAACAACGACCCGCGCTTTACTGCCTATCGGAGACACAATGCCGAGTCGGTCAGCGTGCTGCAAGCCATGCTTGCCGAAGCGATGGAAGCCCTCGGCGACGTGGAAGCGGGCATCCTCATCACGGGTTCGGCGGGAATGGGGGTGTGTGAACGCTTCGGGCTTCCGTTCATCCAGGAGGTGATCGCGTCCGCTGAGGCGGTGCGCCAACTGTACCCGCAGGTGAAAACTCTGATTGACATTGGGGGCGAAGATGCCAAGATGATCTTCTTCAAGGACGAAGGCATGCCCGACATCCGCATGAACGGTTCATGCGCCGGAGGGACGGGAGCATTCATAGACGAAATGTCCAACCTGTTGAACGTGCCGATCGCCGAACTGGATGCGCTCGCGGGCAGACATTCGACGATCCATCCGATGGCTTCGCGGTGCGGCGTGTTCGCCAAGACGGATGTGCAAAACCTGTTGAGCCGCGACATCCCGCGCGCCGACATCGCCGCTTCGATCTTCCACGCAGTCGTTTTGCAGACGATGGCATCGCTTGCGCGCGGATATACGCCGAAACCCTCCATTCTCTTTTGCGGCGGTCCGTTGACCTTCCTGCCAACCTTGCGGCGTTCCTTCATGAAATATCTGCGCTTCAACGATGAAGATGTGTTGAATGTCGAGAACGGGCAGTTGTTCCCCGCTGTCGGCGCGGCGGTGGCGAAATCCAATGTGCGACAAACTTTTCGTTTGTCGGAATTGAATGAACGGCTCGGCGCAGATCATAAGCATCATTCCGCATCCGAGAACCGCCTGCCGCCCTTGTTCGAGGATGAAGCGGATTATCTGCGCTGGGAGGCGAAGAATGCGCGTCACAACATCGAACGGGTGGACATCGCCGACCTCGACGGCAATCCCTTGTTTTTGGGTGTCGATTCCGGTTCGACTACGACAAAGATCGTGCTGACAGACCGCGAGGGCAGGGTGGCGTTCGAATATTACGTCAATAACAAAGGCGATACGATCAGCGCGGTGGAGAACGGATTCAACGCGGCGGCGGAACGCTTTGCCCAACATGGAAAGGATCTGCGTATCGCGCGAAGCATGGCGACCGGCTACGGCGAGGAGTTGATCCGCGCGGCGTTCGGACTGGACGACGGCATGGTGGAGACGCTGGCGCATTTCCGCGCGGCGAAAGCGTTCGACAAGGATGTATCCTTCATCATGGATATCGGCGGGCAGGACATGAAAGCCATCTTTGTCAAGGACGGCTTCATCCAGGATATCAAGATCAACGAAGCCTGCTCGTCGGGATGCGGCTCGTTCATCGAGTCGTTTGCGCGCAACATGGGTTACACCGCCGCGGAGTTTGGGAAACAGGCGACACGGGGAGAAGCGCCTTGCGATCTTGGCACGCGCTGTACGGTGTTCATGAATTCCAAGGTCAAGCAGTCGTTGAGGGAAGGCGCAGCCATAAACGATATTTCTGCGGGGCTGGCGTATTCGGTCGTCAAGAATGCCCTGCACAAGGTCTTGAAGATCACCAACATTGACCTGCTGGGCGGGCATATCGTCGTGCAAGGCGGAACCTTCCGTAACCCGGCTGTGCATAGGGCGCTGGAAAACCTGCTGGGGCGCGAGGTGATCCGCCCGGATATGGCGGAGTTGATGGGTGCGTACGGCGCGGCGTTGACGGCGCGCGATCAATACCGCAGCGATGACTTCAGTCGTCACGACGATAAAACAACTTTGGTAACGACTGAAGTCGTTACTACGAAAGTGGCGGGCAATTACGCAAAGAAGGGCATCCGCTGTCACGGCTGTGAGAACAAGTGCGCGGTCACGAAGATGCTTTTCCCCAACGGGAATATTTTCTACACGGGCAACCGCTGTGAAAAGATCTACTCCAATGGAGGCAAAGCGGATCGGCGCGGCGCGAGCCTGCCCGCCGTCAAATTGGATTTGCTCTTCGACCGGAAAACGGCTCCCGACTCGACCCCGAGATTGGTCGTTGGTATTCCCAGGGTGTTGAATCAGTTCGAGAATTTCCCGTTTTGGAACGCGCTCTTTGTAGAAAGCGGCATCAAAGTTCAACTTTCCGCGGCTTCGAGCAGTGCGCTCTTCCAAAAAGGGGCGGCGCACATCATGTCCGATAACCTGTGCTTCCCCGCCAAGCTGGTCAGCGGGCACGTGATGGACCTGCTCGAAGCAGGCGTGGACCGTATCTTCTACCCGATGGTCTTCTATGAAGAGTCGCATTTCAGCGACGCGGCGAATAGTTTCAACTGTCCCGTTGTTTCGGGTTACGCGGATGTGATCCGCAACGTGATTGACCCGGCGGGGCGGTATGACATTCCATTCGACATGCCCTCGATCAATTTTCGGGATAAGAAACTGCTCAAGAAGTCCTGTGTAGACTATCTGATGAGCCTCGGCGTCCCGCGCGGGGCCGCGGCTCGGGCGTATGAAAAAGCCGAAGAAGCGCAGAGACAATTCAAAGGTCAACTGCGAAGCGTGGCGGCGGAGATTCTGGAGAACGCGAAGGAAGACCGCCGTCCCGTCATCCTGCTCATCGGAAGACCGTATCACGTTGACCCGCTCATCAACCACAAGATTCCCGACATCATTGCCGACTTTGGGCTGGACGTCATCACCGAGGATTCGGTACCGTGGGAGGAAGGGCAGGCGCTCGATAACCGTCACGTGATGACGCAGTGGGAATATCTGAACCGTTACTATCATGCGGCGCGCTGGGCGGCGCAGCAGGAAGAGCCGCGCGTGGAAGTGGTGCAGTTGAATTCGTTCGGCTGCGGACCCGATCCGTTCATCCTCGATGAGATCGCGGCGATCCTCGCCGAATACGGCAAAAGCCCGACCGTGCTGCGCATTGACGAGATCGAAAGCCCCGGCTCGACGAAACTGCGGCTGCGTTCGACCTTCGAAGCGATCAAACAATCGAAGAATAAGGAGCGCGTGTTCAAGGCGCGCAAGCGGACGCGCATTTTCCAGCCGGAAGATCGAAGCCGCACGCTCATCGTCCCCGACTTTTCGCCGTTCTGTTCGCCGCCCATCGTGCGCCCGCTCATGGACGCCGGCTATGATATCGTCTGGCTCCCGCCCGCAGATCGTCAATCGGTGGATATCGGGCTCAAATACGCAAACAACGAGATTTGTTATCCCGGCACCATCACCATCGGCGATCTGGTCAAGGCATTGCAGTCGGGCAGGTACGATCTCTCAAAGACCGCGATTGGGTTTTCGCAAACGGGCGGACAGTGCCGTGCCTCGAGTTATGCCTCGCTGGTAAAGAAGGCGATCATCGCGGCGGGATTCGAGGATGTGCCGGTCGTCACGCTTTCGACGAATTTGCGGGTCTTGAACGAACAACCCGGTTTCCAATTCAATATGCGCGAGTACATCTACAAAGCCGTCATCAGCATGGCGTACACGGATGCAATCTCGGACATGTATTATTCGACGGTCGTCCGCGAGGTGCACAAGGGCGGCGCACAGCGAATCGCAGACAAATATCTCAATGATTTCATGGAAGGCAGGGTTTCCGCCGAGCGGAAGGCGCTCCTGCGCGCGCTCGCAAACGCGGTGGAGGATTTCAACGCCGTTGAAGTGAACGATAGGAATTATCCGAAGGCGGGTATCGTCGGCGAAATCTACGTCAAGTTCAACGCCTTTTCCAACAACCATTCCGCGCAATGGCTGATGGAACAGGGCGTGGAAGCGGTCATGCCTTCGTTTTTGGAATTCTTTGCGGGTGCGCTCATCCACAATGACCAGGTTGTCAAAGCCGGGCTGGCGCGGCGCGATACAACCTGGCTGATTAACCTGCTGGCGAAGAAGGTTCTCGATAACTACCTGGGCGATGTGCACGACGTGATGAAGCGTTACCGCCGCTATCATCGTCACACCACCATAGACGACATCGCCCGCAACGCGCGGGAAATCCTTAGCCTGGATCACCAATACGGCGAGGGCTGGCTGATCGCGGGGGAGGTGGTTTCGTTCGTCAGGAACGGTATCACGAACGTTCTGTGTCTTCAACCGTTTGGCTGTATTGCCAACCATATCATCGCCAAGGGGGCGGAGAAGAAAATGAAGGAAATGTATCCGCAACTGAACCTTCTCCTGCTGGATGCGGATGCGGGGATCAGCGAGGTCAACTTCTTTAACCGGATGCACTTCTTTGTGGATCACGCGCTGGAAACGGTCCCGACGGGGGACTAACGAACCTCATTCAACCAAGAAAACATTGATTTGGATGCCCTTGACAATCTCTCCCTTTTTGGTCTAAAATAAAAACGAACGTTCGTTCATTTTTATGAAACGGAAACCCATGCCGACAAAAACCAAACACGCGCCCTCGAAGGGCGAAATCACCAGGCTTGCCATTGAAGATGCGGCGGTCGAACTGTTCATGGAACAGGGCTATCACGCCACGTCCATGCGCCAGATCGCCGAGCGCGCCGGGCTGGCGCTGGGCGGAATCTACAACCACTTCGCCAGCAAGGAAGAGATTTTCGAAGCCATCGTTCTGGACAAGCACCCGTACAGGAAGATCCTGCCGCTGGTGCTTGAAGCGCAAGGGGAGGATATGGAAGCCTTTTTGCAGAACGCGGTCAAAGTTACGCTCGGGGAACTTGGCTCGGAACCGATGTATATGAAATTGATGTTCATCGAGTTTGTGGAATTCAACGGCAAGCACGGCGCTTCGATTCTTTCAGAGATCGCACCCAAGGTCTTGCCGGTGTTCGAGCAAATGATCAAAGGCAGGAAGGAACTGCGCGTGACCAACCCCGCCCTGCTGATGCGTTCGTTCTTTGGGTTGATCATTTCCTACTTTATTACGGAAATGCTCATCTCCAAATCGGCGATAGGAAAACTAATGCCCAAAGACACCGCCGCCGCCTACACCGATATTTACCTTCACGGCGTTCTCAAGGAGCCGGTATGAACTCACGTTTAATGTCCATCATCCGCAAGGAATTTATCCAAATCTTTCGGGATGTGCGTACGCTCGTAATGATTCTCGTCATCCCCATCATGCAGTTGTTCCTGCTTGGTTATTCGGCGACAAACGACGTCCGCAACATTCCGCTCGCCGTGTTGGATCGCAGCCGCAGCCCCGAATCCCGCGCCCTGCTTGATTCCTACCGCGCCGCGGATTATTTCCGCATCGCTTTCAGCGTGGAATCGGAATCGGAAATCGAAGAACTCATCTCACGCGGTGAGGCGCGCGCAGCGGTCATTATCCCGCCGGATTATGCCCAGCGTCTCAGCGACGGGAACGCCCAGGTGGCCTTCATCCTCGACGGCTCCGACCCGACCAGCGCATCCACCGCACTTTCAGCGGCTTTGCTCATCAGTCAGGCTCATTCCACTGAACTCCTCACCGAAAAATTTTCACGCACAGGCTCGAACATGCGCGTCCAGCCGCCCGTGGAAGTGCGCACGACCGTCTGGTACAACCCGGACATGATCAGCGCCCACTTCATGATTCCCGGCGTGATCGGCATGATTCTCTACGCCATCGCCGCCATCCTGACCGCCACATCGGTCGTGCGCGAGCGCGAGCGCGGAACCATCGAACAATTAATCGTTACGCCCATCCGCTCGTGGGAGTTGATCGTCGGCAAGCTCATGCCGTATGTGATTCTCGGCTTTTTCAACACCATCGAAGTGCTCGCAGTGGGGCACTGGTGGTTTGGCATGCCCATTCGCGGCGACCTCGGATTGATTCTTCTGCTTTCGAGTGTTTTCCTTGTCACCGGCTTGGGCATCGGGCTATTTGCCTCCACCATCGCCAACACCCAACAGGAAGCCATGCTCACGGTGTGGATGACCCTCCTGCCCAGCATCTTCCTCTCCGGCTTTTTCTTCCCGCTCGAAGCCATGCCGAAAATCCTGCAATGGATCTCGTACCTGATGCCGCTGCGGTATTACCTCGTCATCATCCGCGCACTGCTGCTCAAGGGGGTCGGTCTCGAAATGATCCAGTTCGACGTCATCGCCATGACGCTCTTCGCCGTCGGCATTATGACCGCCGCCGCGCTGAGATTTAGAAAACGACTCGATTAACACCTCACCCCCAACCCCTCTCCTAAGAGGAGAGGGGAGTTAAAGGAGACTCCCATGAATCACAAACGTCCACCCATTCCTGCGATCATCATTGTTCTATTACTAGTTGCGTTGAGCATCTACTTTATCGTCACGCAAACGGCAGGCGCGGATGAAACCGCTCTGACAGCCTCCGGCGCCATCGAAGCCGTTCAAGTTAACGTCGCGCCGGAAATCGCTGGAAAAGTAACCGAAGTCCTCGTCGAGGAAGGTCAATCTGTTTCGATAAATACCCCGCTTCTTCGCCTGGACGCGAGCCTGCTCGCTGCCCAACGAGCCGTTGCCTCCGCCGCAGTGGACTCTGCCACTGCCGCCCTCGCCGCCGCTCAAACCAAATATGACCAGACGCTCGAAGCCGCCTTAGCCGCTCAAGCCGCGCAACGCTCCAAAGATTGGCGGACATCCGCTCCCAGCGAATTCGACCAGCCCAACTGGTATATCGAACAGGAACAGCAGATTGCCGCTGCCCAAGCCGAACTCGCCGCCGCACAAGCCGCCATTGACGATGCAAACGCAAATCTCGAAAAGGTCATCACCGATTTGAAGAATTCCGATTATCTCCAAGCCGAGCAAGACCTTGCCGAAGCGCGGGCTGCCTTTGTGATCGCGGAACAGGTCAAAGACCAGGCTGCCGACGCCTCAGACAGCGGCGGGTTGAACGAAGCCGCGCAGGATTATTATGACGATGCACTTACCAACCTGGAAGATGCCGAAGAAGCCTACAACGACCTGATGAACAGCGACGAAGCCGAAGACGTGGAATATGCGCGCGGACAAGTCCTCGTTGCCCAGCAGCGCTATGACGCCGCCTATGCCCGCCTGCTGACCCTGCAAACCGGCGCGGACTCTCCCGCCGTGATTGCCGCCGCGAAGGAATTGGATAAGGCGAAGTCCGCGCTCGCGCAGGCAGAAGCAAGCCTCGCCTTGGTGGATGCGCAGATCGCCAAGTTGACGGTCAACGCGCCCATGAGCGGAGTCGTCCTCACGCGCAACGTCGAACCCGGTGAGTTTGTCCAGCCCGGCGCAACGACACTGACTCTTGGCAACATCAATGAACTGACCATCACAGTTTACGTTCCCGAAGACCGCTACGGTGAAATCTCGCTTGGGCAGTCTGCCGCTGTGATGGTGGATTCCTTCCCCGATGTCACCTTTACTGCCACGGTCATTCAGATCGCCGATAAAGCCGAGTTCACCCCGCGCAACGTCCAAACCGTGGAGGGGCGCTCGAGCACGGTCTTTGCTATCAAGTTGAGTGTGCAAGACCCGGAAGGCAAGTTGAAGATCGGGATGCCTGCGGATGTGGTTTTCAAGTAATAGTCGAAGGTTGAAGGTCAAAGGTTGAAGGTCGAAGGTCTGTCAAACTTTAGATTTGCATTTGGCACACAGGAGAACAATATGGCTGGAATTACCCGCTTTGAAGAAATAGAGGCTTGGAAGACTGCGCGCCAATTGACCAACTTGATTTACGAGTGATGAAGCAGCCGAATATGACGCCTAAACGACTTTTGACTTGTGACCTGTGACAATATCATGAACGAATACCTCATCCACGCAGAAGATTTACACAAACATTTCGGCGGCACCCATGCGGTGAACGGTGTCTCACTCCGTATCGCGCCCGGCGAAATCTACGGACTCGTCGGCTCGGATGGGGCGGGGAAGACAACCACCATGCGTCTGCTGGTCGGCGCGTTGAAACCGAATCACGGCTCCATCGAAGTCTGCGGCTATGACGTGTTGAAGCAGACCGAACAAGCCCGCTCGGCAATCGGTTATCTCTCCCAGCGGTTTTCCATGTACGAAGACCTGACCGTGCTGGAGAACATCCGCTTCTTCGCCGAGGTGCGCGGGCTTTCCTCCTCCGAATGGCTGCCGCGTTCCATGGAAATTCTTGAGTTTGTCGGCTTGGATAAATTCAAAGACCGCCGTGCCGGGCAGCTTTCTGGCGGCATGAAGCAGAAACTTGGGCTTGCCTCTGCGCTCGTCACCCGCCCGCGCCTGCTTTTGCTCGACGAACCAACAACAGGAGTTGACCCCGTCACCCGACAGGACTTTTGGCAATTGGTTATTAAACTCGTGGCTGTGTCTCCCTCTCCCTCTGGGAGAGGGGCAGGGGGTGAGGGCGTCTCCGTCATCATCTCCACCCCCTACATGGACGAAGCCTCCCGCTGTCACCGCGTGGGCTTCATGAAAAACGGCAGAATCATCGCCGAGGATACCCCGTCCAATTTGCGCGCGCGTCTCAACGGGCGCGTGCTCGAACTGCGCGGCTCCCCGCTCGATACGCTTCGTCATGTCGCTCATTCGGACGTGGATGTGGAAGACGTGCAAGCCTTCGGCGACCGGTTGCATATTCGCGTGGGCGAAGGGAAGTCAAAGACGGTGTTGAAACGCTTGAAGACCGAGATTCAACAGGCGGGCGGTCATGTGGACGAACTCCGCTCGGTGCCGCCCGTGCTCGAAGATGTATTTATCGCGTTATCCGACCAATAATATGCGGCGCTCCACGCTTGAAAGGAAAAAATCATGATCAACCTGGATTTCAGCGCATTGATTGACCGTCCCCAGAAGGATGTTTTTGCTTTCGTTGCCAACCCCAACAACATGTCGAAGTGGAATTCGGCTGTCGTGGGTTTGGAACAAATCACGCCGGGCGCGGTGGGCACAGGGACGAAATTCAAAAGCATCGGCGAAATGATGGGACGCCGCATCGAAGGCGAAATGCAGATCACCGCTTATGAGCCGGATGCCAAATGCGGTTTTCAGATCAATGCCGGACCTATGCAGGTCAATATCACGCTTTCCTTCAAAACCGTCGGCACGGGCACGAAGATCAATCTCAACGCACAGGGCAACCCCGGCGGTTTGTTCAAACTTGCCGAAGGCGTGCTGGCGGGGCGGGTCAAATCCATGATGGAAGAAAACCTTGCCCGCCTGAAAACTGTTTTGGAAAAAGGGTAGTTCAAAAGGTGACAGCCACTTGTCAAGTGACTGTCACCTAAAGGAAATTTTATGAGTCTGCCTGTCATCTACGTCGAAAATCTCACGCGGCGCTTCGGCGATTTCACCGCGGTGGATCACATCAACTTCGAAGTCAACGAAGGCGAGGTGGTCGGGTATCTCGGTCCGAACGGTTCGGGCAAGACCACCACCATCCGCATGCTGCTGGGGCTGCTCGCGCCCAGCGAAGGCGAAGCGACGGTGCTTGGCTATGATGTCGTCCGCCAGAGCGAGGAAGTCCGCGCGCGGGTGGGATACATGTCGCAGAAGTTTGCGATTTATGACGACCTGACCACGCTGGAAAATTTGACTTTCTACGGCGGCGTCTATGGCATTACGGATAAAGAGCGCATCACGCAGACGTTGGAGCTGGTCGGTCTCACCGGGCATGAGCAAACGCTGACAAGGGATCTGTCCACCGGCTGGCGTCAGCGGCTGGCGCTTGCCATTGCGCTCGTCCATCAACCCAAACTGCTCTTTCTCGACGAGCCCACGTCAGGCGTTGATCCCACCGCCCGCCGCGCCTTCTGGGATTTGATCTATCAACTCGCCGAAAACGGCGTGACCATCTTCGTCACCACACACTACATGGACGAAGCCGAGTACTGCGAGCGTGTCGGTGTGATGCGCGACGGCAAACTGCTGGCGATGGATACGCCAACCAATTTGAAGAAATCCATTATCAAGGGCGATGTGTGGGAGGTGTTTGCGCATCCGCTCGAGCAGGGCTTGGAACACCTGCATGAATTGGAGGGCGTGGAACGCGTCGGGTTGGCGGGGGACCATTTACGGGTCATCAGCCAACGGGTCAAAAAAGAGGCGATGCAAGACCTCTTAAGCAGAAACCATATCCGGGTCGAGAAGATCGAGAGGGGAGAGCCAACTTTGGAGGATGTCTTTTTGGCGTTGGCACGGTGATATGTCATTGCGGGGGCGATGATTTTTCGCCCGAAGCAATCTTTTACAACATCTGAGATTGCTTCGTCGCGAAAGGCAAGAGCGCTCCCCGCAATGACATGGTGGTTATTGCTCGGGGGTGACGATTGCCATGATGAGGTATACGATCAGCATGGCGCCGTTGAAGGTGAAGAAACCCAGCACGAACAACAAGCGGATGACGGTGGGGTCAATGTTGAGATAGTCGCCCAAACCGGCGCAGACGCCTGCGATCATGCGGTTGGATTTGCTCCGCGTGAGTGTTTTGTAATCTGCCATTTTTGCTCCTTTCGTTGATGTCTACTTGCTTTACGCAGGCAAACGAAAAGAGTTGCGGGCTATTTGTATTTCCTTCCCTCCAGGTAATTGGCAGCTGCGGCATACAGCAAAAAGATACCAAGGGCAATGAACAGCGCTGCCTGCAAGCCGAGCCACTTCAACTGCCACAAGCCGAACCCCGCAAACGCCGCGCCGACGAGACCGTAGAACGTGGCGTTGCGCATGTATACCGAGCCGACCCGTTTGGACTGAAACAAATTGCGCGCGGTGAGCTGCTCCAGTTGGCGGACTTCGTCCCCGTGCCGCCCTTTGCAAGCCAGCACATCGTCCACGACGGCGGCGCATTCGGAGCAAAGCCCGCGCTGACAATATTTGCAGAGCCCAACTGCGGGCTGGGTGGGGTGGTAAAAGCAGTTCATGGATTCCTCGTTTGATCGTTCGGTGGTTTGAACGTTCAAACATTTAAACATTCAAACATTCAAACCTTAAACTTTGATAACTGGATGCCTTAAAACCGTTTTCATTTTATCAGGTGCAACGCGGCGCGGATCGCTCATGTAGATTTCGTGGTGTTTTCCGCCCATCGGTCCGACGCTGTCTTTCAATCCGTTCCCTGCCATGAATTCCTTCATCCGCTCGATGGTGGCGGGTTCTGCCGCGTACGGTCCGATGTGCATGGTCTGCACGCATAAGCCTTCTTCAAAGTATGCCAGCCGGGCTTTGGCGAGCGCAGGCGAATCCCCGCGCTTTTTGCGCACCTGCTCGCGCGCTTCCTCGAAAGCATCCGGCGTGACGACATCGGGGTGCATGATCATTAAGGTGTAAAACCAGTTGTCCTTGACGGTGATGTCGAAGAAACCGTCCTCCACCCACCACAATCCCTCCAGCGCCATGACCGGATAATCCACTGCATTCGTCCTGCGTTTTTTGAACATAAACTTGAGTGTGTAGGACAATCCGTACACCGCCATGGTCGCTTCGGCAAACTGCGGCGATTTGCCCGGCTCGGAGCCTTTTTCGATGGCGCCGTCCACCATCACGAATTGCAGGGGCGGCACTTGCACGACCTCGATCTTTTTTGCCGAAGGCTGGTAGAGATGCTTGAATTGTTTTTTCAAATCCAGGGTTTTCATGTCATGCTCCTTGGCTTCTTTCGTGAAGCAGTTGGTCGAAATCCTTTTCAAGCAGATATTGGTAGGCGAGCGGTTTGCCGTCCAGGACCGTGCCGAAGACGCCGTACGCGAACGGGGAACGCTCCTGCACTTCCTTTGCCGACTTCAGTTCGACAACTTGCGCTTTGATCCCGCGCGCTTTGGCAAAGGACAGGATGTCGTTGGTCCCGTTTTCGATGTAGGGACACTGCGGCGTGCGAATGACTGTCAGCCCGCGACCGAAGGCTTGGGCGCGCGCATCCCAGTCGCTGGGCAGGGTCGGCTCCGGGCTGGACCCGAAGCGTTTGACCATCAATTGGAACGACGGCGGCGCCGAATCCACTTCATCAAACCCGTTGCGTGCGAATATTTCCCTGCCGGCGAGCCAGGTGTGGTCGCTGGTCAGCATGGCGACGCCCTTCATCTTTTGGGCGTGGGCGTCTTTGATACATTCTTCGATCAGGGCTTTGCCGTATCCCTTGCCTTTGCCTTTTCCCACCACCCAGAGACAATGGATGAACATATATCCCTTCGCGCGGACCGCGCGCCACGCACACTCGCCGGGGATGTATTCGATGAAGGCGGTGTCGCGTCCGCCGGTTTCGTGAATGATCTTGATCTTCATGCCTTCGGCGAAGCGCGCATCGAGCCAGCCGCGTTTTTGCTTGTAGCCCGGCTCCCTGCGTTTGCTCATGTAACAGAAGAAGCCTGCCTCGTCCACGTTGCCGGCGTGGATGGTTTTGATTTCAAATTTCTCTTTCATGTTGACCTCTCTTATTTCAACGCGGTGAGAAAGGCTCCAACGATTTCCGCGAACGCATCCGGCTGTTCCTCGAACGGGAAATGACCGGCGTTTTCGATCACAATGAACTGTGCGTTTGGAAAAGCCTCCCCATACATGCGGCTGGCGGACTCGCTTTGCAGGTCGTTTGCCCCGTGAATGACCAGCACCGGGACATTGACGTTCTTCAGTGCGGGGCGGTAGTCATGCCGCTGCCCCATGCTGAGATATTGCGCCCACACCATCCATCCGCCGGATTTTCCCTGCGGCGGCATCCGGGCGGGGATGTCCGCTACCTGTACATAATACTTTCCGAATTGCTCGTTCATTGCGGCGAGATCGGCTTCCGATTTTTGAAAGAGGGCATTGAAGTCCATGTACTCAGCCATGAATTCGTCAAACTCAGCCTGCTGGTCGGGGGGCAGCCCTTCACGGACGGCGGCGAACAAGTCGCTGCCTTCATCTGGCTGCGGCATGACCAGCGTGTTCGCAGGCGAAATCAAAACCAGCGCTTCGACATGTTCGGGGAACTCCGCCGCGTAGAGCGAGGCGAGGAATCCGCCCCACGAGTGACCGATGAGAATCAGTTTGTCATCGCCCAAAATCCGGCGGATGCGTTCG
Organism: Chloroflexota bacterium; assembly: GCA_024434165.1. Taxonomy (GTDB): domain Bacteria; phylum Chloroflexota; class Anaerolineae; order Anaerolineales; family Villigracilaceae; genus Villigracilis. Next base: position 6,939 of record QMIW01000018.1, on the reverse strand, counting down.
ATATCCGCGATCTGTGCGCCCAAGCCAAGCGACCTATCGAGCGTTTGCATGTTTTCGTAGACGTTCGGTGAATCGAACCGGTCAATTGGGCGCGTGGATTCGCCGCATCCGCGCTGGTCGTAGTAGTGGAAGCGGAAGTTTCCCGTCAGCGCGTCCAACCCGCTCATCGGCTGGAGGAACGGCAGCCCCGGTCCGCCGTGAACCACGAGGATATTTCTCCCGTCCCCAACGGCAAAATGGTTGATCTCGATCCCTGTTTCAACCACCCACTTTGCGGAGTTGGCGGGCTGAACAGGCGGAGCGAGCGGCGCGCCGAGCCCCTGCTCCGCACGGACCATGCCCGGCTTATACAGCGGCTGGGTGGACACGTACCAAAATCCGCCTGCAGCCAGCGCAATGACCAGCAGAATCACTGCCAATAGGATGAACATCGTTTTGCGTTTCATTTTTTCCTTTCAAAGAGGCTGTCTGCCTCTCTTCAAAATTCGCAGCACAAACAGCGTCAATCCTGGTGACGGGATTTTCTTCTGGCTGAAATCCCAATCCTTCCATGCTGTCCACACCGATTCGGGCGTGAAGCGCCCATCATCGTCCGCTCTGGCTGTGACCAGGTTCAGCATCTCTTTGAAGCGTTTGTCCTTCCACGCCCATTTGAAGTAACTCAGCACATCGAGCACATGCAGGATGTCGTACCAGAACAACGGCGCTTTCAACTTGCGGAAGTCCGTACCCATGAAAAACATGTACGGATGTTGTTCCCTGCTTTTCTCCCAAAGCGAGAGCAGAGTCTCCACACCTGTTTTCGCGGATTTGCCTTCGCGCAATTCGGGCGTGTGCGCCAGCACCTTCAACATCACGAGCGTTGCGTACGGGCAGGGGTCGTCTTTTCGACCGGGTCCGCGGAACTTTCCCAACTCCGGCGAGACCGCGCAGGGCCAGCCGTTATCGCGGACGAGTCCATTCAGGTGCTCGACGGCGGTTTGCACGCGCGGGTCGTCGCGTTTGCCCATCTGAATCAGCGATGAGACGATCACGGGCGCGTCGCACAACGCCCAAGCCCATTCGTCCCTGCCGCTACCGCCAAAATGCGCCGGGACGTTCGTCGGCAGTTGGAATGGTCCCTGTTTGGATTGGTGCTTCATCACTTTGTCCACGATTCGTTTCACGGGCGGGTCGCCGGCGTTCAATCCCAGGTCTGCGATGAAACTCAATTTATGAAAAGGCTGGCTGGCGGAGCGGTGACTGTTCAGCACCTCGCCGGGCCAGTTGGTCAACTCTGCCAGCAGGGATTTGATCTTCGGGTCCGCCAGCATGTTCTTGCGCGCCGCGACCACTTGCGGGTCGTCTGGCGGTTGTTCGAGCAGGTCGAGGCGCGTACGGTATTCGATCCACGCCTCGCTTCGCAGCAACCATTCGATGGTTTTGTCGTTCATGAATATTTCCTTCCCGCCGCTGCGAGCCAATCCGCAGCCATGCGGCGCAGTTCGGGCGGCTCCAATACTTCGACTGCCGGTCCGTATGCCAGCGCGGTGCTTGCCGCCCATTCGAGCGTGGGGGCGTGGAATGTGACCTCCACCGAGCCGTCTGCCTGCGGCTCGACAGTGCGCCAGTAGGATTGGTTGCCCGCCGTCAGATGGGCGAATTCCGCTTCAAAGCGCAGGCGGGCGTTGACCTGCGGCTGAGCCTGCAATTCGTTTTTCAAATGCTCGTGCAGGTCGAATTCGGGCGGGATGCTGAACGTCGTTTCAAGCAGGGAGATTTCGGAGATGCGGTCCACGCGAAAGGTACGGACTTCCCGATGCACGTGGCAGAACCCGATCGCATACCACCAGCCCCAGCGGTGGACGAGTGCGTACGGGTCAAGCCCGCGCTTGGAGGGATGCGGCACCTGACTGCTTTGGTACTTCATGTCCACGCTGCGGCGTTCGCGGATGGCGCGGCGCAGTTTTTCGAGGATGGGCGTTTGCGCCTTCAAATCCGCGCGGTGCATGCCGGTGGCAGCCAGCGATCCGCGCGCCCATGTCACTTCCCGCACCTGTTCTTCGGGCAGGAGGTTTTCCAGTTTTGCAAGCGCGCCGCGCGCGGCTTCGCGGTACAGGTCGCCCCACAATTCCTGCACCAGGCCCGTTCCCAGGACCACCGCCACCGCTTCTTCGAGCGTAAAGACCAGCGGCGGCATTTTGTATCCGCGCACGAGCGAGAACCCGCCGTACGGTCCGCGCTCCGAATAGACGGGGATTCCCATTTCATCCAGCATCTCGAAATAACGGTGGACGGTGCGCAGGGAAACGCCCAGTTTCTCCGCCAACTCGGAGGCTTTCTGGTTCGGCTGGTTTTGCAGGAGGAAGATGAGCGTGATGAGGCGGGTGGCAGTGTTGGGCATGTGTCACATCCTTTACAAATGTAAACTGCATATATGTCAAATTATGGCATATTTGTTTAGGGAATTACATGAGGACACACGTAGAAAAGAAAACAGGCAGACACATCAAAAATTGACCTGTCTACCTGTCTACCTGCCTACCTGTCTACTTGCCTACGTATCTCCCCGCCGAATCACATCCCTCCCATACTTCTCCTGCAACTCATCCACCACCTCCTGCAATTTACGGGACTTTTCGCTTCCGACGTCCCACAGGCTGAGCTGCCGCACCGGGGCTCCGATTCCGCTGACGCCGACCCCGATCAGCCGGACGGCTTGATTCGGCTTGCGGACGGCGTTCATCAGTTTGACTGCGGCGCGGTAGATCTCATCTTCATTGTCTGTCGAAGTCGGCAATGTGACTTGTCTCGTCAGCGTGGTGAAATCGGGCCAGCGGATTTTGATCTTCACCGTTTTTCCGGCAAGGCCATTCTTCCGCAGTTGACGCGCCACATCGCGCGCCTGTTCGCGCAGGGTTTTTTCGAGCACCTTCCCGTCGCGGATGTCCACGCTGAAGGTGGTTTCCTGGCTGACCGATTTCGTCTCGTATTCCGTGACGATGGGGCGGTTGTCAACGCCATTGGCGTGACGCCACAGGTCGCGTCCGTTTTCGCCGAAGAGGGCGATGAGTTCCTTTTCGGGCCAGCGGGCTATGTCGCCGATGGTGTGGATGCCGAGTTCGGCGAGCCGCGCGTTCGTTTTCGGTCCCACGCCCCAGAGCATATCCGCGGGGAGGGGCGCAAGGAATTGCGCTTCTTCTCCGGCTGGCACCACCGTAAAACCGAATGGCGGTTCGTTCTTTCTTTTGCTCGATTTCTTGCCGACTTCCGTGGCAATTTTCGCCACGAGTTTATTGGATGCCATGCCGAGGCTGGAGGGTAGACTCAGCTCGGTTCGGATGGACTGCTGAAGGTCCAGGGCGAGGCGGGTTTTATCCGCTTGAATATCTGTGATGTCGAGGAAGGCTTCGTCAATGGAAATTTGTTCCACCAGCGGGGTCAGGTTCCGCAGTTTCTCCATCACCTTTTCGGAGTATTCGCTGTACAGCCTGTGCCTGCCGGGGACGATGATCAGGTTGCGGCACAGGCGCACCGCGCGGGACATGGGCATGGCGCTGCGGATGCCAAGCGCGCGCGCCGCATACGAACAGGAAGCGACCACGCCGCGTTCATCGGGCTTGCCGCCGACGGCGAACGGCTTGCCGCGCAGTTCGGGGCGGTGGATTTCCTCCACCGAACAGTAGAAGGCATCGAGGTCGAGATGCAGGATGGTGCGCGGCATACCGATATTATAGGGCAGACCAGCCGGCAATTCGGGGGAAAATAGGAAAAAATGACCATGAAATTGATTTGTTAGATTATTGAACATTTGTTAAAGAAAAGTTATACTAGGGAGAGCGTATAGTCAAACGGAACCAAACTGAATTTTTTGACGTCTTATTCTGTGTTGACTTGATGGAGGAAGAAATGAGATCTGTATCACGATTAGTTTCGATGCTGCTCCTGCTGGCGGTTTTGTTAAGCCCCGCGCCAGGGACAACATCCACCGCGCATGCAGCGACCTGTTACTGGGCGCAGTTCATCGCGGACGTTACCATTCCCGATGGTACGAATTTTGCCGCCAACACGGCATTCAAGAAGACCTGGCGCATCAAGAACATCGGCTCCTGCACCTGGAACAGCAACGATGTTTCGCTGATCTTCGACAGCGGCGAGCGCATGGGCGCGCCTGCCTCGCTTGCCCTGCCCACCAACGTCGGTCCCGGTCAGACCGTGGACATCACCGTGGATATGACCTCGCCCGCCACCGCCGGTCATTACTTCGGGTATTGGAAGTTCAAGAGCAATTCCGGCGGGGTGTTTGGCATCGGCTCGACTGCCAATAAATCCTTCTGGGTTGAGATCTACGTCTCCTCGAGTTCCGGCGTCGCCTACGACTTCACCGCCAATGCAGGATCGGCGGCGTGGTCGAGCGGCGCAGGCGCGTTGACCTTCCCCGGCACCGACGGCAGCGCCAACGGCTTCGGCTTGAAACTGGACCAGCCCAAACTCGAAAGCGGCGTGACTTCCGCCAAGGCTGGTTTGTTGTTCGTGCCGAATAACGTGACCAACGGTTACATCCAGGCTTCCTATCCCGCCTTCCGCGTGCAGACCGGCGACCGCTTCCAGGCGACCATCGGCTGTGAATACGGCGCGACAACCTGTTACGCGGCGTACAGCCTCAATTACCAGATCGGGAGCGGACCGGTCAAGACCTTCTGGACCTTCCGCGAAAAATACGAAGGCTGGACGTACAACGTCAACCTCAACCTGAACGCCCTCGCCGGTCAGGATGTCAAATTCATCCTCGTCACGTCTGCCTATGGTTCGCCGACAGGCGACCGCGCGCTGTGGGTCAACCCGATCATCTCACGCGCTGGCGCGGGCACTCCGCCCACTGCCACGCCAACCGTGACCGGTACTCCGCCCACCCCCACGCCGACCCGAACCGGGACCGTCCAGCCCAACGCCTGCGACCGCGCCCAGTTCATCTCGGATGTGACCGTGCCCGACGGCACCGCCTTTGCGCCGGGCATCGGCTTCAGCAAGACCTGGCGTTTGAAGAATGTCGGTACCTGTACGTGGACGAACTACAGCATCATGTTCGATACCGGCGAAAAGATGGGCGGACCCGATTCCGCGCTCATCCCGACCACTGTTGCGCCGGGTCAGACCGTGGACATCACCCTGCAATTGACTTCGCCCACCACGGCGGGAACCTATCGCGGTTACTGGAAACTGAAGAACAACACCGGTATCCCGTTCGGCATCGGCTCGGCAGGCACGAAATCCTTCTGGGTCGAGATCAAAGTCACCGGCACGGGCATCAACCCCGGCACTGCTACCAAGACCACCACACCCGGCACGCCGGTCACGCCCGCCACTTCGATCCCCGGCACGGTCTACGACTTTGCCGCCAACGTCTGCGCGGCGACATGGTACAGCGGCGCGGGTCAACTGCCCTGCCCCGGCACGGACGGCGATGCGAAGGGCTTCATACTGATTGCCAACCCCTCCAAACTGGAGAACGGCACCAGCGATCCCCGCACCGGTCTGATCACCTTCCCGCAGAACATCAACAACGGCTACATTCAGGGCATCTATCCTTCCTACCAGGTGAAGGCAGGCGACAAGTTCCGCGCCACCATCGGCTGTGAAAACGGCGCCACCTCCTGCTATGTGGTCTTCCGGCTCGATTACTCCATCTCCGGCAGTTCTTCCATCCAGACCTTCTGGGCGTTCGTGGAGAAATATGAAGGACAGGTCTACAACGCCGATATTGACCTCTCCGCGCTCGTGGGGCAGAACGTGAAGTTCATCCTCACTGTGCTGTCCACCGGCTCGCCCGCAGGCGACCGCGCGCTCTGGACCGCGCCGATGATCTACAACTCGTCCTCTTCCGTTCCGCCGAGCGCCACGCCGACCAACACCACTGCCGCCCCAAGCGCCACGCCCACCGTAACGAACACAGTGGCGGCTCCCAGCGCAACCCCCACTGCGACCGGCACGCCAACGCCTACGGCAACCCCCACCGTCACCAACACCCCGTAACCCGATTTGAAAAAGTTCCCGTTGTCGAAAGGCAGCGGGAACTTTTTGGTTTGCCCATCCGTTTCCCAGGAAAAGGAGATTTATGAAACGACTTCTCATCCTGACATTGCTCTTGATGACAGCCTGTTCCTCGCCTCAAGGTCCCGCCTCTTTCTTCGACCGGACGCCTGCCCCCTTCGACCTGAGCCTTGAGTCCACGCCCGAGGAGATTCAAAACGCCATGATCGAAAGCGCCGCCCACTGGACGACCCTGCAAATGAGCGGCACGATCACGTTTCACGTATCCGACAGCCCCGCGCAGGTATTCACCGAGAAAGTCTGGCTGGACCCTCTCAACAGCCGCTATCGCGCCGAGTTGACGGACGTCACGAACAACGCCCACAACGCCTTGAAACTCAGCGACGGCGTGACCATCACCAATGTCAATTACGCGGCGAACACCGCCGAGCAAATCCCATATCCCGATTTTGCCCGCGTGGGACAATACATCCCGCCTGTGCAGGAGGGAGCTGCATACCCAAATCCCATGTGGGGGCAGATCGGCACGCCGCTTTCTGAAATGGCGTTCCCCGCCAACTTCGCGCAAAACGAGGGGACGTTCCTCCCGCTCGCCGTCGAGACCGTTGCCGGGCGCAGCGCGCTCGTCGTTTCGTGGACGTATATCGAAAACTCGCAGCCGTCATGGAAGTTGTGGCTCGATACGCAGACCGCCGTCATCTTGAAAATGCAGGAGTTTGGCAAAGAAGGCGGCGGGTTCGTGCAAGCCGAACGCGTCGTCGAAAGCATCGCCTTCGACCCAGCCTTCGATGACAGCGTCTTTGCGCCGCCAGCCAGCCTGCCGCTGGCGGTCACTCCGACCCGGGCGGCGTCCAACCCTGTCGTCACAGAATCCGCTCCAACGTCCGCAGAAGAGGCGGGGGAACTCTA
>QMIW01000115.1 GCA_024434165.1 Chloroflexota bacterium | reverse complement strand
ATGAGGCGCTGGGAAAAATCGCGCAGGACGGCGACGCGGTCGAACTCCATCCCATTGCAAACGGATATTCATCCGAGCCGCGCTTCCTGCTCGACTGTCACCTCGGGCGGTTGACCGCGCATTTGCGAATGTTGGGTTTCGACTGCCTGTACGAAAACGATTTCGACGACCCCGACATGGCGGAAATTGTCCACCGGGAGGAGCGCATCCTGCTGACCCGGGACCGGCGTCTGCTCATGAGGCGCATCGTCCGGGACGGCTATTGCCTGCGCTCGCTCGACCCGCTGAAACAGTTGGAAGAGGTCATCCTGCGCTTTGAGTTGACCGGGCGCATTCGACCGTTCCATCGCTGCCTGCGCTGCAATCACCTGCTCGAGCCGGTGGAAAAGGAACGGGTGCTCGACCGCCTCGAACCGCTGACCCGGCAGTACTTCGACGAGTTCCATCTCTGCCCCGCCTGCGGGCAAATCTACTGGAAAGGTTCACACTACGAACGGATGGCGGAGTTGATCGAAAAGATAAGCCCTGGCGCCGGCTGATTTCCATTTCATTTCATGCATGGGGGAGAACCGTATTTCCGTTGTAAAATCGGCAAGTCGCACTTGATCAATGAGAGGAGAATGGAATATGAAAAGCAGGCTATCGGTTCTTCTGGCGGTCTTTCTGCTCGCCGCCGTCTCCCTGGCGTGCAGCCGGCTGATGGGCAGCCCGGCAACGCCGACCCCGGCGTCTCCGGTGTCGAACGTCTACATGGCAAGCGACTCGGACGGGTTCAACAAAACCAACGTCTTCGCACCGAAGGATGCGATCTACGTGTTCTTCACCGCGAACCAGCCGGAAATCGGCGCCTATTTCGAAGCCCGCTGGTACGTGTTGAACCTGCCGGATATGGACCCCAACACCCCGTTCACCATCACCAGTTACACCTATAACGGCGGCAATCCCACGATCTATGCCAGTGTGCAAAGCTCGCACGAGGATGGGTTCACCCCCGCCCAATGCAAAGTGGAAATCTACATGGACGGCGTCAAGGTTGCCGAACAGCAATTTACCATTCAATGAACGGTTGATTCCATGCGCGGATTCATCCTGATTCGCAGCGCGACGGTATCCCGCGCCGTATCCCTTACAAAGACTCGCCGCCGCAGGGCTTACCGGGAAGTCAAAACAATCGGCTTGTCAACGACAACCTTTATGACGGTTCCTTCCTCTTTGATTTCCTTCTCATCGTCCTTGACGGGTTCCCTGGGCGGCGGGGCAATCTCGTCGAACTTCGCCCCATAGACCCTGCTCTTGCGGACGGGATTCAAGACCTGATCCTTGCGGGCAAAATCCACCAGCCCGCCGCCGCGTCCGAGCGCCATGCGCAAATAATCCAATGCGGCTTCGGCATATTTACCGGCGTCGCCCCAGCGATTTTCCTTTGCCAGCTGATAACAACGGCTGAAATAACAAGCCATGTTGTACTGGGTGCGGTAATCCAAATTCACCAGCAATATCCTTTGCGGGTCAACGGTCTTTTCGGGCGGGAAGGCTGTCCCATCTCCGGTATGCCGGTCTACGCCGGGGTCTTCAGCAGAGGCAGCCCGCAGTTTCGAAATGCTTTCATTGACCATTCGAGCGAGCGCCGCCGGGTCTTTGGGCTTGGCGGTCTCCAATATTGCGCTCTGCCGGAAGACCAACGCCATGGTCTCGAAGCGTTTCAGCCAGCGTTGGAAATCCGCCCAATCCCGGCTTTTGTTGCTCCCCGCATTTGCAATCTCGCCGAAGAGATGGTCGCAAACGCTGAGAGCGGCGGGGAAATCATCGCGGTATGCGTATGCGACCCCCAGGTTGTAGGCGGCGGCAAACCAGGTGACATCCTTCCCGCGCGGCGTTTCAAATACCATTCCGCCGCCCTCCTTGAACTCGCGGACGGCGATGCCGCCGAGGTATGCCGAAGCAAGTTCCTGATAGTTCCTCTTTTGATAGTCGGAGATACCATCCCTTTGTGAGTCTTCCAGCCAGATGCGCCCAAGCCCGGCGTGCGCCTCCCGGTTGGACGGTTCGATGGCGAGCGCTTTCATGTAAAGTTCCCTGCCAAGGTTGGGTTTCTCGTGCCAGAGGTTGTTCGCCAGCATACACAGGGCTTTGGCTTCCCAGTTCGTTTTTTCGCCGGGCTGCCGGGACGGATATTGTTTATTCCACCAGTCCGTCAGCCACAAAATGATGGGAATCATCAACAGGTCTTCATAATCCATGCTCTCAGGGTCGAGACCGTACGCCGCAGTCGTGAAGAGACGCTCAGCAAGGACTTTGCCCGCACTGTTCTTCACAATGGTAACGGAGATGCCCTTGCCGCCGGTCTTTATCTCCTTCGGCGCCATGCGCAGGGTGAGACCGCGCCGCGGAAGCACCCAGCCGACCAGTTCGACCACTGCCCGGAGGATATCTCCCTGCCTGCCCAGGTTGGTGGGGAGTTCGATCCTGGCGGGCGGCGTCTGCGGGTTGATGAGGTTTTTGCTCAACCCCTGCTCCTTCATCCACGTCAGGCGGCTGGAGAAAATGTGCCAAAGCGCCTTGTTCTCTTCGATGACATCCATCGTCATGGGAATGTAACGCTCGATGTAAAACGCTGGGACGACCTTCGAGTACAGGATGAGGTACAGGATGTATGCGACGATCAAGGCGACCAGGATTCTCACCGCCCAGGCGAGCCCTTCGGGCCAGTCGCTTTGCCATTTGGCGGCGACCACGAACGGCAGTTCCTTTTGACCGTCCGGCGAGACCAGAATCAAGCTGCCCTCCACCCGGTCGAGGAGATTTTTCAAGGCAACGGCTCGAAAAGCGACCAAAATTTCGGCGCTTGCCCCCGGCGGCACCTCGACCTCTGCAGAGGGTTTACCGTCCACAGTAACTTCCGCGCAATCCTGCGTTTTCTCCCCTTCGCAGGCATCCACCCCTTCGATGAAGAGGAAGACCTTGATCGCTTTTTCAGACTGGTTGATGAGCGTGACCGCATATTCCGAACTGCCGGTGTTTTTCTGCGCTTCCACTTCAAGCGGTTCCTGCAGAATGACGATCAGTTTTCCCAGCTCGCTGACGGCTCCTCCGGCTGGGACTTTGGGCGCTTCTTCGCTTGCGGCAGCGGGTTCTTCCGTCGCAGCCGTTTCCGCGGGTTCCGCCGTTGCGGAAGCCTCCTCTGCCGCCGCGGGTGAATCTGTCGGCGCAGGCTCAGAGGCGGGCGCTTCCTCCGCTGCGGTCTCTTCGGGGACGGCGGTCTCTGAAGCGTCAATAATGGAAAATGGCGGGGCGTTCACAAAATACAGAAATAAAGTGAGGACGACGGCTATGATTCCACCAATAAACCTTGCAAAAAGACCCTCTGTGCGCTTCATCGTACGCCTCCTTCGAGCGAGGATGTGACGGATTCATTGTACGGTTTTTCAGGCGGGAATTCAATCGCAGGTTGAAGGTTGCAGGTTATGGTTTCGGCGTGGGCGTGGGGGGAAGATCTTCCGGCAAAAATTCCAACGTCGGCGCGGGCGGACGGTTGGCGCTGAATCCTTCGCTGCCCTTGAAGGTAAAGTAACTCACCTGTCCGGGGAAAATCTCCACCCAGGTCTGGACGCGCTCCTCTTCATATTCGAACGAGACCTTGTAAATTCCAGCAGGCAGGTCGCCCAGCACGAGATTTTCCTGATAATACGGGTCCGAGTTGACTGCGCCGCCCTTGCCATACGTGCGGACGATGAATGTACGCGAGGCGCGTTCCGGCGCAACCAACACTTCGATCTGCTGCAGCAACTCCCCCTTTGAGTCCATGATGCGGCCCGCAAGCACACCCCAGCCCTGCGGCGGGGCGATCCACAACTCCGGGTTGTAGGTATAAAAGAAAGAGTTGTTCGGGAAGCGCACTTCAAAATGGACGTGCGGTCCGGTTGTTGCGCCGGTGGAGCCGACAAAACCGATCACCTCGCCCGTCTCCACATGCTGACCCACAATCACGTTCATCAAACTCATGTGGGCATAGACCGTATAAAGCTGCTGGTCGTTGTAGCCAAAGTCATGCCGTATGGCGACCGCCAGCCCATACGGGTCGGTCTCATCGCCCGGCGTTTCGCGGAACAATCCCCAGTCTGCCCACACCACCGTCCCCGGCGCGGCTGCCAGAATGGGCGTGCCTTCCGGCGAAGGAATGTCCACGCCGGTATGCACAATGCTGCGCCCAAAGAACACGCCGCCGTAACGGTAGTCCGCAATGGGCCAGTTCATCTGGTCGGCAGCGATGGGGCGCAGGAAGTAAAAATGGTCGTACGGCGAGATCGCCCACGGCACGGGGTACAAAGGCGGACGCCAGTTGGTAATGGGCTCCGCGCCCGGCGTGGGAAGACTGAATTGAAACGGCTCCGGCGAAGGGGTGAGCATCGCCTCGAACGTGACCGGAGGCTGGTCCGGCGCTTCGGGCTGAATCACCGGCGTGGGGGTGGATGAAACCATCTCATACGAGCAGGCGGCAAGAAAGAGGATGAAGAGAATTGGGAGGATTCGTTTGAGGGGCATTTTTGTGGAATGTCATTGCAGAGCAATCTCAATATTATATGCGGAGATTGCTTCGCTCGTTTCACTCCTTCGCAATGACATAACTGCTACGGAATGACCGTCGGCGGCGTGGGTGTGGAAGTGGGCGGGAGCGGCGTGGGCGTGATGGTCGGTGTGAGGGACGGCGTGAAGGTCATGCGCGGGGTGCGCGTGGGGCGCGGCGTGGAAGTAAACGTGGCGGTGGGCGTCGGCGTGAGCGTGGGAGCCAGCACCTTCGTCGGCGTGACCAATGCCTCCGGCGGGTACAGCTCCTGCATGGCTTGATACCAGGTGAGACCGCTGGTGAGGGCAAAGGTGGTGAAGCGCGCGCCTTTGTAATACGTGCGCCAGTTCGGGAGTGAAGGCAAACGCTCCCAGCCGTAGGCGGCGGCAAGCGAGGTCAGGTCCACCCAATACCCGGCAGGGACGGGCGCATAATCGCCGCCCTGTTCGTAGGTGCGCGGGTCGAGGTCGTAACGGGCGTATAAATTCCACGGCGAGTTGTGAATCGGCTCGCCCAGCGAACCATCCTGCACGCTGCAGCGAATGTACACCCGCCAATAGGTCTGCGCGCCGATGTCTTCGCGCACGGTCGCCATCCAGCCGGCGTTGGACATGAGCGAGTTGACGGCAAACGCCCTGCCGGTGTACAGCCAGTCTTCATCCCAGCCGGGCTCGAGGCTGGTCGTAAGCGGAACAAAGGCGTTCTCCAGACTGGCGAGCGCATCCCAGCCGGTCTCCTGAATGACGCGCCGACGCAGGGCATGGAACGATTCATCCGCCAGATCGTGCAATTGCGGGTAGGGAGCCTGGATGTTTTCGATATCCACCACATACCAGCGCTGGTTTGGCACTTCCGCGCCGGGCGTCACCGCTGGAACCCACAACGGAGAAGGGGTCATCGCAGCGGCTTGAGCAAAGGAGGCGGGCAGGGGCTGCGGCACTTCGACGCGTCCCCAGGTCATGCCGCGCACCCGTCCGCTGAGCGGAATGGAGGAAAGCAGGAAATCGCCCTCCAAATCGTAGGAGGTCATGAAGTATTGGTTGGGCGAACTCACCACCGCTGCCACCTGATTGGCGGCTTCGTTCCACGCACCGATGAAGCCGTCGCCGACCCAATGCGCGGAACGGTCGGGGGACGCCGCATCCCAGATGTACAAGCCGCCAAAGCCAACCGTCTGTGAGGCGGTTGCCCACAGCAGCTGCGAGCCGCCCCGATTCCAAACGGGCGAACTTTCGGATGCAAGCGGGGTGTTGCTCAGGTTTCGGTAGCGTTCATCGCCGGCAAGATCGAGGTTTGCGAGCCAAATGTCGCTATCCCCGCCGCGCGAAGAGACGAATGCCACGTGCCGTCCATCCGGCGCCCAGGCGGGGGAATGGTCGGAGGCGGGGTGCAGGGTAAGCGGCACCTGCTCGCCCGAATCCACGTTGACGATGGCGATTTCGAGGTTTTCGTTTTGGTAGGTTTCGAATGCAAGCCATTGACCATCGGGCGACCAGGACGGCGCAGAGTCATAATTCGGCGTGTCGGTCACCTGCTTCAACTCACCCGCAGGCAAAGTCATCACGTACAGGTCCCAGCTGCCGCCGCGGTCGGATGCGAAGGCGAGCCGGGTACGGTCCGGGCTGAGGGCGGGGGCGATGTCGTTCCAATCGCCTGTTGTGATGCGCGTCAGTGACAGGCTGGCGGGATCGAAGATGAAAAGATGGGCATAGGCGTTCTCTTCGATGGAGAGGAAGACCAATTCGCCTCCACCCCCGGACGAGGGAGTTGGCGCGGGTCCATCGAGCGGACTCAACGCCGAGGGCGTTTGCGCCGCCTGCGGCGGGGTATCCTCTGCTGGAGAAGCCGAACACGCCGCAAGCAGAAGGCTGGCGATGCCGAGCAGGTATACGATTTTTCGGAAAAAGTGGGGAAAAGGCAAAGGCATGGATGAGGTCTATCCGGCGGAATCAGCCGCAGGGTCGCCGGAAGCGGTGGGCGGTTGTACATCGAAAGAGAACCGGCGCACTTCATCGGAGGGACCGTCGGGGTAGTACAGGCGCGCGTTCAGGGTGTAGGGGCTGCGCAGTTCGCCGCGGATGTGCATGGTGAATTCGAGCCTCCAGCCCAACGGTTCGACGATGCTGGCGGAGGCGACCTCTTCGCCGTCGGCGTTATCGAGCGTGACTTCGATATGGGGGCGTTTTTGAAAGGGGGTGATCTGCATGTTGACGCGCAGGCGGCGCCCATCGGGGTAGGGTTCGGCAGTGAGGGAGGCGATGTGCGTCTCTTCGGGCACGGCGCGGGTCAGGTGATCTTCGGGAAAGAAAAATTCCATGCGGGGTATTATAACTAGAAAAGAAAGCCCCCGCCTGCGCCCGGTGTGAGGGGAAGATTACAGTTTCATTAGGGGGGAGATTGGGGAATAGGGAGGTGGGTGATTGGGTAATGAGTTATCGGTCGTCAAGGGGGATTTACCGGCGAGTCCGCCGCGTGTTGGACGATCATCCAATGTGTGATTTTTCTCCATTGGGTATGCTAAAATTGCAGTGTCGCTTTGGTTATTTTATCCGGTTGCTGCCTAGAGTCCCAAATTAACGGCATATAGGGAATTAGGAGCAGGCAGTGTCCGAAACAGTAGTTAACTCAAGTTGCCACCTTCCAATAGATTTTCTAGGTTCCCCGCCAAAGCCCTCACCCTGCCCTCTCCCATCGGGAGAGGGGGAAGTCATCCCAGAATATATAACCTTGTTTGGGGTGAGGGAAGCCTCTTGAAACCAAGGC
>QMIW01000114.1 GCA_024434165.1 Chloroflexota bacterium | reverse complement strand
GCACTTGCAGGCTCGGATACATCCGTCAAATTCAGCCCGTGGACGAATTTCTACGGCAATGTGATCGGCATTCGTCACACGGACGATTTTTACACACTGTACGCTCATCTCTCGAACATCTTTGTTTCAGCAGGAAATGCAGTAAAAGCAGGCGAGAGGATCGGAGAAGTCGGGGCGAGCGGCGGCGCTGCCGGCAGTCATCTCCACTTCGAGGTCCGCAGGGGAGGCGATTACACCGATTACTTTTCCACCGAGAATCCCGAACTCTGGCTGATTCCCCAAAGCGGCACGGGCGCGTTATCCATCACTTTGAAAATGGATGCCGAACGCAATTATGAACGCCCCCTTGTCATCACGCGATACGTGAATGACAGCGCAGCCTTTACGTATTACATCTCCTCCTACGCAAAGGGATTTGAGCATAACCCGGAAGATGCCGTGCTGGGCGGTCTTCCCCCCGGTCGGTACAAAATCGCCTTCAACGATTCGTTGGGACTGCGCGAACGGATGGTGATGGTTGAAGCCGGGAGGTTGACAACGGTTGTCTTTGAATAAAACGGGCTCTACCGTTTTAACGGGATAACCATTTTCACCACGACCCTCATGCTGTGGGTTTAGGACACAAAGAGCACGAAGGAGAAACGCCTATAAAGTTGACGCCTTTTCCCTCCTTTGTGTACTTGATGCTTTTTGTGGTTAGGCTCTTTCCCGTTAATTACGGGAGAGCCATAAAACGAAAAGCGCGTCCCGCCTGGGGCGCGCTTTTTTGGAGTGGAAAAGTTATACAACCACGCTGGGGACCATCGTGAAGTAAACGATAATTCCAGCGATCAGCGCAATGATGCCGAAAATCGAGAACAACGTGCGCATGTTGCTCTCTGCACCGAGCAGGGATGCCCACGCTACGAACGCCAGTCCGAGCGCCATGATGAGCATCACCAGTTGGAGCTGGTCGCCGCGTTCGTCCCACTGCCCTGCCAGGTCGAAGTTCGTTTCGGATTGATTCCAGTAATCATACGCCTCTGCGTACATCTCATCATAATATTGCTCGTCCCAAACGCCCTGGTCGCGTTCGAAGGCGGCGGCAAGCGCCTCCGAAAAATTCTCCTGGTAATATTCCGCGATTTCGGGTCGTTCGTCCACGTTTAGATACCAGTTGTCGAAATAATTGTAATCCTGGGTGATGTCCTGATTGGCGCGCAGGTACTCGGCGTTCCCGTCATTCAATTGCTGCATTCCAAGGATTTCGTACTTGTTCTGTTCCGAGTCGGACATGGCGCCCTGGTAACTTGCAAACGCCGTAAAAACGGACAGAATGGCGATCATCGTCCCCAAAAGGATTTCATTGCCGAAAAACTTCTTCATCTTTCTCCTCCGGAAATAGGATATAAGCAGAAGCGGATTATACATGGAAAACACGGCACATTTTTTACGGTTTTGTCGGCTCGGCAGGTAATTCCGTACACGGGTGGATATCAAAAATAAAACCGCCCCGTGACCTTGACTCTCGTCTCATCACGGGGCAATTCTCCAATCTCCAGCCTCTAATCCCCCAATTACCCAATTACTCTTTCTCCTCACTCCTCCAGCGTCGAAATATCGCCCTCCGGCAGCCCCTGCGCGCGCGCCTTCAACACGCGGCGCATGATCTTGCCGGAGCGCGTTTTGGGGAGTTTGTCAACGAACTTCACATCTTCGGGTCTGGCGATCGGTCCCATGTGAGTGGCGACGTGCTGGCGCAGTTCTTCCGCCAATTCGGGGGAGGGAGCATGACCTGCCCGCAGCAAGACGAACGTGTGAATTGCCTGTCCTTTGACGTCGTGCGGAAGCCCGATCGCCGCCGCCTCTGCCACAGCCGGGTGACTGACCAGCGCGGACTCAACCTCTGCCGTGCCGAGGCGATGACCGGAGACCTTGATCACATCATCCACACGCCCGATGATCCAGAAGTAACCGTCCTTGTCGCGCTTGGCGGAATCGCCTGTGGTGTAACGTCCCGGATATTTGCTCCAATACTGGTTGACGTAGCGTTCGTCGTCGCCGTAAATTGTGCGCAGCATTGCGGGCCACGGGCGGAGCAGGGTGAGATAACCTTCCGTGTCGTCGGGGACGGGATTGCCCTGCTCGTCCACAATTTCCGCGCGCTGCCCGAAGAACGGTCGCGTACCGGAACCGGGTTTGAGCGGCGCCACCGGTGTCGGCGTGATCATGAACATGCCCGTTTCCGTCTGCCACCAGGTATCCATGATCGGGCATTTTTCCTTGCCGATGACGCGGTAATACCACTTCCACGCTTCGGGGTTGATTGGCTCTCCCACACTGCCGAGCAGCCGCAGGGAGGAGAGATCGTGTTTGTTGGGCCAGGATTCACCAAAGCGCATCAAGCCGCGGATGGCGGTGGGGGCGGTGTAGAAGATCGTAATCCCGTAGCGCTCGATGACCTGCCACCAGCGGTTCGGATAGGGATACGCGGGTCCGCCCTCGAAAAGCATGGAAGTCACGCCGTTGATCATAGGACCGTACACAATGTACGAATGTCCCGTGATCCAGCCGGGGTCGGCAGTGCACCACCAGCGGTCTGTGTCGTTGACATCGAAGACGTATTTTAGCGTCGAGTAGGTGCCGACCATGTAGCCGCCGTGCGTGTGCAGGATGGCTTTCGGCTTGCCCGTGGACCCCGACGTATAAAGGATGAACAGCGGGTCTTCCGCGTCCATTACCTCGGTGGGACATTTGCCGTTGGCGATGGGCAGGTTCAACATATCGTGATACCAGTGGTCGCGTCCCGCCTCCATGTTCACGGCATTGCCGACACGCTTGACGACGATCACATTTTCCACCGACGGACAGCGCTTGAGCGCTTCATCCACGATGGCTTTCAGTTCCACCACCTTGCCATTCTGGTACGAGCCGTCACAGGTGATGACCAGTTTCGACTGGCTGTCTTCGATGCGCCCTTGCAGCGAGTCCACTGAAAAGCCGCCAAACACCACCGAATGGATTGCGCCGATCTTCGCGCACGCCAGCATGGCAAAGATGATCTCCGGTACGCGCCCCATGTAAATGGTAACGCGGTCGCCTTTCGTCACGCCCATGGCTTTGATGATGTTTGCCATGCGCGTGACCTCGCGGTTCATCGCGTAGTAGGAGAAGGTGCGTTCCTGTTTTCCGTCCTCCGATTCCCAAATGAGCGCGAGCTGGTTCTTGCGATGCGTTTTGAGGTGACGGTCAATGGCGTTGTGAACGATGTTGGTCTTGCCGCCGACGAACCAT
This sequence comes from Chloroflexota bacterium, assembly GCA_024434165.1. Classification (GTDB taxonomy): domain Bacteria; phylum Chloroflexota; class Anaerolineae; order Anaerolineales; family Villigracilaceae; genus Villigracilis. Next base: position 4,249 of record QMIW01000114.1, on the reverse strand, counting down.
TTGAAGAAGGGCTTGTTCGTGTCGTCGAGCACCTTGTCCCACTTTTTGAACCATTCCAATTCAGAGGCTTCCCCCGCCCAAAAACCTTCCAGGTCTTTGTCCGCTTTTTCGGCGAGCGCGTCCCAGTCTTTCAGCCGCGCCTGCGCCGCCACCTGCTCGGATGGATAATAGACTTCGCCTTCCATTTCCTTTGGCTTGCTGGTCTTCGCCATGGCAGTCTCTCCTCTGTCTGAAAATTTCGGCAATTTTAATACCGTTTTGGAATTCAATGTTGGTCAACCGCTATCCCTTCCCTCTTTTCCTCATCCTCGCCGCCTGGGGACGAATCAGCATCACCGGGATTTTCGAACGATGCACCACCTGTTCCGCCACGCTGCCCAGCAGCAATCGCAGCACCCCCGTATGCCCGTGCGTGGACATGGCGATAAAATCTGCTTGCATTGCTTCCGCCGCATCCAGGATGGTTTCCGCAACGGGACCTTCTCGAAGCTGATACGTGGCGCGCGCGCCCTTGTTTTCCAGCCTCGAGCAGGTATTTTTTATGTATGATTTGATGTCCACCCGCTGTTTCTTGATTTCTTTCGGCGGCGCAAGAGTGGCGATAGGCGCGTCGAACTCCGGGACAGGCGTTACCTCCACGTGCAGCAGGACGAGTTCCACATTCAAGGCAAGGGCGAGTTTTTCCGCGTGTGGCAGCACTGCCTCCGAAAACTGCGAGCCATCCAATGGGACGAGGATTCGCTGGTACATGTCTCTGCCTCCTGGCTGAGCGGCTGGCGCCACACGGCGCAGAACTTACAGAATCATTCGATCCAATCCAGAATTCTATACCACATTCCTGCGAAGGGCAGGAACCAGGGATTGCCGTTGTACAAGCCGAACGGTGCGCCGGGGAAATCGAATCGCGCAAACGGATGCTCTTTGATGTTCCCCTTCATCATCGCTTCGGCAACCGTCGCGCCCAAATACGTCGCCATCGCCACGCCGTGACCCGCATATCCAAGCGAATAATAAATCCCATCTTCTTCGCCCACGTGCGTCATCTGGTCGAAGGCAAAATCGAGCGTGCCGCCCCAAACGTATTCCACCTTCACATCTTTCAACTGCGGGTACACCCGAATCATCTCGCGCCGCAAAATCTCACCGCTCTGCGCGATGGTATTTTTATTTTCGGGGAAAAACGCCGCCCGCCCGCCAAAGATCAAACGGTTATCCCACAATCGGAAGTAATTCAAAAAATGCTTGTAATCGAAGATCATACGATTCTTCGGGCTAAGTTTGTTTGCAAGTTCATCCGAGAGACGTTCCGTCGCAATAATGAACGACCCGATCGGGATAATTTTCTTTTGCAGGTTCTTTGTGATGCCGCCCGTATAACCAGATGTCGCCACCAAAACGGATTCTGCTTCCAAATTCCCTCTTTCTGTTTGGATGAAAAACCGCTTCTCCCCCCGCTCCAGCCTGTTGACCCGCGCTCGCGCGCAGAGTTTTGCCCCCGCCCGGGCTGCCGCAGCCGCCAGCCCTGCCACATATTGCGCCGGGTTCAACCCGCCGCTGACCTCGTCCACCAGCGCGCCGTGATACACATCCGTGCCGATCTCGGTGCGTAAATCTTCTGGTGAAACCAGCCTCACGCTGTGATTGAACTCCTTCGCCATGAATTCCACTTCATCTTGAAGCGCGTCATAATGCTTTGGTTTGTTCGCCGCCAGCAAATGACCCCTCCGCGCAAAGCCGCAATCAATGTTTTCCTCCTTGATAATCTGCTCGACAATGTTCACAGAATCCAGCGAACATTGAAACAACTCTTTCGCTAATTCCCGTCCATATTTTTTGATCACCGTTTGCATGGCTGGTTTCAGCCCGGTCAATGTCATGCCGCCGTTGCGAGAACTCGCGCCCCAGCCGATGGTATTGGCTTCGAGCACCGCAACATTTATGTTGCGTTTTGCCAGCATTCGCGCCGCGCTCAAACCCGTGTACCCGCCGCCGATGATCGCCACATCCGCTTTGGCTGGGATGGGTGACAGATTACTATCATCCGGCATTTGGGCGGTGGTGTGCCAATAGACGTGTTGTTTCATTTTGCCTCCGGCAAGACGATGGGCGATTGACGATTGATTATGGAACTTCCATCGTCCGTCGTCTATCGTCAATCGTCTATTCCAAAATCTCTTCCCAATTCAATTCCTTGAACGCTTCTTGCAGGCGGTGACCGTCATCCACGACGATGTATTTCAGGTTCGTAAATAATTTTTCGGCATACTCGCGTGCCTCGTCGAGCGGCACGACGTCATCCGCCGTCCCGTGGATAACGGTTGCAGGAACAGAGACAGGCTCAAGGTCCAGATATGAGCCGAAGGGGTCTTTGAGCAAGGCGGGGGCAAGCAGAATCAGCTTGCGGACGTGAGTCGGCTTTTGACAGGTGAAGACGGTCCCCATTAATCCGCCCAGAGAAGAACCGATGATCGTCCAGCCTTTTTTGCGACCGATAATTTTTTTGAGCTGCGCCATGCGTTCGTCGAACTCGCCGGTGAAATCAGGCGTGACCATGCCGGGGAATCTTTCGGCGAATTGACGGGCTTTGCCGCTCTGGCTGCTGCTGTCTGAGCCGTGCAAGTAGATGATTTTTGAGTTGTCCATTTTCTTTTTTCCCGGCTTGCGGACGGGTTTGGCTTTTTCTTCGGGCGGCGTGTTCTCGTCAATGAAGTCATCGGGTTCGGCAGGTTTGGGGACGACGAGCGGCTGCGGGCGGAGCAGGTCGCGCAGTTCCTTTTGCAGGGGCGGCGGGAAGTCTGGCGAGATGCGCCGTATGGTGACGGCGGTCATCGGGTTCTCGGTGGTGCTGAGAATATGCTTGAGCATGAAGATGGTCTCGCTGGCAGATGCGCGATATAACGTAACGATGAGGTCGGTGAGGTCGTTTTGCAGGGTGGACGGCGCTGCTTCGATGATCGGCTCGACGAGGTCGAAGATAGCTGGCAGGTTTTCAAAATCTGAGTCGGCGATCATGGGAATGAGCGCTTGAATTCCGTTCGACCAGGTGCGGGTGCGTTCGGGGTGCAGGTATTCGCGCACAAGGGCAAGAAATTGATTCGGCGTTTCCTTTCTCATGCGGGTGAGGCTGGTGGTGAGCAATGCCGCCCGCACTTCCGGGTCGCGGATCTGCTGCGTCCAGGCGGTGATGCGGGGCAGCAGGCGTTCTTCCTGCGGCGGGATGCGCCCAAGCAGGAACGCGGCGAGCAGGCGTGTTTCGAGCGCGCCTTCATCCCAAAGCACGTCGGCGAGTTCGAGCGCGAAGTGAGGATTTTCTTCCGCTTTGACGCGCAGTTCGTTTTGGATTTGCGTTAAGACAGCGGGGGGCGTGCGGTAGGTTTTGAGGTTCGAGCCCGGAGCGACATTCTCCACCGTGCGGAGCGTGTAATTGACGTAAAACTCCAATATCTCGCGCAAATGCTTCATGAATTCGTCTGGCAGGAAGAAGAAATCTGCGAGACGGTTCGCTTGCTTGCGGAGGCGGGTGAGATCAATGGCGGGCATATTTTTTATGTCATTGCGAGGAGCGCTTTTGTCCTTTGCGACGAAGCAATCCCTTGAGATATGGAGATTGCTTCGGGCTAACGCCCTCGCAATGACGTGATGGCTAATACGCTTTCGCGAAATATACTTTACGCTTGCTGGGTTTGCCGCAGACTACGCACTTGCCTTCCGCCTCAGGCTGGTTGAAGGGAATATTGCGGGTGGTGGCTTTGGTATCTTCCTTAACCTTCTTTTCGCATTCGGTGGATTCGCACCAGTAGGCGAACGCCCAGCCGCCCTGCACGACCTTTTTCAGGTCTTCGTAATTGTCCGCGTTGTGGATGTTCGCGTCGCGGTATTCGGTGGCGCGCTTGAGCAGCGAGGCTTGCACATCGGTCAGCAGGTTCTTGACCGTATCTGCGATGCCTTCCTGCGAGACGAAGGTCTTGCCTTCTTTGCCGGGCTTGTCGCGGCGGGCAAGGGCGACGGTTCCTTTTTCCACGTCCTTGGGGCCAATCTCCACGCGGACGGGCACGCCGCGCATTTCCCAGTCGTTGAACTTGAAGCCGCTGGAAACATTGTCGCGGTCGTCAAACTTGACGCGCACGCCGGCAGCCTTGAGTTCAGAGAAGAGGCGGTCGGCGACTTCCAGCACTTTTTCTTTTTCGGCGTCATTCTTGAAAATAGGCACGACCACAGCCTGAATCGGAGCGAGGCGGGGCGGCAGGAC
>QMIW01000017.1 GCA_024434165.1 Chloroflexota bacterium | reverse complement strand
TTAATATTACTCACTCATCTTATGCGATTTCGCCGCAGGGGCGACCCGTTTGGGCAAAACAGGCAGCCAATCTGTGAAGAAAGGGCCGCCCTGTGCCATACATTTTGAAAAAACATGGTCGCCCCTACCGCGTAAGGTGAGTTACTCGCTTATCTTGCGCACTTTGTAGTACCGCAACGCAAAATTCATGTTGCGCCGCCCATCGCAAGATAAATCTTGCGGCACTCCGTTGTCAGAATAATCGGGAAATGTACAAAATCTTGCGGTACTGCGCAACATCATCTATTCACCTTCGGGCTTTCACCCAAACAACTTCCCCAACCCCTTGCCGCCTGTCTTTTGCAGGGTCTTCATCAATTTCTGCGCTTCGCGGAACTGCTTGATGAGGCGGTTCACATCCTGCACTTCCATTCCCGAACCCGCTGCAATGCGCCTTCTGCGGGAGGCATTCAGGATATCCGGGTTGCGGCGTTCCTTCAACGTCATCGAGTTGATGATGGCTTCGGATTGTTTGAACTGTTTCTCCACCAGCGCCGGGTCAATCCCGCGCGCAGCCTGCCCAAACTGACCGGGAAGCATGTCCATGATTTGCGCGAGGGGACCCATCTTTTTCATTTGCTTCATTTGCTCGAGCCAGTCCTCCAGCGAGAACTCGCCCTTCATCAATTTCTGCGCCTGTTTTTCGGCGGTCTGGGCGTCGTACATCGCTTCGGCTTTTTCGATCAAGCCGATCACGTCACCCATGCCCAAGATGCGCGAGGACAGGCGCGCCGGGTCGTAGGTTTCGAGCGCGTCGAGTTTTTCGCCTGTGCCGATGAACTTGATCGGCACACCTGTGACCGACCGAATGGAGATCGCCGCGCCGCCGCGCGAGTCGCCGTCCATTTTGGTGAGGACCAGCCCCGTCAGGTTGATCGCATCCTTGAAACCCTGCGCGATGTTCAACGCCTCCTGACCGATCATGGAATCAATGACGAGGAGGATATCCACCGGGTTGACATTGGCGGCGATGGCTTTCAATTCATCCATCAACTGCGCATCCATCTGGGACCGTCCGGCTGTATCTACGATCATCAGGCTGTAGCCGCCCTTTTCAGCTTTATCGAGCGCGCGCCTGGCGAGCTGCGGCGGCGTGATCGAGAGCTCCGCTTCCACTTCCACATCCAGCCGTTCGCCGAGCTGCTGCAACTGTTTGACTGCGGCAGGACGGTACGGGTCGCCCGCCACCAGCAAAACCCGCTCGCCTTTGGATTTCATCAAACGCGCCAGTTTGCCCGCGGCGGTGGTTTTGCCCGCACCCTGCAAACCGACCATCATGACGACGCGCGGTTTGGGTCCGGTAAGGTTCAATGGGGCGGGCTCGCCCAACGTACCGATCAACTCCTCGTTGACGATCTTGATGACCTGCTGACCGGGGTTGAGCGCCCTGGATACCTCCGCGCCGACAGCCCGTTCGCGCACGCGGGCAATGAAGGACTTGACCACACTGAAGTGCACGTCCGCTTCGAGCAGGGCAAGGCGCACCTCGCGCATGGCGGCGTCCACGTCCGCTTCGGAGAGTTTTCCGCGCCGGCGAAGTTGATCGAAGATTTGGTTGAGTCGTCCGGTAAGTGTTTCAAACATTGAATTCATCCTGTCATTGCGAGGGCGTTAGCCTGCAGCGTCGCGCGGCGCCGTGGCGGCACCATCCCCTTGCAACAGGGAGGCTGCTTCGTCGCCCTTTGGGCTCCTCGCAACGACGGAAAGGCTAAGGGTAGGAAAAGGCATTGTAGCGCGGAGCAGGTTGCGGGTCAAGAAAGAGGCGGGGAGTTCCATCCGTAATTTCTTTACAGCGGAGTCGAAACTCCTTATACTGGCACGTGTTCCTGCTTACGACATTCTGAGAATCAACGGAGGAGCCATGGCAACCGAAGCGATGGTGAACGACAGGAAGGAAATCTTTGGCTGGGCGATGTACGATTGGGCGAATTCCGCCTTCAGCACCACGGTGGGGACCGTGTTTTTGGGTCCGTACGTGGCAAGCCTGGCGCGCACGGCGGCGGAAGCGGCAGGGACGACAACCGTTTCGTTTTTTGGAATCCCCGTTGCGCCTGATTCGTTTTTGCCCTACTGCATTTCCTTTTCCGTCGGGATGCAGGTTTTGTTCCTGCCCATCCTCGGAGCGGTTGCCGATTACTCGCGCCTGCGAAAACGCATGATGCAAATCTTTGCAACCATCGGTGCACTGGCGACCCTTTTGCTGTTCCTCGTCACCGGCGGGCTATGGTGGCTGGGCGGGCTGCTGTTCATCGCCGCCAATCTTTCCTTTGGGGCAGCGATGGTGTTTTACAACGCCTACCTGCCGGATATCGCCAGCGAAGAGGAGCGCGACCGGGTGTCATCCTACGGCTGGGCAATGGGTTACATGGGGGGCGGCATCCTGCTGGCACTCAACCTGGCGTTTTTTCAATTGCGCGAGCCGTTTGGTATTTCCACCGAACTTGCTGTGAGGATCAATCTTGCATCGGCGGGGCTGTGGTGGCTGGGCTTTGCCCTCATCACCTGGGCGCGGCTGCGTCCGCGCCACGCGGCACGGACGCTACCCTCCGGGGAGACGTATGTCAGCATCGGCTTCAAACAGTTGAAAAAGACATTCAGCGAAGTGAAGCACTTCCCGGAAACATTGAGATTTTTGCTGGCGTACTTCCTTTACAACGACGGCATTCAGACGGTGATCGCAGTCGCCGCGACCTTTGCCGCCGCGCCCGTCCTCCAGGGCGGGCTGGAGCAGGACCAAACGACGCTCACTTCCGTTATTTTGATGATCCAGTTCATGGCGTTCTTCGGCGCGCTGTTCTGGGGCAGGCTGGCAAAATGGATTGGCGCCAAGCAGTCCATCATCGTCAGCCTGGTGATCTGGGCGGGCGTGGTTATTTACGCTTACGGCGGTCTGAGAGGCGGGAATGTAACTTTGGAATTTTTCATCCTGGGCGCGTTCATCGCCCTGGTGATGGGCGGTTCGCAAGCCATCAGCCGCAGCCTGTTTGCGCAGATGATCCCGAACGGCAAGGAGGCGGAATTCTTTGCGTTCTACGAAGTATCCGAGCGCGGCACGTCCTGGATCGGTCCGCTGGTATTCGGGCTCGCCAACCAGATCTTCAACGACTTGCGGGTGGGCATCCTTTCGCTGATCTTCTTCTTCATCATGGGGCTGATCATCCTCCCATTCGTAAACGTCAACAAAGCGATAGCGGACGCCAAAAAATTCAACGGCGGTTAATCCACCGCTGGAGACGTCATGTCATCGAAACATCTGTCGCCGGCGGATATTTACGGATCGGATCCAATCGCGCTGCTGGTACTCGGCAAATGGAAAGTCGAACCCTGGCGCATGGCGCTTTTCTTCATCGCCGCCGGGGTTCTTTATGCGTTTGTCCTGCCGCGCCTGTGGGGATACCCGCCCAAAGTGGATGGCATCAACCTGATCAACATCGTGCTGGTCTACCCAATGGCGGGATATTTCTACGCCTACCAGCCCATCAGCATCCTGCGGACTTATGACAGCGTCACACGCTACCTGCGCGAGGAGGATAAATCTCATAACCCACATTACGAAGTGATCGCCCACACTCACGCCCGCAAACTCTGGTGGGTTGTGGGGGCATTGTTCGGATTGCTGGGCGCAAGCCTCGGAACTTCATACAGCATTCAACATTTCGGGGAATTCTGGTACAGCGCAAACTGGGTCGAGATCGGCTTCATTCAAACCGTCCGGTTTCTCGCTTTTTATTGCATCGGCGTTTCCGCCTGCCGCCATATTGCAACCTCCATCGAGTTGAACAATCTGTTCGAACACGCCGATTTTCCACTGACGGTGGATGCCGACCGTCTTGAGGTTTTCCGAAGCGTGAAAAACTTTGCGCTGGAATTCGTGGGCGTCGCTGCGATTATTGCGTTGAATCTCGGGTTGCAGCCGTTCTTGATCGAACCGCCCATCCTCGAATTCTCGATCTACGCTGCGCTGTATTTCATTGTCGCGCCGGCGAGTTTCTTCCTGCCGATCTGGGAGGCTCACCAGAGGATGTCCCGCATCAAAAACAGGATGTTGGACCGGTTGAACTACGATTTTCAAGAGGCATCGCAGAGGTTATATCGAAAATTCGACGACGACACAAGATCCATAACCTACTGGAAGGAGGTGGAAGCGCTTCACCAGCTGGAGAAGGCAATCGAGACGGTCTCGAAAACCACCGATTGGCCCTTTCAGGGAACGACGTTCTACCGCCTGGCTGCGACGGTCATCTCACCGTTCCTGCTGATCATCTTCGAGATATTCATCAATATCGTCAGCAATCTTTTCAGTTTTTGAATAGACTTCTTGCAAAAGTCACTTTTTTACCTGCTCAAGGCGGCGTCCCCGCCGCGAGGACTGCGTCGGGAGCACTTATACAAGAGGTCTAATGAAAACGACCCGCCGAACGGCGGGTCGTTTTCGATAATGGAGCGCTTCGTTACTGAAGATATTGGTCAAACAGATTTCGGAATTCCTCTTCGGAAACGAACCCTATCAATTTCTTGAGGACGTTTCCGTTTGCATCGAGCAGGTAGAATTCGGGCTGGTACACAAAACCCAGTTCGCGCTGCAAGGCTTGCGTTTGAGGGTCGTCGGCATCGAGGTAGGTGAACTTGACTCTGCCAAAATACTCTGCTTCGAGCCCATGAACCATGGGCGCCATGGTGCGGCAGGTACCTCAGGTGAAGCGGAAGAATTCCACCAGCTGCAGTTGACCGGACGCCAGCGAAACGGTGGAGGGATCGGTGGCTTCGAGGCTTGGTCCACGAGAGGTGGCGATCGGCTGGATTGTGGGCGCATCCGTGACGGCGGCGGTTGATTCTGTCAGGGGAGTTGGCGCCGCCGTCGAGGTGGATTGCTCCACTGGGATGGTGGCTGCGGCGGCGGGCGGCTCCGTCACAGCGGCGGGGGCGCAGGAAGCCGTCAGAATAACAGCGACCAGGTTGAATGTCCAGAAAATGAAGCGGGGTTTCATCGAAATTCTCCTCTTTGTATGGAATATTGATACCCTTCGACCCTGCCATCTTACGGACATCGTCTGCGCCCTTAAACGACGTTAACTTTGACGGGCTTGAAATCCTACGCTATACTTGTTTTGTAGTTTGTCTCACAAATTCCAAAAGGAGAACACTATGGCAGATTTCAAACTCACATACGCAACAATGTTCAATCCGCCTGAGGAGCTTCATGCCGGCTTCGACAAAGCGGTGGAGAAACTCAAGAGCAGCATGGGCACGGAATACACCATGCTCATCAACGGCAGGGAGGTGCAGGCAGACGAGAAGTTCGAAGACCGCTCCCCGGTCAATGTGGACTGGGTGCTGGCAACCATGCAGAAGGGGAACGCCAAACACGCCCAGGATGCGCTGGCGGCGGCGCGCAAAGCCTTCCCGATGTGGAGCCGCACACCCTGGCAGAAGCGCGTGGAACTGCTGCGCAAGGCGGCTGCGTTGATCGAGGAACGCATTTTCGAGTTGGGCGCGGCAATGGCGCTGGAGGTCGGCAAGAACCGCATGGAGTCGCTGGGCGACGTGCAGGAGACCGCCGACCTTATTTATTATTCGTGCTACCAAATGGAAAAGAACGACGGTTATGTTGTGGAGATGGGCAAGGACCCGCTGGTTGGATACGAGGCGCGCAACGTTTCGGTGCTGAGACCGTACGGCGTGTGGCTGGTGGTTTCGCCGTTCAACTTCCCGTTCGCGCTCACCGGCGGACCGGCGGGCGCGGCGCTCGCCACCGGCAATACCATCGTCATCAAACCCGCCACCGACACGGCTTGGATCGTCCGTCTGCTGGTGGATTGCTTCCGCGATGCGGGCATCCCCGACGGCGTGGTCAATTTCGTGACCGGTCCCGGCTCCACGCTTGGGCAGGCACTGGTGGACAGCCCCGAAGTGGACGGCGCGACCTTTACCGGTTCCTTTGATGTGGGCATGAAGATGTTCCAGGACTTTGCCAGGCGCAATTATGTGCGCCCGATCATTCTGGAACTGGGCGGAAAGAATCCCGCCATCGTTTCAAAGAACGCAGACCTGGAACGCGCCACCATCGGCATCGTCCGCTCGGCGTTTGGCTTGCAGGGACAGAAGTGCTCCGCCGCTTCGCGCGTGCTGGTGGAGGAGCCTGTCTACGATGAACTGATTGCGCGCCTGAAGGAAACCACCGAGAAGCTGGTCCTCGGCGACCCGACCGAGCGCGCCACCTACAACGGACCCGTCATCAACAAGTCGTCCTACAACGACTTCAAGAACTTCTGCGAAGAGATTCACCAGGGCGGCGGCAGATTCCTGACGGGCGGCAAGGTTCGCACCGGCGGCATGTATGACAAAGGCTATTACTGCGAAAACACCTTTGCGACCGACCTGCCCTACTCGCACCGCCTGTGGAAATATGAAATGTTCCTGCCCATCACCACCATCGGCAAGGTCAAGAACCTCGACGAAGCCATGCAGATCGCCAACGATGTGAACTACGGTCTCACCGCCGGTTTCTATGGCTCGGCGGAAGAGGTCGAATGGTTCTTCGACAAGATCGAAGCCGGTGTGACGTACGCCAACCGCCCGCAGGGCGCAACGACCGGCGCGTGGCCCGGCTTCCAGCCGTTTGGCGGATGGAAAGGTTCCGGCTCCAGCGGCAAGAACGCCGGCGGTCACTACTACCTGCCGTTGTACATGCACGAGCAGATCCGCACGCTGATCAAGTAGACAGGTAGAATAGGTAAACAGGTACACAAGTAAAGTAGACAGGTACACAGGTAGACAGGTGAATAGGTGAACAGGTAAACACGTACACAGGTAAACAGGAACGGATTGTTTACCTGTGTACTCTGTGTACTTGTTTACTTGCATACCTGTGCATTCTGTATACTTCTGCTTCCCGCAGGTAAAATAACGGCATGGAAGAAAACGACGACCCTCTCATCGTCCGCGTGGGAACGTTTTTCATGGTGTTGGGCGCGGGTTCGTTCCTGCTTTTCGTAACCTCCGACCTCGCCGACCAGGTGGACTTCGATTACCTGTTCGGCGCCATGCTGCTGCTCGCCATCGGCTGGTACTTTCGGCGAAAGAAAGCGCCGCCGCCCGCTTCCGGCAGGTTTGCGGGGTTGAAAAACCTATTGAGCAAACGAAAAAAGGGCGGACAGGAGAAAAAGGAATCAAAATAAGGAACAAAGAAGCATTTATGTCCAAACTTATTTCCCTCAAGAAGGCAATCTCAGAATTTGTGAACGACGGCGATGCGGTCTATGCCGCCGGGTTTACCCATCTCATCCCCTTTGCAGCGGGACACGAAATCATCCGCCAGGGAAAGAAAGATCTGACCCTCGCGCGCGCTACACCGGATTTGATCTACGACCAGATGGTCGCGGCGGGCTGTGCAAAGAAAGTCATCTTTTCCTACATGGGGAATCCCGGCGTGGGATCGCTGCGCATCGTCCGGTCTGCCATCGAAAAGGGCGAACTCGAATGGGAGGAATATTCCCACTTCGGCATGATCACCCGTTTGCAGGCGGGCGCGTCCGGTCTGCCTTTTCTACCGATGAACCAAACCGGCGCAACCGACCTCGAACGCGCCAACCCGCTCATCAAGCGCATCCCCGACCCGTACGGCGGCAAGGACGTCATCGTGGTGCCGGCGCTCAACCCCGATGTTGCCATCGTCCATGTACAGCGCGCCGACAAGAACGGCAATGCGCATTTGTGGGGCATCATTGGCGAACAAAAGGAAGCCGCCTTTGCCGCGAAAAAAGTCATCCTCACCGCCGAAGAAATCGTGGACGAAGCAGTCATCCGCTCCGACCCGAACCGCACGATGATTCCCGGCATCGTCGTCAGCGCCGTGTGTCACGTCCCGTTTGCGAGTCATCCCTCCTATTCGCAGGGATATTACGACCGCGACAACGAGTTCTACCTCGCATGGGATAAGATCAGCGAGTCGAAAGAAAGCGTGCAAAAGTATCTCGACGAGTGGGTGTTCGGCGTAAAAGACCGCAGCGCCTACTGGAAGAAACTCGGCGCAAAGACGCACAAGCGGTTGAAGGTGAAAGCAAGGCTGAGCGAAAGAATCAACTATGGAAGTTACTGATTTGCGCATCAACAACCCGGAATCCCTGCAAAGATTAGCGTGAATCAGCAGATGAACTATTTCGATCTCGGCGGCAGCGGCGCGCCGCTTCATTTCCTCCATGCCAATGGCTACCCGCCTGAGTGTTACAAATCGCTGCTGGCACATTTACAAAAAAATCATCATGTATTCGGGATGAAACTCCGCCCCTTGTGGGATGACGCCAACCCACGCGACCTGCGCGACTGGCATCCGCTCTCCGACGACCTGCTTCGCTTCCTTTCGGACCGGGGAGTTGGTCCTGTGATCGGAGTGGGTCATTCCATCGGAGGGATCGTCACCCTGCGCGCCGCCATGCGCGACCCACAGCGCTTCCGCGCCATCGTTTTGCTCGACCCGGTGTTCTTCGTTCCGCCGTTTTTGCTTGCATGGAACATCCTGCGCACCACCGGGCTGGGAGAAAAACTCCACCCGCTCATCCCGGCGGCAAAGAAACGCCGGCGCACCTTCGACGATCTGGAAACCGTTTTCCGCGGCTACCGCAGCCGCCCCATCTTCCGCTATATGAGTGACGAAAGCCTGCGCGAATACATCGAAGGAATCACCCAGCCAAAAGCGGACGGCGGTTACGAACTGGTCTATGCGCCCGAATGGGAAGCGCACATCTACCTGACGGGTCTGCGCGATTTCGACCTCTGGCGCAGACTGCCAGCCCTCGAAGTGCCCACGCTCATCATCCGCGGCGCCGAGACGGATACGTTCCTGGAAAAAGCGGCAAAACTCGTTAAGAAGAAGAACCCGAAAATTCAAATTGAAACGATGGAGAAAGCCACCCACATCCTGCCGCTCGAACATCCGCAGGAAGTGGCTGAAAGGATCAACAACTTTATGCTGACCATTGATCATAGACGGCAGTCCGTCATCCATCACCAACAGCCAGAACAATAGACCAACTTTTTTCCACCGGAGATCTTATGCCCGAACTCAACTACTCCTCCGCCGAACTGATGATCATCAACGCCGCGCGCCTGCTGCGCGACGGCGATGTGGTGTTCGTCGGCGTCGGTCAACCCAACCTTGCCTGCAACCTCGCCAAACGTACGCACGCCCCCAACCTTGTCATGATCTACGAAGCGGGCGTGATCGGTGCAGAGCCCGCCCGCCTGCCGCTCTCCATCGGCGACCCAACCCTTGTCAGCGGATCACTGTCGGTGGTCAGCATGTACGATATTTTTTCCAATTACCTCCAGCGCGGCAACGTGGACGTGGGCTTTATGGGCGGCGCACAGATTGACAAATACGGAAACATCAACGCCACCGTCATCGGCGGCTATGCACACCCCAAAGTGAGACTTCCCGGCTCCGGCGGCTCGCAGGAAATTGCCGCGTGGGCAAGGCGCTGCTACATCATGACCCCTCACCAGAAACGCCGCTTCCCGGAGAAGGTCGAATTCATGACCTCCGCCGGATTCATCAACGGCAAGGGCGACCGCGAGCGCGCCGGGTTGCGCGGCGGAGGGATGCTCGCCGTCGTGACCGACATCGGCATGATGGAGCCGGACGAATCCGGCGAGATGATCCTCACTGCCCTGCACCCCGGCAAGACGGTGGAGGAAGCCAAAGCCAACACCGGCTGGGATTTGAGAACCGCCCCGCAGCTCAAAGTCACCGAGCCTGTTACAAACAAGGAATTGAAGATTTTGCGCAGAGAATTGGACCCGACGGGTATTTACCTGAAGAGCGCCGGGTAATTGAAAATCCATCCAGCCAAAGGAGAAGATTTCTATGAAGCAGGATACCTTCAAATCGTATGTTGCCGTCATGGTTGCCATCGTCACGGTCCTGGGCGCCACAGCCGCGTGCCTTGCCTCTGTGGCGGTCTCCAACGCGGGAGATGCCGACTTCGCCGGGCTGGACGCTTCCATCCGCGCGCAAAAAGCCGACATCATCAACCACGTCTACGCTTATGAACATTACCGCGCCTACACCGCCTACGTCCGCTACGATGAGTTGGGCAGGCTGCTGTACGACCCAACCGCCGATGAAGAAACCGACCTGCGGAACGGCGCGCTTCAACGCGAGGTTTGGGGTGTGGCGAGCGGAATCAGTTCCGTGTTTTTCAGTCCGCGCTACATCAACCCGGACGGGCAATACGACCTGGAACGCGAGCTGCAGGAAGCCTGGGCGCAGGACGCTCAGAACGAAGACCTGAACGCCGCGCCGTACTTTGCGGAGTCCGACCAGCTGCGCGCCCGCTCCTCCTTCCTCACCGCAGATATGATCGTCTTTGCCGTCTCGTTCTGGTTCTTTACGCTGGCGCAAGCCACCGAAAAGAAGATCAAATACCTCTGGGCTGGCATCGGCATTCTGTTCGCGCTGGGCGGCATTCTTGGCATCCTGATTGGGAGGTTTATGATATGAGCACCGAGACCAGGAAAGAACAGCGATTCGAGAACATGGCAACCATCCTGATCGCGTCGGTTGCGATCTGGGTTGCCATCACCGCTTATTTCCAGAACTATGCCTCGAACATCTCCGACCAGGCACGCCGCCGCGCCCAGCAATACGCCATCGAAGCCACAAAGACCGAGGTGAATGGGAGCATTCAGTTCAGTTACGATTGGCAGGGCGCCTTCCAGACCTGGCGCGAACTGAGCTGGCAGATCACTGCCGCGGAACAAAATGGCGACACCGCCGCCGTTGAACGCTACAAGCAGATGCAGAAGCGCATCGAATCCCTCAGCGACCTGCTCGCGCCGGGATATTTCGACCCGTCGTTCGGCTGGCCCGAATCGTACAAGTATGAAGCCGAAGCCTACCTGGTCGAATCCACGCGCCTTTCGGAGACGTATCTCGCAGAATCAGAACTGGGCAACTTTACAGCCGCCACAGCCGATGCGCTCATCGTTCAAATCACACTGCTGACGGTTTCCCTCTCCCTGTACGGTCTATCCATGGCGTTGAAGGGGCGCGTGCGCTGGCTGTTCATCGTCGTCGGTTCGGGCATCGTCGGTTTTTGTATGCTGTGGCTTGGCTGGTCCCTGTTGGAACTGTGGGTCCGCCCCGAGGTCAATACCGAAGCCATTGCCGCCTATGCGGAAGGTACGGGGCTGTCATATCAGGGCAGGTACGAGGAAGCCATCGAGAAATTCACAGAGGCGGTCAACGAAAATCCCTATTACGCCAAAGCCTACTACGAGCGCGGACTCGCC
Organism: Chloroflexota bacterium; assembly: GCA_024434165.1. Lineage (GTDB taxonomy): Bacteria > Chloroflexota > Anaerolineae > Anaerolineales > Villigracilaceae > Villigracilis. The sequence goes on along the minus strand of QMIW01000017.1, from coordinate 44,662 downwards.
TACTACGAGTTGGGCGACCTCAACACAGCCATTTCGGAAATGGAAGCCGCCCGCAGCGAAGGGCTGGACGACATCAGCATCAACTGGAACCTCGGCTGGACGTACTACCTCGCCGGTCAATACGACAAGGCAATCGAAACCAACGACCGGATTCTCGCCGCCCAGCCGGAGGTGCTCGGCATGAGGATGAACCAGGCGATCAGTTACCTTGCCATGGGCGACTTCGAGAATTCACGGGCGCAGTACGATCTGCTCATCCAGGAAGCCGAGCGGCAGGTGAACGAAGCGCACGCAGCCGGAGCCGAACCGCCCGCCTCCCTGTGGTATTACATGGATGCCGGTGCGCTCGACCTTCAAAACCTGATTCACATGCTCGAAAACAACCCCAGGGAGTGGACGCAAGCCCCGCCTGCCAGCCTCGTCCTTGGCGATCACAATGCCATCCGCAATTTTGCCGAAGAGCAAATGAAACGCCTCAAAGAGGCGACGGTGGCGCTCGAATACACTGGCAGCCTTCCCGGCGGGCAGGAAGTGATGCTCGTGCAGGAGTTCATCGTCGGTAAGATCACCGGCAGGGACGAACAAGGCTTCATCACCGGCTTCGAGCCTGCTCCCAATTCGACCATCCCGTTTGGCGAGAAATCCTTCACGGTCGAATTCACCTACGCCGGGCAGGCGCCCCGGCAGATGATTTGGAAGGTGTTCGTGAACGGCATCGAAGACCAGTCGCTCCGCATCGTATCGAACGACGACATCAGCAGCGGCAGCACATGGTATCGCACGTTCGGTTACGAATACACCAACGTCTTCATCCTCTCCGAAGGCGAATACACCGTCGAACTCTACGCGGATAATCAACTCGTCCAGCGCGGAACTTTTTACGTCCGCCAGCAGTAAACCATACTTAATTCCCCTTTACATCATGCGGTCATCGCGGTATACAAACGGCGATGACCGCATCGCATTTCCGACACCTCCTCTTCGACCTGGGCGGGACGCTCATGCGCGCGCGCGGCGATTGGGAAGCCGTCCACGCCCGGGCAGACCAGGCGCTCGCCGGCGTCCTGCATCAGCACAACATTCACATCGAGGCGAGGCAGTTCCGCGAACGGCTGCACGAATACTACGAACAGCGCGATAAGGACTTGCAGGAAACCACGTACCATTTCGTGCTGCGGGAAACGCTCAAAGCGTTGGGTCAAGCCGAGTGCGCCGAATCAGTTCTGAGGTCCGCTTTGGATGCGCTCTACTCCGTCACCCAGAGCAATTGGGAGATCGAAAACGACGCCGTCGAAACGCTCCGGGAGTTGAAATTCAACCAATACAAACTCGGTATTTTTTCGAACGCAGGCGACGACAAGGATGTGCAGGAACTCATCGAAGGCTTTGGCATTCGCCCGCATTTCGATTTCGTGCTGACCTCCGCCGCGTGCTTTTACCGCAAACCGCACCCGCGCGCATTCGAGATGGCGCTGGCGCAGTGGAACATCGAACCGAATGAAGCGGTGATGATCGGCGACAGCCTCGAAGCGGATATTCAAGGCGCGAAACAACTTGGGATGAGAACGATCTGGATCACGCGCCGCGCCCGGTTTACAGACGAGGAAATGCGCCGCATCAAACCGGACTTCAGCATCCGCAAACTCACAGAGCTGCCGCCTACCCTTGAGCGGATCGCCCTCCGCCGCATCTGATAGAATCTCCTGCATGAACAAAACCCGCCTGCTCCCCTACATCGCGCTTGCGGTGGGCATTGTCGCGCTCAGCCTCTCTGCCATGTTCGTGCGCTGGGCAGACGCCCCCGGACCCATCACCGGTTTTTACCGCCTGCTCTTTTCCACCATCCTGTTCTTTCCCCTCTTCCTTCACCGCCAGCGGACATCCGCCCCGCTCGATAAACGTTTCATTGGGTTCCCGCTTCTGGCGGGAATTTTTACCGCCTTCGATTTTGCGTTTTGGAACACCTCGGTAAAATACACCACCGCCGCCAATGCCACCCTGCTCGGCAACACGTCACCGTTGTGGGTCGCGCTGTTTGCGTTGTTCTTCTTCAAGGAAAAACTGCGCGGCTCGTTCTGGCTGGGGCTCACCCTGGCGCTTTCCGGCGCGGCGTTGATCGTCGGCACCGATTTTTTGAGTCATCCCACTTTCGGCATCGGCGATCTGATGGCAAGCGGCGCGGCGGTTTTCTACGCCTCGTACCAGCTTGTCACCCAGCGCGGACGGGAGCACATGGACCCGTTCCGTTACACCTGGCTGGTGGGCGTCAGCGCAGCGGCGGGCATGATGGCGATGAACCTCGCGCTCGGCAATTCGTTCACGGGCTACAACGCGCAAACCTGGCTCGTCTTTCTGGCGACCGCCATCGTCTCGCAAATGATCGGTTACCTTGCCGTTTCCTATGCGCTCGGTCACCTGCCTGCTTCGGTCGTTTCTCCCACACTGATCGGGCAGCCCGTCCTGACGACCATCCTCGCCATCCCGCTGCTGGGCGAAATACCCAGACCCATCCAATGGGTCGGCGGGGCGGTGGCGCTGGCGGGAATTTACATCGTCAACCAGGCGCACCTGCAAAACCGCAGGGAAAGCCCCAACGCCTGAATTCACACTCTCGCAAAGGAACAACAAGAATGCTGGAAATCATCACCACAACCCGCAACGCCCGCGTCCCCGTGACCGTCATCGGCATAAAGGGCGAAATTGACTCATCCAATTACAAGGTCTTTCAGGCGCGGGCGGAAGAGACCATCGCAAACGGCGCACGCTACCTGCTTTTGGATATGAAGGATGTTTCATACATCAGCAGCGCGGGCTTGAGGGTCATCCACACGCTCTTCAACAAGCTGCGCGAATTCCACAAGGACGTGAACGACGACGAACTCCGCAGGCGGATGAGCGCCGGCGCATATAAATCGCCTTATCTCAAAATCGGCCACATTGCCGAACGGGTAAAGGAGGCTTTTGAATTGAGCGGGTTCGACGTCTACATCGAGGTCCACCCCGACGTTCAAACAGCGCTGGAATCGTTCCAGCCATTTGCCGATTGAATCCGCCGCAGCGTAACTGTATAATTACTCCTGACATTACCAAATTATTCGTAAAGGAGAACTGTATGGAAATCACCACCGCGCTCGAACAAGGACGTGTCCCGGTCACTGTTGTGCAAGTAAGCGGCAACCTCGATTCGAATAGTTACCATGCGTTTCAGTCGCAAGTCGAAGAACTGATCGCCAAAGGCGCGCATCACATTTTAGTGGACCTGACGAACGCACCCTTCCTCAGCAGCGCCGGACTGCGTGCCCTGCAAACCATTTTCACCCGCCTGCGCACGGAAAACCAGGACATCAGCGAAGAGGAAATGCACAAGGGCATCAGCGCAGGCACTTACAAGTCTCCACACCTGAAAATCCTCAACTTGTCGGAACAAGCCGCCACGGCGTTCAAAACAGCCGGTTTCGATATGTTCATAGATACGTATACCGACCGCAAACTGGCGATTTCCTCCTTCTGATTTTCCGCCCACATCCATAAACCTGGCGCTTCCCCGCCGGGTTTATGGCACATGCCTGCATGGTAGAATCGCTCCATGCCCGATCTCTTCGATCACGCCATGCAGGAACGCATGAAACAGGAAGCGCCGCTCGCCGCGCGGATGCGCCCGCGCACGCTGGAGGAATACATCGGGCAGGAGCATATCATCGGCGAGGGGAAACTTCTCCGCCGCGCCATCGAAGCGGACCGCCTCTTCTCCTCCATCATTTTGTGGGGACCACCCGGCACGGGCAAGACCACCCTCGCACAGGTCATCGCCAACACCACCCGCAGCCATTTCGTCACCATCTCCGCCATTTTGGCGGGCAAAGCCGACCTGCGCGTGGTCATTGACGAAGCGCTCGAACGCCGCCGCCTCCACAATGAACGCACCATCCTCTTTGTGGATGAAGTCCATCGCTGGAACAAGGCTCAGCAGGACGCGCTCCTGCCCCACGTCGAAGCGGGAGTCGTCACCCTCATCGGCGCAACGACCGAGAACCCGTATTTTGAGGTCATCAAGGCGTTGATCTCGCGCTCGCGCGTTTTTCAATTGCGAAATTTGAACAAAGAGGAGACGGGGATTCTGCTCGACCGGGCGTTATCCGACCGGGAACGCGGCTACGGAAACAAACGCATCACACTGGACCCGGAAGCCCGTGCCCACCTGATTGAGGTTGCCTCCGGCGACGCACGGAACGCGCTCAACGCCCTCGAACTGGCGGTGGAATCCACGCCGCCAGGCGCAGACAGCATCATTCACATTACGCTGGAAGTGGCGCAGGAGTCCATTCAACGACGGGCAGTGCTGTACGACAAAGACGGCGACGCGCATTACGACACAATCTCCGCCTTCATCAAATCCGTGCGCGGCTCGGACCCCGACGCAGCGCTTTACTGGCTGGCGAAAATGATCTACGCCGGCGAAGACCCAAAATTCATCCTCCGCCGGTTGATCATCCTCGCGGGCGAAGATATCGGTCTCGCCGACCCAATGGGGCTGGTGGTCGCCTCCGCCGCCGCCCAAGCCTTCGATTACATCGGCTTGCCCGAAGGGATTTACCCCATCGTGGAAGCCACGTTGTATCTCGCCACCGCGCCCAAGTCCAACAGCGCGGGCGCGTATTTCAAAGCCATGAAAAAGATCGAGGACGAGGGTCAGATCTCCGTGCCGCGCCACCTCATGGACGGCAACCGCGACGCCGCCGCGATGGGACACGGCAGGGATTATGTGTATCCGCACGAGCACGAAGGGCACTTCATTCCGCAGCAATATTTACCCAAACGGCTGCTCGGCACATATTTTTACTCCCCATCGGAAGAGGGCTACGAATCTCAAGTGGCGGCGCGGCTCGACATGTGGCGCGAGGCGCAGCGGAAAGCGTTGGGAATTGAACGACGGGAGGATGTACCCGCGTTGAGCGAAGAACAAATCCAGGAAATGAAGAGGAAGATCAAGTAAGTCGAAATGAATTTCGACTTACAAGAAAAACAATGCCGCTATTATTACTCATTCGTCACGGCGAGAACGATTACGTCAAAACAGGGAAAATGGCAGGGCGAATTCCCGGCGTACACCTGAACGAAAAGGGGAGGAAGCAGGCTCAGGCGTTGGGCGAGGCGTTGAAGGACGTCCCGCTTAAAGCCGTGTACTCGAGTCCGCTCGAGCGGGCGATGGAGACCGCCGCGCCGATCGCCGAATCGCATAACTTAAATATCTCGCAGGAATCCGGTTTGATGGAAACGGACATCGGCAAATGGCAGGGAAGATCCTGGAAGGCGCTTCGGCTTACCAAAGTTTGGAAGGTCGTTCAACATGCGCCGTCGCGGTTTCGTTTTCCCGAGGGCGAGTCGTTTCCAGAGACCCAGACCCGGATTGTAAATACCCTGGAAGACATTGCGCAAAGACACAAGCCAAAGGACATGATTGCCGTCGTCTTTCATGCCGACCCGATCAAACTGGCTGTGGCGCACTTTTTGGGTATGCCGCTGGATCATTTTCAGCGCCTGAGTTGTGATACCGGGTCGCTTACCGCATTGTTCGTGAATGAGACGGGTGCAAACCTGATCAAACTCAATCAACGCCCGCCGTTCGATTTTTTACCGAAAAAGTAATACGAAGTTAATTTCGCATTACCCATAACTTTGCCAACTCATTCAGCGATTTGTAATACGGTTCGATGCTGGGGATGTAATGCCGTTCATCCTTCGCATGGGGACCAACTCCCGACTGCCCCCAAACGACCGCCTGCCCGCCGGGAGCGAATCTTGCGCTGGTGCCGGGTAACTTCCTCCCGATTCTCGCCTCGACTCCACCCCCAGCCTGCTTCACCGCTTCGAGCAATGCCTTCAGGGCGGGGTTGTTTGGGTCACATGCCACGCCGTTTTCCATCACCGAGAAATTAACCTCAAGTCCGTTTTCGGCACAATAACCTTCGACTTTCGACCTTAGACCTTCAACATCGTCCTGCGGAATGGGACGAATTTCAACACCTAATATCCCCTCCCCTGCCGTGACGTTGTAAATGCCAGGAGTCCCAACATTGATGAATGGGAATTTCGCCTGCGATTGCCAGCCATCGGGTGATTTGAGCGTGAGATGTTTGGCAAAGATTTCATTCAATGCTGAACGCGCGGCGATGAGTTTTTCACTCAAGTCGCCTGTGCCTGCAACGCCTGAGTGACCTTTCGTCTCGCGCGCGATCACATCGAAGCGCATCACGCCGCGATTCTCAACGCAGATTTCACCGAAGAGTTCGTCGCCTTTTTCACCTGTCCGTTCGCCAGCGATGAAAAGTGCGGGTGTGTAGGGATGATCCTTGCGGTCATCCTGCTGTTCGCCCAACGCCTTGAGAACATACGGCGTTCCCCATGCCTCTGCTTCCCCATTTTCCTCATTACCAACCAATAACAATGCAATGTTTGGGCGACTGCGAGAGTCGTCCCTGCACATGTCTTTCATCCAAACAAGATACGTGGCAACGACGGTCTTCATGTCCGCTGCGCCGCGACCCCACAGGTAATCGCCTTCGATGCGCGGGATGAATTGGGAGTCATCGGGGTCGGGTTCGACGACGTCGAAGTGACCTGTTAAGAGGATTGGAGGATTAGACGTTTCGCGTTGAGATTGGAAACTGGAGACTGGGTTATTGGGTAATTGGTAATAAGTAATTGGCGGGAACGTTGCGTAAATCGCTGGATACTTTCCGTCGAAGAATTTGGTTTGAAGACCTGCGTTGCGGAGGTAGTCGTCAATCAGGGAAGCGGCGCGGTGGACTTCGTCGAGGCGTTCGTTGGGCGAGGCGGTGACAGACGGGATACGAATCAATTGTTGGGCTAAATCCAGGATTTCGGAGGTTTTATCGGGATAGGAAATTTCAATAACCGCCTGCTCGCGCGGACGGAATCGAATCGGCGCGGAGGGGACATTGCGAACGACGTCGCGGGAACGCTGGATGTACTCGGCAATCTTCGAGGCGTCAGAACCAAGCGAGCTGTAATCGGAGGCGATGCGTTCGACATCGGATTTCACCTGGGCTTCGCGTTCGTAGAACAATTCCTTCAATATCGTAAGCGGGACTTCATCGTTTTCGCCAAGCTCCAGTTGCAGACGGGCACGGATTTTTTCGGCGGTGTTGCGTCCGCCTTCGGATATTTCGACGAGGGGAGTCAAATTCTCCAGTTCACCCAACGCCTCAGCGAGCGGCTTCACTTCGTTGAGAGTCCACTTCAAGAAGGCGCGCATGGAAATGGGTTTGCCCGTGAGCGGATTTTCGATTTCGGCGCGCAAGCCGTATTTGGCGGCGAGGTTTTCATTGGCGCGGGCGCGGGTGATGTCTTCGCGGTCGTAGCGGAAGGAGCGGGCAAATTTCGGGTCGGAGTAGATGCGAAGGAGAAGCAGATGCTTGAGAGTCAGATTCGCAATGTCCAAATCCAGTGAGTGACCGCCTTCATCGGTGCGGACTTCGACGCGTCCCATCGGGAGGTTGATGCGCGCCATCAGGTTTTGCTTTTCGATTTGCAGAGCCATCTCCTCGGGTGGAGTCGCTTCACCCACGGCGAACAAGCCTCGGGCGTAGAGAGAGGCGAGCTGGTCGCTCTTGGTGGAGCTGCTCCGCTCGACGGGTTCGGCAAAACTGCGGGCGCGGACGGGAGTCCAGTTGTTATTCCCAAAGCGGACACCGCGGCGTACGAGATCGTAGGAAATTTGCAGATAATCGTTGTACGAACGATAGAGGTCGGGGAGGTCAATGGCGGGTGGATTCGGGAACGTGAGGTTGCGAATCGAATCGAACTCGGTGAGGGCGACGACAGCGCGTCCACCGCGGACTTGAGCCTGCATCGGCGTAGAGGCGCTGGTGGCGATGAAGAGTGCGGCAAAGGCGCGGAGGAGGCGCGTGGCGGTGATGTAAAACTCGGATTTGAATTCGTCGAGGTGCATGTCGCCGCGCTCGGTGGGCGTGAGGTGCATGAAGTCCCAAGCGAAGAGCGGGTCGGGCAGGGACATGTTGGTGTGAATGCCTGTAGTCGCGAGCGTATCGCCGTAGAGGTCAACGCATTTTTCGAGGTAACGGCGTTTGGCAATCGCCCAATTGCCAGGGATGGAATGATGACCTATGTCGGTGAGGAAGAGCAGGTTGCCGTGCCAGTAATGCAGGCGTTCGCCGAAGTTGATGCCCGCGCGATGCAGCGCGTTGATGAGCGAGGCTTCGTGCAGCCGCGCTTCGTAGATGGCCCCGCGCGGACTGTAATACGGGCGCGTAGCCCACTCGATCATCCAGTGAAAGACTTCGAGCTGGCTGAACTGCGCCTGCCATGGTGGGATGCACTCGGCGCGGAGATAATCCACGAACGAATGCTGGCTGGGTCCCGCGCCCACGGTCAGCAATGGACGCAGGTCTTCATCAAGGAGGTTCCATTCCTGTTCGAAGCCGTTGAGTCCGCTGGAGGGTTTTTCTTTGATGGATTCTTCGAGGGCGAGCAGGTATTTGTCGGCGAATTGTTGAGGGGACATGTAGGATTCCTAAGGCGTGAGGTGTATGATTATGAAAGAGGAAAGAAGAAAGAGGGGTGGAAAGTAGAAAGTGGCAGGTCAAGACAATTCAAAAACTATGTCATTTGCTCATTGGTGATAAGGAAAAAGTCAAAAGCTGTTCCATTAATCTTGCGAACGTGCCTTCGAGGTATTCCGTCCACGAATGTGCCACGAATAAACGAATTGAGTCGCGCCCGTTCGTTTATTCGTGATTGAAAATTCGTGGATGGTATAGCAAGAGTCTCTGCTAAAATTACGAGCATGAACAAAGACCTCTCAGATTATCAAACCACTTTCTACTTTTTCAACGACTCCAATCCCTCCACTAACCTCCCAAACGCGCCTTCCGTCCGTTCCACAGGCGTGGCGTAGGAGAAACGAATCCACTCACCCCCAAAGGGTGAGAAGAACGCGCCAGGGACAACGGCGACTCCGTGATTTTCAGCGAGATATTGACCGAGTGGTTCGGTATCTGCCCAGCCTTTCGCCTTGATAAACTCACCTACATTGATGAAGGCGTAATATCCCTTGCCGATGATGTGCTGGAATCCGTTTTCGGCGAGGAGTTTTTTCAAGGCAACGCGGCTGGCGTTGGTCGGTTCGATGATGGTCTTGGCGGCTTCGGCAAATCCCATTTCGTAGGCTGCCATAGCGACTGCCAATGAGAAGAACGAAGGCATGACCGTATGTGACGCGCGCGCCGTGATGAACTTGATGACGGCTTCATCCGCGATCAAATGGCAGTTGCGGACGTTCGATCCGCCAAGCGATTTGGTAATTCCGTCCAGGAACATGATGCGCTTACGTTCTTCGGGGGTGAAGAACTTGAGGAAGGAGTTCAAATCCATCGGGGATTCGTCGGTCACGTAGTGGTACATCCAGTCGAAGAGGACAAACGCAACACCAGATTCCAACGCGGCTTTGGCGAGCGAGACCTGCTTTTCGACTGCGATGGTCAAGCCAGTGGGATTATCGGGATTGGTGATGACAAGACCTGCGATTTTGCGTCCCTTCGATTCGGCGAACTTCACGCTCTCACGGATTGCATCTTCGGAATACGCCCACCCCTGCGCGGGGTCGCCGGGCGCCCAGAGGACATTTGCGCCAACTCCGTATGGTCCCCAGTTGTACGAGATCCACGGGACGCGCGAGACCATGATGAGATCGCCTTGCCGTCCGTGACCGAGGGCGAGCATGGCTTGATAAGCTTTGATCAGCGCGTCGCGTCCGCCCGCAGTGCCGAGGACGTTGGCGGGACCCCAACCAGAGGCGGAGTCTAACTTCCAATATTGCTCGATCACGGACTTGCGATAGGCGTCCGTGCCGAACGGCATGTCGTAAGCCGTACCATGCTCCAGTTGAAGTTGAAGCGCACGTTCCAGAATAAATTTTGGGGTGCCGGGCAGCGACGCGCCGCCATCCCCTTGCGAGGCGTCGAAGATTTTCCCTCCGGGATTTTTCTCCTGATACACCTTCAACGATTTGTTGATGAGGAACATGCGCGAGGGAGGAATATCCGCCATTTGCTTGAGGTGATCGCTGACGGGAACGAGATTCTTTTCGTCAACGGCGAGGACGGGGGTGGTGTTGGGAATCATGGTGGCTCCTGACCTCTCCCAACCCCACCCTATCCTGCCGAAGGCAGGGGCGGGAGGGGATGGGTGAGGTAAAAATAATGCCCCGAAATTTCGGGGCATTGGGTGTAACTAGCCAGGCTGAACCTTTTCCTGTTCACCTGAGAACCACCAATGCCTCACCAAATCATCATTGGTGAGGTTGATATTGGTGTTGGTGTTCAGCCGGTTGGACATTGCGCGCAAGCATACCACCGCGGACAACCTGCGTCAAGCGGCGAAGTCAGCAGGAAATTCCATGCCCGCCGATCAGGCGCAGTTCAGCGCCGAACGGCATTCCATCAATCATCGGCTTCGCCTCGGCAATCAGCGACCGCACCCGTTCATCCTGAAGAGAGGCATCGTGCGCGTCCTTACTGTCCCAGGTTTCGAACACCCACAGGCAGGTCTCATCGCGCAAATCCTCGAAGATAACGTACGAGCGGCAGCCGTCCATTTGGGCAGCCACTTGCGAAGCGCGCAGCAGCACCTCCGCAAGCATGCCGCGCTTTCCATTCAAGGCGGTAAGTTTTCCCATCATCGCATACACGGCAATTACATTCCTCTTTTGAAGGTATGATCTGCCTTCGTTTTCGGGGGAAGCGCTCGAACCGGTTCGTTCATAATATGCCCAGTCAGCCTTTCATCCCGGTGTACAAGCCGAGCACATTCCCGGTGGGGTCTTCGAAGATACCGTACCAGCCTGTGCCGGGAATCTCCGCTTTTTCATGCAAGATCCTGCCGCCCAGTTCCACGACCTTTTCCAAATCCTCTTCGATGTCGTCGCTCGCAATGTAGATCAACACACGCCCGGCGGGGTTTTCCTCCGAAACTTCCGGGAAGCCGCCATAATTGTCGCCATCGCCCGCCTCCCACATGGTGTAATTCATTTCAGGGACGGGCTGAAGTTTCCAGTCGAACAGGTCATGATAGAACTGCCCCGCTGCCTCCACGTTTGCGGCAGGGATTTCGATATGGACAACATTTCGTTTAGACATCGGATACTCCTTTTTATAAAAGCGGATGCGAATATCCTATTTTAGAACATTTTTTCTAAAATTTCAACCCCCGGCGGGGACTATTTTTCGGCGCACCCCCGCCTCCTGCGGACCTCGCGGCTGGTACCACTCCCAAAGCGGGTGCATCCCGGACAGGATTTCCAAATTCTCTCCGCCACCAACCTGATATACTTGCGCGAACCATGAAGAGAACCCTGCGCGGCATCCTCGTGCGCGGACACCAGGTCGCCTCGCGTCCATCCAAAGACTATCCATACAGCACGCTGGAAAAGCAGAAGCCGTTCTTCAAACGACTGGGGCTGGACCTGTATGAATATTTCAACGGCACATTGAACATTTCCATCGCGCCGTTCACGTTCGAAATGTCCGCGCCGGAGGTTACTTTCGAACTGGTGGAATGGACGGACCTGCACCCGCCGGAAACGTTTTCCTTTTCGCGTTGCAAAGTCGTTTTCAACGGCAATGAATACCCGGGCTGGGTGTATTATCCACACCCGGAGACAAAGAAGAGCCATTTTCAAAACCCATCGTTGATCGAAGTGATCGCCCATGAAATTCCCGCGCTCCAATACGGCGACGAACTCGAACTCGAAATCAGCACCCATGAGATCGCCATAAAGGATGGATAATTTTCAGGCATGGCTGGCAGCCGCCGGGTCAGAGAGGATGCGCAGCGCCCGGCATCACCCAAAAGTGCTATTTCAAGTCCCCAAAATTCTCAGGCTTATCATGTCGTGTACAATGGTAGGGTAAAGAGTATCTCATGCGGATTGCATTCATTTCAGACATTCATGGCAACTTCACGGCGCTGGAAGCTGTCCTTATGGATATTAAGAAACAGGGGGCAGACCAAATCATCTGCCTCGGAGATACCGTCACGCTCGGACCACACCCGCGCGAAGTGCTGGATGCGCTCCGGGAAATCAACAGCGTCAATGTCAAAGGCAATCACGATGCGGCGATTCTGGAACCTGAAAAAGCCGGGGAGTATGAAATCACCGATTACCTTGTCCCGGACCTTTATTGGGGGCGCGAACGCCTCACGGACGGCGATTTGAACTTCATCCAATCCTTTGCCGCAACGCATGAAATCGAATTTTCCGCAAAGATAAAACTGCTCGCCTTTCACGGCTCCCCCCGTTCCACCACCGATCTCATCCTTGCCACCACCTCCGCCGACAAACTGGATGAATTCCTTGCAGGGCAGCCCGCCACCGTTTTTATCGGCGGACATTCCCACATTCAAATGCACCGGCGGCACGGCAGCCTGCTCATCCTGAATTCGGGCAGTGTCGGCAACGCCTTCCTGCATGCGTACGCACCCGGAAAGCCGCCCACCCTTCTGCCCTGGGCGGAATATGCCATTCTCGAACAGACCGGCAGCACGTTCAAAGTGGACCTGCGCCGCGTGTATTTCGACACCCATTCGCTGCTCAACGCCGTGCGAACCAGCGGCTTGCCCGGCTCCGCCTGGTGGCTAAAGCAATATCAGAATCACAAATAATCCGATTTTCGGATTGGCGCGCGGCAATCGTTTCCATTCACGTGGTAAACAGCAGGCAAGGAGGCGGCTGATGGAACTCACCCTGATTTTTCAGATCATATCCACCACTGCGGTCATTCTCGGCATCATTTTCGGAATCCTGAACTTGAGAAATTTTCAGGCAATGCGGAAGCGCGAAGCCGCGATCCTGATGCTGAATTCGTTTCAAACCAACGACTTTGTGCGGGGTTTGCTGTACGTTCTCGAGCTCGATCACAACCCCGGCAAGGAGGAAGTTGACGGTCTTTCGCCGGATCAACACCTGGCGTTCTACATGCTGCTTGGCACATGGGAGCGTCTCGGCATCCTTGTTTTCCGCCGCGAGATAGATATTGCCATGGTGGAAGACGCCTACAGCGGGCCCATCATGCTTTCATGGAACAGGCTGGAAAATTATGTATTGGAGATTCGCGCGGCGTGGAAGCGCGAATCCGCGTTCGAGTGGTTTCAATGGCTGGCGGAACGGGTGATGGAGCGCGATCAAAAAATCCAGCCGCCGCCCGCTTATCGAGCCCATAAAAACTGGAAGCCGTAACCATGAGCATTACTTTATTCAAAAACGCCACCGTCATAAATGGGACAGGCGGCAAACCAATCGAACGCGGAAGCGTGGCGATAGAGAACGACAGCATCCTTTACGCGGGCGCTTCGGAAGGATGGCAGCCGCCCGATGAGAAATCAGTAAACGAAATTGACCTGGCCGGGCGCTTCATTTTGCCGGGACTGATTGACTGTCACGTTCACATTGCGGCGGAGAGCCTGCCGGACAGCACCCTGAACGGTCCATGGGGCTGGACGATGCTGGTCATGCTCCGGCATGCGCAGAATACGCTTGCGGCGGGAATCACCACCATCCGCGATGTGGGCGGGCGGCATCACCTTGAGTTCTCCCTGCGCAAGGCGGCGGAGGCAGGCTGGTTTGCCGCGCCGCGCATGGTATTGGCAGGCAAACTGCTTTCGATCACCTCCACAGGCAGCGAATGGTACGACGGCATGTACCGCGAAGCCGACGGCGTGGACGAGGTCCGCAAGGCAGCGCGCGAACAACTGAAAGCCGGGGCGGATCTGATCAAGGTTCTGGCGACGGGAGCCGTGCTTGCGCCCGGCGAAAAACCCGGCGCAGCGCAATTCGAGTTGGAAGAGATTCGCGCGGCGGTGGTGGAAACCGCCAAAGTGGGCAAGATCGTCGCGGCGCACGCGCACGGCATCGAAGGGATTCGCAATGCTGTGGAGGCGGGCGCAAAAACCATCGAACACGGCACGTACCTGAACCGCGATCCGCGCGTGATGGAACGCATGGCAAAAGAAGGGATATTCCTCGTGCCGACCCTCAAAGCGGGGTTCGATGTCCTCGACGGCAACAAGCCCGGCATCCCGGATTGGATCATGGAAAAGAGCAGGGAAACCCAGGAGGATGCGATGCTCTCGCTCCGCAAGGCGCACGAGGCGGGCGTGCCGATTGCAATGGGAACCGACGCCGCCACGCCATATAACTTCCACGGTGAGAATGCGCTGGAGTTGTATTACATGTCGCAGGCGGGGATGTCTGCAATGGATTGCATCGTTGCGGCGACGAAAAACGCGGCGCGCGCGCTCGGCTGGGAGAGTAAACTCGGCACGCTCGAAGCCGGAAAACTGGCAGACCTGCTTATCGTGAAGAAAAACCCGCTGGAGGATTTGCGTTCGCTCGCCGAACGCGGCAATATCGAATATGTGATGCAGGGCGGCAGGTTCGCGGCTCGTCAGTTTGCGGGCGATTCCGGAATCCCGGAAGAGTTGATGGCGGGTGCGTGGGTCTGTTGTAAATAAAAAACACCTTGCGCGGATGGGGCCGCCCCACATCTTCATATTATTTGGGTACAAGCCAGGAGGGCGGCAGGACTCAAATGGGGGCAGGCAGGGCACGGGTCAGAAAAGAGGCGGGAGCATCCTTTCTTAAAAAACCCGAGTTGCTGCCTTGGTTTCAAGAGGCTTCCCTCACCCCAAACAAGGTTATATATTCCGGGATGACTTCCCCCTCTCCCGATAGGAGAGGGCAGGGTGAGGGCTTTGGCGGGGAACCTGGAAAATCTATTGGAAGGTGGCAACTTGAGTTAAAAAGTTGCAAATTCATAACAATCGAAATAGAGTAAAATTATCCAATCCAATTCAGCAGGAGATGAAGTTTATGTTCGTCACCAAGAACCTTTATCAGAACGACGACGCCTGGAAGAACACTCCGCTCGGATTTTCAAAGGAGACCATCGGCTCGTGGGGATGCCTGCTCACATCGGTCACGATGATGCTGAACGGCATCGGGTACGACGAGACCCCTGTAACCGTCAACGAAAAAATGAAAAAGGCTGGCGGTTTTCAGGGGGCGCTTTTTATCCCTAGCGTCCTGCCGTACGTGTGGGGCAACTGCGCCTACCGCGATATGCAGCCCTGCGAAACCACCCCCGCCCCCATCGCCCTCATTGATGCGGCGGTCGCCGAGGGCAAGCCGGTCATCCTGCAGGTGGATTGGAACAAGCAGGCGGGCATTCAGACCCATTTCGTGCTGGTGAAGGAAAAGAAGGGCGAAGATTACGTCATCTACGACCCGTACAAATACAGCGGCGATTCACCCGATAAAGAAGTATTGCTCACCACGCGCTACAAATACAACGGCGCAAAACTGGCAACCGAGATCAGCGCGGTGCTGTGGTTCAACAACTACGGCGTCATCCCGCCGGAGCCGCCCAGGAAAACCAACCTCCCGCTCCCCGCCGAGAAGTTCATCCTTTACGCCGCCGAAGACGACCTCGCCCTGCGCGCGGAGCCTTCCGTCACCGGCTACCTGTGGAAGCGCATGTTGATGAACACCGAACTCATCAGCCTCGAACCGAAGGACAAGGCGAAGGCAAAGATCGGCGTGCAGGGGCAATGGATTCAGGTGCAGGACCCGAACGGCGATCAGGGATACGTCGCCGCGTGGTATGTCTCCGACCAGAAGCGCAGCCCCGCCTCCACCCCGACCTCGAAACCTGCCGCGTCTCCCGCGCCCGGTTCCGCCCCGACGCCGGGTTCCGCTCCCAAACCTGGAAGCGCGCCCTCTCCCGCCCCCGTGCCTGCCGGCGCATTGGCGCTCTACCCCACCACGCAGATCTCCCTGCGCAGCAAGCCGGTGGTTTCGCCTGAAACGCTCATCCGCTACATAAACGCGGACGAGCAATTGATCAGCCTCGAACCCGCCAATCAAGCCATTCCAAAAGTCGGCGTGCAAAACCAGTGGATCAAGGTCCGCGATGCGGGCGGCAGGGAAGGATACGTCGCCGCGTGGTATGTCAAATACGCGGGCGGCTCCACCGCCCAGACGACCAGCGCCACCCCGCCCGCCAGCGGGACTCCGGTGAAAGTGCGCACCACCGCCGAGGCGGTCTCCCTGCGCAATCAACCCGTCGTGAGCGATGCGACGCTGATCAAGCGTGTGCCGATCAACTACGAATTCACCATCACGGAGCCCGGCGGAGAATCCAAGGTCGGCGCAAACAACCAGTGGATTAAAGTTAAAGATGCCACCCATGAAGGGTATGTGGCGGCATGGTTCCTCACCCGCTAACCGTATGATTCCGGCTTAATGGCTGAAAAACGAAAGACTCAGGTCTTCATCTCGTATTCGCGCAAAAACAAAAGTTTTGTGCGAAAACTGAACGCCGCCATTGATGAGGCGGGCATCGAAGCATGGGTGGACTGGGAGGGCATCCCCTTCAGCGCGGACTGGATGGCGACCATCACAACCGCCATCGAGTCCTCCGATGCGTTCATCTTCATCATCACGCCCGATTCCCTCAAATCCAAGTATTGCTACCAGGAACTGGAGATCGCGCTCCAGTTGAATAAAAAGATCATTCCGGTTGTGTATCACGAGCCGGAGAAACGGACGAAACTGCATCCCAGGCTTTCGTCCACGAACTGGGTCTTCATGCGGCCCAAAAAGGAAAACTTCAGGGAGGTCATCCCCAAACTGGTGGAAACGGTCCTGACCGACCTTGAGTGGGTTCGGCAGCACACCAACCTGCTTCAACGCGCCGTGCAATGGAAACAGAAGAAGGAAAATCCGGGCTACCTGCTGGGCGGTTCTTCGCTCGAAGAAGCCGAGCAGTGGATGGCGGAATCAACGGAGGATGAAAGGCGGCAGGTCACGCCCCTGCAAGCCGAGTATATCCGCGCCTGCCGCGAGTATGCATCCAAACGGCAGAGACGATACACGTTCACATTCGGCATCATGCTGGTCGTGAGCATCATCGCGCTGATGTTTGCCATTCGGTTGTGGATTCAGTCCGTGGAAAGCGAAGAACGCGCAAAGAAAAACGCCGTCGAAGCCCAAGCCAACGCGGAGTTCGCCAACATGCAGCGGGCGCTGGCGGAGGAAAGCGAAAAACGGGCGCTGCAGAACGAGAACGAAGCCAAGGCGCAGCGCAGCGCGGCGCAGGCGCGCACCTATAGCGGACGCCCCGGCGAATTGGATACCAGCACCCTGCTTGCCCTCGAATCACTCGAACGCTTTCCATCCACCGAAGCCGAGGACGTATTGCGGAACAACCTCAGCCGCATGGCAATTCCGGCGGGACAGATGCGGCACACCGGCAGGATCTGGAACATCAGCGTGAGCGGGGACGGGCAATTTATCGTCTCTGCCAGCGCCGACGATACCGCCTGTGTGTGGAGCATGACCGCCGGGAAGGAATACTGCGTCCAGCACGATGGCGACGTGACCGACGCCCTCGTCACGAGCGACAACCGCCTGCTGATCACCGCCAGCAAGGACGGCACGATTCGTCTGTGGGATTTTGAAAGCGGCAGCCTCAACACCATCCTCAACTATGAGTCGCCGGTGCTCGATATTGACATCAATGCGAAGAACAAGGTCCTCGTCGGCGGGCTGGAAAACGAACTGGTCGTGGTCATCAACCTCGATTTGCGGCGTACCGTCTATACGTTCAATTTTTCCAACGGACCGGTCAACGTCGTCAAATTCCACCCCAACGGCGAATGGCTGAGCATCGGCATGAAGAACGGCAGGGTGCGTTTGTGGAAGGTCTCGACCGGCGTACTCCAACCGGGACCCTATCACGATGCGGAAGTGTTCGATACGGCGATCAGCCCGGACGGCAAAATCATGGTCTCCATCAGCGCAGACAGCACCGCCCGCATCGCCAGGGCGGAATCCGGGCGGCAGACTCACATCCTCAAACATCCAGACTGGGTGAGAGATGTCGCCTTCGCGCCGGATAGTTCCTGGTTCGCCACCACATCGGACGATAAGATCGTGCGGGTCTTTGACGCGGAAACCGGCGTGGAGACAATCCGCATGTATCACGGCAGTTTCGTCCAAAAAGTGGAGGTCAGCCCGGATGGGAACTGGATCGCCAGCACCGGCTCCGATTTGAGCGTCCGCGTCTGGGATGCGCAATCGGGCGCGCTGATGCTCGAACCCTTCCTCGACGATACCGGCTCCGCGCTCGCCTTCAGCCCGGATGGAAAACGCCTCATCGCCGGCGACCGGAGCGGGAACATCACCATTTGGGATATCTCCTCCCTTTATGCGCGCGTGGGCATCATCGAATTCCCCCAGCGCGCCAACAAAGCAAAGTTCGACCCCGCCGGGAACTGGGTTCTCATCAACACGAACGACAAAAAACTCTGGCAGATTCCCGCCGGCGAGATCACCACGCTTCACGAAGGCGGCTTGGGCGATCCGGTCCTCACCTTCGATGAGAACAGCGCGCAGACCAAGATCAGCCCGGATTCAAAATGGGTCGCCATTTCGATCAATTCGGAGACGGGCAATCCGCGCGCCCTGCTTTACAACCTGGAAACCGGGGTACTGCACACGCTTCCGCACGATTCGAACATCAGCGGGCTCGCCATCAGCCCGGACGGCAAACGGCTTGCCACCACCAACGAAGGCAACCGCATCGTCTACATCTGGGATATCGAGACCGGTCAACTGGCGAACAGCATCCCGTTCGAGGAAACAGCCTTCACTTCGGCGTACAGCCCCAGGGATTCCATCCTGGCGATCGGGCTGACCAACAAGATCGTCCTGTGGGATACCGGCGCCAACAAGGAAGCCGCTGTGCTGAAGCAGGTGGGGCGCATCCGCTCGTTGAACTTCAACAGCGAAGGCAACTGGCTGGCGACCACCACCTCGGAGGGCAGCATCAACATCTGGGATATGAACGAGCAGACCTTCAGCGCGCCGCGCTACCGCTTCCTGCAGGACGGGCGAATCACTTCGCTCGATTTCAATTCCAGAAAACAATGGCTCGCTTCCGGCGGCGATGACGGCTACGTCTATTTGTGGGACCTGTCCACCGGTCAGGAAGTGATGCGCATCCCGCACGGCGATTCGGTTGCCGGGGTCAGTTTCTCGCCCGATGGTCAACTGCTCGCCACCGTCTCCCGCAAGATCGTCCAATTCTGGGATGTGGACCTGCTCACGCCCATCGCAACCGAGGAACTGGTCAATTCCGCCTGCTCCCGCCTGGTGAGGAACCTGAACCCAAGCCAGTGGGAATTCTTCTTCAATGAGGACGAATATCACCTTCTGTGCCCGGCGCTGCCGTAAACCGCACAGGAAACAAGGAGTGCTGAACATGGAAAACAAGGAACAGAACATCACCCCCATTTTGGAAGTTGCCTGGCGAAAATTCGCCCAGTACGACGCCACATCGGTCAAACGCACGTCGGCGTACTCACGGCTCAGGCAGTGGATCGCCGTCCTCGGCGTGCTGGCAACCCTGTTCGCCATCCTCTACACCGGTTACCCGGACGATCTCCCCAGGGCGGGCAAACTGACGCTCCAAATTCTGCTGATCGCGGCTCCCATCCTCGCCTCGGCATTGGCGGCGTTTACCAGCAAATTCTTCGCCACCGGAGACTGGCTGATCGCGCGCGCGGGCGCGGAAGAAACCCTGAAGGATATTTACCTGTACAGGACGATCCTGCAGGGCAACCCCAGGCGGCGCGAATGGCTCGAAAAAAGGCTCGCCAAAATCCAGCGCTCCGTCTATCGCGGCATGAACGGCGAACTGGTGATGGAAGCCTACAAAGGCGACGTGCCGCCGCCGCCCCGCTTCGACCCCAAATACCCGAACTGCGACCCCGGCTTCAAAGACCTGACCGGGGATGAATACTTCAAATACCGTCTCGAAAACGAACTGAACTGGCACGTCAAAAAGATCAACCAAAAGCAGCGGGAAAGAACTCAACTCCAGGTTTTGATCCTGCTCTCCGGCGCGGCGGGTGCATTTCTGGCGGCGTTCAGCAGCACCTACAGCACCCTGGCGCTGTGGGTTGCACTGACCGCATCCATCACCACTACGCTCCTCGGCTGGCAGGAGTTGAAGAACCTCGACCTGGTCGTGCGCAATTACAGCAAGGTCATCATGGAGTTAAACATCATCTCCGATCATTGGAAAAACCTCGAAGCCGAGGAACGCACCCGCAGCGAGTTCTACAGAATGGTCAACTCCACCGAGGATATCCTCTGGAGCCGCAACGTGGAATACATCAAAGCCATGCAGGAGGCGCTCAAGGAATCCAGCCTGGACGAGGAAGCCAGCCTCATCAACCGCATCATTCAGGAGCAGCGCGAGACCGACCGCCGCCTCCGCAAAGGTATGGAAGATGCCGTCGCCGGCTACGCCTCCGAAGCCATGAAAGAGGCGGCAGATTCGCTCACCGAGAAATTCGAAGAGGCGCTGGGCACGCTCGCCGAGGAAGCCGCGTCTGAAGTCGTGCAGGCGGAACTGGCGGCGATGAGGGATGCGATCCGCGAGTTTACCGAAAACATCGCGGAACGATTCGGCTTGTCCTCTTCGCTCGAAGAGATTGCGGGCGAGTACAAGGACGTTGAAATCAGCGGCAACACCCCGCGCCCCGTGCTGAACAACCTGCTTGCACGTTTCCCGAAGACCAGCGAGGCAAAAGGTTGATTCCGCGTTCCTGGAATCGGAGAATATCATGACCGAAACAAACGGCAAGACCACCAAGACCGAAACGACCGAGACCGAGAAACCCGGTCCGGCTGTTTCGCTGATCGCAACGCCCCCGCCCGCTGCGTCGGCTCCTCCCGCCAAAGAGGAAGAGACGGGACAGGACCCAGCCCAGGCAGCCAAAATTGCGAACGCCAGCCAGCCCGCCTCCGCGCCGGACGCGCAGGCTGCTGCGAAGACCACGGCGCTGCCCTCCCCGGAAATTGATTCGGGACCCCTGCACCCGGAAGTGCGCCCGCACGCTTTCGTCGTTATGCCGTTTGGAAAGAAAAAAGGCGCAGACGGTCAACCCTTCGACTTCAACGCCATTTACAACATCCTGATCAAACCCGCGCTGGAGGAAGCGGGCTTCGAACCCTTCCGCGCGGATGAAGAGACCGCCTCCGGCGACATCCTCACCGACATGTTCCAGGAACTCCTGCTCGCGGATATGGTCCTCTGCGACCTGAGCATTGACAACGCCAACGCCTTCTACGAGTTGGGCATCCGCCACGCCCTGCGCAAAAGAGGCGTGGTTCACATCCAGGCGGGACGCGCCTACATGCCGTTCGACATCTTCAACGTGCGCACCCTGCCGTACCACATCACCCGCGAGGGCGAACCGGACCCGGATTACATCCGCAGCGACATCAAAGCCATCGCCCGCATGGTCCGGGATACCTGGGCGTCCGACCGCGATGCGATTCACAGTCCCATCTATAACCTGCTTTCCGGCTTAAAGGAGCCCGAACGCAAAAGCCTGCAAACCCCGCTGGCAACCGGCTTCTGGCGCGAGTACAACGAATGGAAAGAAAAGGTCAACATCGCCCAGCGGCAAAAACACATCGGCGACATCCTCCTGCTCACGGAAGAGATCCGCAACCCGCTCATCCGCGAGGAAGCCATCAGCGACGTGGGGCGGGCGCTCGCCAACCTGGGCAGGCATGAACTGGCGCTGGCGCAGTACCGCAAGGGATTGGAGGTCAATTCCGCCAACCTGGAATTCCGCCGCGAAGAGGCGTTCCACCTCAACCGCATCGGGCGCGTGGATGAAGCCATCATCAAAATCGAAAACCTGCTCAAGGATCACCCCAACGACAGTAATTCCATCACCTACCTGGGACGCATCTACAAGGAGATGTGGACGGAATCCTGGAAAAAGGTGCGCAACCCCGCCGAGCGGCTCAAACAGGCGTTCGATTCCTATCACTGGCTGATCAAGTCCGTGGATATTTACATGAAGGGTTTCAAGCTGGACCTGAACGATTATTATCCCGGCATCAACGCCTTCACCCTCTCGATGCTCGCCGTCCATCTCGCCGACAAACTCGGCGCCAATAAATCGCCCGACCCCGATATTGCGCGCATCCGCAAAACCCTGCCCAGCCTGCGCAACACCCTGCTCTTCGGTTTGGAGAGCCGCATCGTAATCGAAGGCGACAAAGCCGATTACTGGACGCTGGTCTCCTACGCCGAGTTGAAACTGCTCACCTCGGACGACATTGATTCGATCATCCGCGCCTACCGCAAGGCGATCACCGCCTCGCGCCGGAATCTCTTCTTCCTGAACTCATCCCTTGCCCAGCTGGAGATTCTCAAGGCGGTCGGTTTGCGCACGCGCTTTGTGAACGCGAGCATCAAATTGATCGAAGAGGAAATCGCCCGCGTCAGTTACGGGGAATCGGGAGACCTCTCGCCTGCCAGGAAAACGCGCAAGGCAAAGAAGGACGGCGGGCGCGCGCTGCTGTTCACCGGCTACATGGTGGATTATCCCCGCAAGAGCAAGAAGGTCTTCCCGGCGGATAAGGAAAGCGAAATCCGCCAGGAGATTCGCAAAAAACTGGACAAGTTCAAACCCGGACCGGACGACCGCGCATTTCTCGCCGGTCTCTCGGCGGGAAGCGAGATCATCTTTGCCGAGCTGTGCACTGAAATGGGTTTGAAGGTCAAGGTATACCTGCCGATGTCCGATTCCTCCTACGTGAGGGAGTTCATCTCGCCCGCCGGCGAAACATGGGTGGACCGCTTCTACAAGATTCGCAACCACCCGCTGGTGAGCGAGATCAACCAGCATGAAGTGCTGGGAGCGCCAAAGGAAGGCGACAACCTGTACGAGCGCAACAACCGCTGGGCGCTCTACTCGGCGCTCGGGCGCGGGGGCATCGGCAAGGTGCGGTTGATCGCCGTCGCAAACGAGACCATCCTCAGCGGCGACCGCGACATTCACCTGACGCGGCACATGATCGAACTAATGCGCGATACGGGCGGCATGGTCGAGTTCATCAACCCGTCGAAGTTCATCTACAACGTCATAGATAACGCCCTCGAACGCCTCATCCTGGACGCCAAGCCAGCCTCTTCCCACTCCAAGCCGGTGAAGAAAATCCATGCGATGGAAAAGAAGTAATCACCTTACGCGATTTCATCGCAGAGGCTGCCCATTTGGGCAAAACAAGCAGCCAATCTGTCAAGAAAGAGTCGCCCCTGCTGCGCAACATCAGTAATGCACAAAAAATGAGACCCGCCGCTATTCGACGGGTCTCATTTTTGCCAACACTTTTTCCTTTGGGTAGGGCCATATTTCGCCTTTCACCCCCCTGGCGAGGAAGAAATCTCCCGCGCGCACGGTCTCGGGTCCTTCGAGGGTATGCACCGTCACCAGCCGGTCTTCGTCGCCGTTCGTGACTTCGCTCAACGGCACGAGCATCGTCACCGCCCGCTTCACGCACAGACCGGGTCCTACGACAACATAAGTCTCATCGAAAATCTTGGCGTCCACGGGCCAGCAATCGTTTGGCGAATCCAGTTCGCTGACCAGGAAATCCCCCCGTTTTGCCGTCAGCATGGAACCCCAGGGCGTCTTCACCTCCATCGTCTGCGGCTCGTCCGGTTTCGGCACAAACGGGACCGCCCGCCTCACCACCATGTTGCGATACGGCTTGAAATTCAAGCGTTCCAAAATCGGGTCGTCGGAGGTCAGATCAATGGGCTTCGTCAAATTCGTCTCCTCGGGCATGGATATTTTATACGAAAACCATCCGGTTTCGGAAACCAACTTTTACTTGTAACGGATTCGTCCCTGTGCTATAACAGACAGCGCATGAACAAACTGATTGTCATCGTTGGGGCAAGCGGCGTGGGCAAGACGACGCTCATGAGCGCGCTTTGCAAAAGGCACGACTTCGCCACCGCCTACGAACAACACGAGGAACGTCCGTTCCAGGCGCTCTTCAAGCAGAATAAAAAATACGCGCTCGCCAACCAGATGGATTACCTGCTCCACCGCGCCGAACAGGAACGCAGCCTGCGTGCAAGCGGCAAGCCCGCCTTGATGGACGGCGGCTTCGACCTGGATTTTTACGGATTCACCCGCCTCTTCCACGCCCGGGGCTGGCTCAACGACGCGGAATTCGACCTGTGCCGCCGCTTCCACACGTGGACCCGGAGCCTGCTCCCCCCTCCAGAGTTGGTCATCGCCCTCAGCGCAGACGCCCAAACCGTCCGCGAGAGACTCGCTGCCAGAAACAGAATCAACATCGCGTCCAGTGACGATGCGGCTCTGTTGGAGGGATTCATCCGCGAGTGGCTGGCGTCCCTGCCGGAGGAAAACGTCCTCAGGTTGGATGTCTCCACCGAAAGCGCAGAGTATCCCGTCAGTGTGCCGGTCATCCTTGATAAAATCAGGTGACGTGATTTGCACCGCGAAATTTATTTCGTACCCCCGCTCGCAAGATAAATCCTGCGGTACAGTGAAACCATGGAAAACTTCGACGAACTAAAACACCAAACCGGCGGCAAGCCGAAATATCAATTATCCGGCGCGAATGTGTTCGTTTCGCCGGGCGGTTTTCATTATGTGAATCACCTCGACCCGGTGGAGGAAATCGTGCCGGAGATTGACGGCAGCGGCTTGACGGACGAGGAGATCGTCTATATCGAAACGTCCCTGCAATCGAACCCGGAGCGAATCGAAAACCAGGTGAGGGCGGTCCGGCGAAATGGGACAATCGCCAACAGCAAGGTGTTGGATATCGGCTGCGGCGGCGGCTTGTTCCTCTCGAAGATGAAGGAGGCAGGCGCGAAGTGCATGGGCATCGAATTGAGCGACTCGCGCGCTTATTATGCAAAGACCAGGCACGGGCTGGAGATCGTCAAACGCCCGATCGAGGACGAATATTGGCGCGCGTATCGCGGCGCGTTCGATGTGGTGACGCTTTGGGATGTGATCGAGCATGTGAATTACCCGCTTGCCACCCTGCGCGCCGCGGCAGAGACGCTCAAACCGGGCGGCATCCTGTTGATTGACACGCCCTGCCGCGATGCGTTCTATCACCGCTTTGGGGAGTTCACTTACAAGGTCTCAGGCGGGAAATACCCGACCTTTTTGAACGCGATGTATTCCGCCAAGCCATTCGGGCACAAGCAAATCTTCTCACTAGCGGAGATGAGGTCCGCGCTGGAGGCGGCGGGTTTGGAGGTGGTGGAATTGAGGCGCTTTCATGAACTTTCCTTCCCTTACAGCTTTTACCTGAAAAAACTGGTCAAATCGAACCTGTTGGTGAGGCTGCTGCTGCCATTCGTGCGTTTGTTCTTTCTCGTCTTTCCGATCCGCAACAAGATGCTGGCGGTTGGGCGGAGCCGGCGATGAGGAGATTAGAGACTAGAGAATTTGTGGTTGGTGATTTGGTAAGTGGCAATTAACCGTCTTACGCAAACATAACCGCTGTGACGCCAAGCTGCCAGGTTTTCTTCTTGGACTCGTTTTGGATCCTCTCTAAACGCGTTTGGAATTCTTTCTTGAGAGGATTAATACATAGTTGAGGAGAGGAGTTTTGCGGGCATTGTAAAGTATTTGTGGGGTGTGCTAGAATAGCGAAAATTGGTCAGGATATTCTAACTTTTTGCCGCCTAAAGTCCCAAATTAATTCAGGCATTAGAATCCAAAAGTAGTAAAGAGAGCTTGATTTAAGAAATTACTTCGCTCGAAATGCCGATTTCAAGCAAAAACTGTCAGAACTTGGAGGAGTATGGGTCGTGGGTGGAAATACTTTTGTCCTGCGTAGAACGTTTAAAGAAAGCCAGGAATTTGTATACTCGGGTTATAGTGCCGGCATCTGTGTTCTTGCTCCAACCTTGCGAGAGATTGATTTAGCCGATAATCCCGTTCCGGCTTTGAGTTTTTCCTGCTCTCAAACCTTGTCCACGCCCGCCCACACGCAGGTACCCCACTCGCTCCGCTCGGGGGCGGTGCCGCAAACCGTTGGGCGCTTAAAATAAGAGTCGAAGGATTACAATGAAAACCATCATTGAAATAAAAAAAGCTTGGCTTATCCTCATTCCTTGCATATTGGTCAGTAGTTTTATCGTCGCCAGCTGTAATACAATGTTTGTGTTTCAACCAAGTACGCCCACACCAACAAGTCCCCCCACATTTACAGCATCCCCTACCATCACTGCCCCACCTACTCACACTACACCAACCCGAACTCCTACTCCAACTCTTACTCCTGAACCAACACGTTCCATTCCATCTGGCACACCCGTGTCACTATTCCACAATATTCCCATTCCGTCAGATGCAGTAGCCGCAGAAGGACAACCCAAAGATCGATGGTATGTCTATGTCACAGAAGTAGACCAAGATATTGTATTGGAATATTATCTGCAACGGCTTCCAGCCATCGGATGGGAGATCGATTGGGTTAGCGAGAATGATAAAGGAGGATATATAATTTATCGAAAGAATGTATTAGATTTCATCTACATTTACGAAGATCAAGAACGCAGTTTAACATTTGTAGATATCTTTCTATCAACGGGCAGTCCTTCGCTAAATCCGTAAAGGTTTACATAAGTGTGAATGCGCCCAACAAAGCGTGCACCCCGTCTCCGCTGCGCTGCGCGGGGCGAACGGCCAGGCAGGTGGGACTGCCGCCTTCGGCGGCGTGCGCACATCCCAAGCAGTTTTCCACGCCTTACCATTTTTCTGGTTGGACGGCTTCGCCGTCCCCGCCCCAGTGCAGGTACACCCCACTCGCTCCGCTCGGGGCGGTGTCGCTCGCCGTTGGGCAGTTCCTTGAAAAACAAATGTAGAAAGCACAATCTATTCTAATGAAAACGAAGTCAAAAATATCTTTTATAGGGCTTTTTCTTTTCGCCTTAATTCCATTTTCGGGTGGATTACGAGCAATTGCCCATTCAATGGCTTATGGCGAAACAGAATATAACTTCATTGCAGATAATTGGATTTTTCCTTCGACGCTTTTACTTGCACTCATATTTGCTTTAGGCTGGTGGGGTGGCAGCCTTGTTGAATATTTGTTGTTGAATGATAGACAAAAGTTTGCAATACTTACATTTTTTGGCATTCTTCTGTTTTATGGAGTAGTAGGCTTAAGTTCTATTTTAGATCCTGGGTTTTTAAGGTCAATGCTAGAAGCAGGTGCAGCCATGATTTTGAGTAGTTTTTTCTTTCGACTCTCTGTTATACGTTCTGAAGTAATAGACAAACTTCGGAAGCACAATTAATTCGCAAGTTATATTTTGTTTCTTGCTAAAGATTAAGTTGTATGTGAAAATCCTCTTATGCTGGCGGCAGTCTCTTATTTCAATGGCGAACCTTGCACAACAAAAACTGCTCAACACAGTATGCACCCCGTCTCCGCTGCGCGGGGCGAACGGAATAATCACTCGACACGGTTTCGTCGGTTCTGGACCCTTCGGCGAATTTCGCGTCATTTAGAGTCTCAGCCAACTACAAAAAAGGAGCGCCGTCGGTGAGGCGGCGCTCCTTTTTTACGCTATCGTAATGCTCTTATCCAAATACACATCCTGGATCGTGTTCAACAGTTTCACGCCGTCCTTCATGGGGCGCTGGAAGGCTTTGCGCCCGGAGATCAACCCTTGTCCCCCGGCGCGCTTGTTGATAACGGCGGTCGCCGCGGCTTCGGCAAAATCGTTCTCGCCTGAGGCGCCGCCGCTGTTGATCAGCCCGATGCGTCCCATGTAGCAGTTCGCCACCTGGTAACGGCACAGGTCAATCGGATGGTCGCTGGTCAGGTCGCTGTAGATGCGTTTGTCCAGTTTGCCGTAGGAGACGCTTTCCGCGTTCAGGGCGATGAAGCCGCCGTTGTTCTCCGCCAGTTTTTGCTTGATGATATCCGCTTCGATCGTCACGCCGAGATGATTCGCCTGCCCGGTCAGGTCGGCGGAGACGTGGTAATCCTTGTCCTTTTTGAATGCCGAATTGCGCAGGTAGCACCACAGGATGGTTGCCATGCCGAGTTCGTGCGCGTACGCGAACGCTTCCGCGATTTCGATCAGTTCACGATGCGAGTCGTCCGAGCCGAAGTAAATCGTTGCACCGACCGCCGCCGCGCCCATGTCGTACGCCTGCTCCACCGTGCCGAACAGAATCTGCTCATAACTGTTCGGGTAAGTCAGCAGTTCGTTGTGATTGATCTTGACCACGAACGGAATCCGGTGCGCATATTTGCGGGACATCAGTCCCAGCACCCCGAAGGTCGAAGCGACGGCGTTGCATCCGCCTTCGATGGCAAGTTTGACGATGTTCTCCGGGTCGAAGTAATCGGGGTTTTTGGCGAAACTCGCGCCGCCCGAATGTTCGATGCCCTGATCCACCGGCAGGATGGACAGGTATCCCGTCCCGGCGAGGCGTCCGCCGTTGTAAATCCGCGCCAGGTTGTTCAGCACGCGGGGGTTGCGGTCGGATTGCAAAAAGATGCGGTCGAGAAAATCGGGACCGGGCAGGTGAAGGCGTTCCCTGGGAATCTTGGGCGAATTGAATCCCAGCAGGGATTCCGCCTGCGCGCCCAGCAGGGATTGAATGTCGGTTGTCATGGCTTTTGCTCCTGAAAAGAATGTCGGGTGACAATCTCCTGCGGGATCATTGTCACCTTTTATGCGGGGTTTTTGCCCGGCTTGATTATAACCAGAAACTACGGCTATAATGGGCTGGCAAGACTTAATGCGACGAAGTGCGTATATCATGGCAGGAGGCTCACATGAGCGATTTTTTTGAAAAAGTAAGCAGTCAGGTAGACCCGTTCAAGAAACTGGTCGGATACATCCCCGGTTTCGGCGGTTATGTGGAACGGCAAAACCGCCGCGACGCAGATAAACTCCTGCGGGAAACCGTGGCGCGCCGATTCGAAGAGCAGTGGAGCCGCGCATCGAACCTGCAGGTGGAACTCGTCAACAACGGCATGATCAAATACGTGGACGATATGGAAAAGGCGGTCCTCTCCCTGCGCACTTTCATTGACAAGATCAGCACCGCCGCGCGCGGATATTCCGGTCTGTTCGATGCGGTCAAGATCAACGAGAAGGAACTCGAGGCGATCTATCAATTCGACGCCGCCTTCTTCGACCTGGGCGACCAGGTCAAAAACGCGCTGGACAACGTGGAAGCCAGCCTCGGCGACGAAGCCGCCCTGCCTGCCGCCATTCGCAACATCACTTCGCTTGCCCGTCTCGCGGTCGAAACCTTCGAGCGCCGCGCCGAAGTGGTGACGGGAAGCCGGTAACTTATGTCATTGCGAGCGGCTGAAAGGAGCGAAGCAATCTCCCAGTCAACAGGAGATTGCTTCGGCTTCGCCTCGCAATGACACTGCCAAACCATATGTGGCACGAATACATCAACGCAACATCCATTGAAGAGGTCCTCCGCATCCTTGCGGAAAAACGGGAACGCGCCCGCGTGGTCGCCGGAGGCACCGACCTCATCCTCGAACTCGAGCGCGGAGTCCGCAAAGGCATCGAGACCCTCATTGATGTCACGCGCATCCCCCAACTGACCCAAATCACAATTGACGAGGACGACGTCATCCATCTCGGCGCGCTGGTCACGCACAACGACTGCGCCGCCTCCAAACTCATCCGGGCGCGTGCCTATCCACTGGCGCGCGCCGCGTGGGAAGTGGGCGCGCCGCAAATCCGCAACCGCGGTACGATCGCCGGCAACCTGATCACCGCCTCGCCCGCCAACGACACCATCACCCCGCTGATGGCGCTGGGCGCCAAAGTCACGCTGGTCTCGGCGGGGAAGACGCGCGTCGTCCCGCTCAAAAAATTCTATACCGGCGTCCGCAAGACCGTGATGGAACCGGACGAACTGCTGGTGGACATTTCGTTCCCGGCGATGACCAAATCGCAGCGCGGGACCTTCATCAAACTGGCTTTACGCCGCGCCCAGGCGATCTCCCTCGTCAACGCCGCGATCATCCTGGACCTCAAAGGGGATACCGTCAAATCAGCCTCGATCACACTGGGAGCAGTGACCCCCATCATCACACATGCCTCCAAAGCGGAAAAGTTCCTGGCGGGCAAAAAACTCAACGATAAGAACATCGCCGAAGCTGCGAACCTCGCGGTGAAATCGGCAAAACCCATAGACGACGTGCGCGGCTCGGCAGCCTATCGCAGTGAAATGGTGCGCGTCATCACCCGCCGCGGGCTGACCGCCATCCGCGATGGCGAGGAACAGGCGGGCATGCCAAAGAAGCCGATCCTGTTGAGGACAAATTCAGAATTCAGAATTCAAAATTCAAAATTCCCCGAATCCCCCATCGAAACCACCATCAACGGAAAGAAATACACTTTCCATAATGGATTCGACAAAACCCTGCTCCGGCTTCTGCGCGAAGAGGGCATGTTGACTGGCACAAAAGAAGGCTGCGCCGAAGGCGAATGCGGCGCATGCACCATCTTTTTGGATGGGCAGGCGGTCATGTCCTGCCTAGTGCCGGCGCCCCGTGCACACGGTGCGGAGATCGTCACCGTGGAGGGACTGGCTGACCTCACTCCCAGCCCCTCTCCTTCAGGAGAGGGGAGGCTCCATCCCGTACAGAAAAAATTCATCGAGCACGGCGCTGTGCAATGCGGGTACTGCATCCCCGGCTTTATCATGTCCGGCGCGAAACTGCTCGAGGAAAAAGCCAACCCAACAAAGCACGAAGTCGAGCAAGCCATCACCGGCAACCTGTGCCGCTGCACGGGTTATTACAAGATCGTCCAAGCCATCGAAGAAGCCGCAAAATCCCAATCCTGAGGTTCTGAAATGAGCAAATATCAAAGTTCAGTGGTAAAGCGAGGCAAGGAGAAGCGCCGCGAGCCCCATTATGCGTGGCGCGGCATTGGCTGCTTGATGATGCTCATCATCCCCGCCATTTCCATCGTGGCGGGCGTCGAGACCATCAAGTTCGGTCTCGACAACAACTGGGCGATCCCCTATCAATTGCTGGGGACGCCGCGCTACCCGGATTTCTTTTATCGTTCGAGCGGCTTGATGTCTTTGCTCGCTCCCGTCACCAACACTGCGAACTTTTACGCCTATGCAGCCATGTCCTTCATTTATGTGGTGCTGCTGAGCGGAATCATTTCCGTGGTGTACGCATTCATCCATGGGATCATGACCCCGTCGCGCTATGGTCCGCTCGACGTGCCGCCGCCCAACATCAAGGTGAAACGATACAAACGATAGGAAGCCATGTCCGACCATTCCATTGGAACCTCCCAATCGCGCGTGGATGCGCGCGGCAAAGTCACCGGCGAAACGCTGTACTCCGGCGACCTGACCAAACCCGGCATGCTGTTCATGAAAATCCTCTTTGCGGAGCGCCCGCACGCAAGGGTGAAGGATATCCGCATTGACAAAGCGCTTGCCTCGCCCGGCGTCGTTGCGGTGTACACGGCAAAGGATGTTCCGGTCAACGAATACGGTTTGCAGATTCCCGACCAGCCGGTCTTGTGCGGACCGGGAGCAGGCAAGCCGTACACCGACATCGTCCGCTTCGTGGGGGATCAGGTTGCGGTTGTCGTCGCAGAGTCCGAGGTCCAGGCGAATGCGGCGCTGAAATTGATCGAGGTGGATTATGAAGACCTTCCGCCTCTTCTGGACCCGGTCATTGCGATGCGTCCCGATGCGCCCCGCCTCCACCCGGACCGGGGCGACTCGAACATCTGCGTCCATTACAAAATCCGCAAAGGGAATGTGGATGAAGGCTTCGCCCAGGCGGACGCGATCGTGGAGGAAGAGTATCGCACGCCGGTGCAGGAACACGCTTATTTGCAGCCCGAAGCGGGGCTGGCATACCTTGACGAAGAAGGGCGCGTTGTGGTCGAGAGCGCCGGTCAGTGGACTCATGCGGACCGCAAATCCATTGCCCACGCGCTGGATCTGCCCGAAGAACAGGTGCGCGTAATCTATCCTGCCATTGGGGGCGCCTTCGGCGGGCGCGAAGACCTCTCGGTGCAAATCGTCCTTGCGCTGGCGGCGATGAAATTGAAGCGGCCGGTGAAGATCGTCTGGTCGCGCCGCGAATCGATCATCGGACACGGCAAACGCCACGCCGTGATTCTGAAAGCCAGATGGGGCGCAACCAAAGAGGGCAAGCTGGTCGCCGCCGAAAACGAGATCATCGGCGACGGCGGCGCATACATGTACACCACCAACAAGGTGCTTGGCAACTCCGCCATTACATCCACAGGACCGTATTACATCCCCAACGTCAAAACGGATGTGTACGGCGTGTACACCAACAATGTGCCGGGCGCGGCGTTCCGCGGGTTCGGCGCGCCGCAAGCCCTGTTCATGGCGGAAAGCCAGATGAATAAACTCGCCGAAAAACTCGGCATGGACCCGGTGGAGTTCCGTTTGAAGAACGCGCTCAAGAACGGCGATACGCTGGGCGTGGGCACGCCCGCCCCCAACCCGGTGAGCATCGCCGAGTGCATCGAAGCCGCGCGCGATTCGTTCAATTGGAGGAAGGCTGGCAAAAGGGCGAAACGCCAACCGCAAGGCGCGGTTGTCCGCGGGCGGGGTTTTGCGGCTGGCTTTAAAAACGTCGGCTTCTCGTTTGGCTACAAGGAGAACTGCTGGGCGAAGGTGGAAATTCACGGCAACGGGAACATCGAACGGGTCGTCCTGCATCACGCCGGGGCGGAAGTCGGTCAGGGCTTTCACACGGTCATCTCACAAATGGCGGCGGAAGTGTTGAACGTGCCGGTTGGGATGATCGAATTGCGCACCTCGGATTCTGCCACGCAGGGAAACCCCGGTTCGGCATCCGCTTCGCGCCTGACGTTCATGGCAGGCAACGCGGTTCGAGGCGCGGCGGAACAGGCGCTCGAAAAATGGAAAGCCGAAGAGCGCCCCGCGGTGGCGGAGTTTTCGTATTTCGCCCCGCCCACCACTCCGATGGACAAGGAAACCGGCTATTCCATGCCCAACTTCCAGTATGCGTATGTGGCGCAAGCCGCGGAAGTGGAAGTGGATACCGAGACCGGTCACGTGCGCGTGCTCCGCATCACCTCCGCCGACGACGTGGGCAAAGCCATCAACCCAGACCTGGTGGTCGGGCAGATCGAAGGCGCAATCGTGCAGGCGCATGGGTACGCCGTGCTGGAAGAATTCAAGACAAAAGACGGGCGCGTGCTGACCGACCAGCTCAGCACCTATCTCATTCCCACCGTTTGGGATATTCCCGAAAAAGTGGATTCGGTGGTGGTCGAAGTGCCGGACCCGAACGGACCATGGGGGGCGCGCGGCATGGGCGAACTGCCCTACCTGCCGGTCGCCGCCGTCATTGCCGCCGCCATCCATGACGCCACCGGTGTGTGGATCAACGAGTTTCCCTTTACGCCCGAGCGCGTGTTAAGGGCGCTCGGCAAAATCAAGTAACATTTCGTACCGCAAGATTCATCTTGCGCGGCATCTGTCTTGCGCCGCAGGCGGGAAGCAAAATGAGTTTTGCGGTACGTCTTTCGTCAACCATGCCATTCCCCTATCTGGATGAAACCAGGCAAATGGATCAAGCCGCCCGCCGGGAAGCGGACGGGGCGTTCGTCGCGCTTTCAGACGGCGTCACCCACTATGAAACCGGCGGAGGCGAAAACGGGATTTCCGTGGTACTGGTTCACGGGTTCTCCGTGCCGTATTTCATCTACGACCCCACGTTCGACTTTCTATGCAGGCAGGGGTTTCGCGTCCTGCGCTACGACCTGTTTGGGCGCGGCTACTCGGATAGACCGCCCGTCCGCTACGATGTTCATCTGTTCGTGCGCCAGTTGAAAGAACTGCTGGACGCGCTGGATTTCAAGCAGGTGAACCTGGTCGGGCTTTCGATGGGCGGACCCATTACGGCTTCATTCGTTGATAAATATCCCGACCGCGTCGCCAGGCACGT
Source organism: Chloroflexota bacterium (assembly GCA_024434165.1). Classification (GTDB taxonomy): domain Bacteria; phylum Chloroflexota; class Anaerolineae; order Anaerolineales; family Villigracilaceae; genus Villigracilis. Next base: position 10,716 of record QMIW01000017.1, on the reverse strand, counting down.
TTTGATAGACCCCGCCGGGGCGAAGGCAATCCCTCTTTCGCCGCTGCTCAAAGCGGTGACCATGCCGGTGGCTGGCGAACTGTTCTTCGGTCTGTTCGGAAGCGCAAACCTGGTGAAGGGCATCGCAGCGGATCTGTTCACGCCGCAGCTGGTGAAGGAATTCCAGGCGAGGTACAAAATCCAGATGCAGTACCGGGGCTTCAAGCGCGCCATCCTTTCCACGATGCGCACCGGCATGCTGGGTTCGTTCGCCGGCACATACCGGCGGGTTGGCGCACTAAAAAAACCCACCCTGCTCTTTTGGGGCAGGCAGGATACCACCGTCCCGTTCGAGCACAGCGCGGATATTCTCGACGCCATCCCCCACGCAGAATTCCACGTGATCGAGAACTGCGGTCATATCCCTCACTACGAAAAGCCCGGTGAAGTCAACCCGATTTTGCTGGAGTTTCTGAAAAGGCAGTCATCATGAACAAGGAAGACATCCAACTTCTCTATCAATACAACCGGTGGGCAAACGAAAAAATCCTCGCCGCCGCCTCGAACCTGACCCCGGAGCAGTTCCTCGCCGATGCGGCGTATCCTCACGGAGGGCTGCGCGGCACGCTGACTCACATTCTCTTCGCCGAGTGGATCTGGCGCAAACGCTGGGAGGGCGATTCGCCGAGCGTGTGGATCAAGCCGGAGGATTTTCCAACGTTCGATTCGCTCCGCGCACGTTTGCAGGAAGAAGACCGGTCCTTGAGCGAATTCGCCGCTGCGGTGACCGACGAACGCCTCAACTCCATCTTCCATTACAAGACCACGCGCGGAGACCCCAAAGAGGATATCCTCTGGCATGTGATGGCGCACCTGATCAATCACGGGACTCAGCACCGCGCCGAAGCCGCCGCCATGCTCACCGCGCTTGGGCACTCCCCCGGCGATGTTGATCTCATCGTTTACCTGCGCTCCCGATAAATCATGTATAACCGGCTGAAAAACTTCGTCTATCGAAACCGGCACAACCTTGCCGTCTTTGTCCTGCTCAACCTCGCCTGTCTGGTCTGCATTCTGCTGGTGCTGGCGCGCGTGGCGTACACCGATTCGACCCGTCACGCCGGCTTGATCTGGAACCTGTTCCTCGCCTGGATTCCCTTCATCCTCGCCTATGTGGCGCACGCCGTTTCGTGGCGGCGCATCTGGCTGTATCTCGTCATCCCGGTCATCGCCTTCCTGTGGCTGATCTTCTTTCCGAATGCGCCCTACATGCTCACTGACCTGCAGGACCTTGCCCGTTCCGGCGGGTACGGCGCGCCGCTCTGGTACGACGTCATCATCGTCGGCTGGAATTCGTGGACCGGGACGCTCCTGGGCGTGATCTCGCTCTATCTCATGCAGGATATCGTCGCGCGCACCTTTGGGCGTTGGGTTGGCTGGGTATTCGTTTTCGTCATCTCCGCGGCAAGCAGTTTCGGGATTTACATCGGACGTTTCGTGCGCCTGAACTCGTGGGATATCCTGCAAGACCCGGCGGAAACCGCCTTTGAAATCCTCGGCATCGTCGTTGACCCAAGCATGCGGCTTGCGGCGTTCACAATCCTTTACACCTTCTTCTTCCTGTTCGTGTACCTCCTGCTTTATTCGTTCAGTCACATGCTCCAGGAGCAGACGAGCCGCGCGCAAAGCACGCCGGAACAACTCGCCAGCACCCAGCCCTCCCAGGTCAATCCAGGGAAAGGCTGAGAATCGAAACCCGCGAGTCATTGCAAGCCTTTGAAAGCCGGGCAGTTTACAATCTGCTGGACAACGGAGGCATCCAAATGAAAACCCTTTACAAATACATCCAACCTTACAGGTTCCGCCTGACAATCTTTGCCCAGTTGTGCGGAGCGACCCTGCTCTCCCTGATGTTGTTCCGCCTGCGGGTAAGGATGAGCGGCTCAGGCGAGTATGCCTTTCTCGTCTGGAACATCTTCCTGGCGTGGATTCCGCTTGGGCTGGCATACGCCGCCACTGCGTTTTCCTGGAGCCGGAAATCCATCCTGCTGACCCTGCCCTTCGCCGCCGGACTCTGGCTGATTTTCTTCCCCAACGCGCCTTACATCCTGACCGACCTCCTGCACCTCAGCGACCCCAAACCGCATATCCCGCTTTGGTTTGACGTACTCCTCCTTTTGTGGTTTGCATGGACGGGCTTGTCGCTGGGCATGGTTTCCCTATTTCTGATGCAGAGCATCGTGCGCCGCGAGTTTGGGCGCATCGCAGGCTGGCTCTTCGTCGGCACGGTGGGCGTATTGGGTGCGCTCGGCATTTACATTGGGCGCTTCCTGCGCTGGAATTCGTGGGACCTGCTCCTGAGCCCGAAGCAGCGGCTGGCGGAGTTCCTGCATTACGCCGCCAACCCCAGCCTGCAATCCATTGTGTTCATCAGCGTTTTTTCCGCGCTGTTCATTTTCATTTATGTCAGCACATATACTTTCGGGTTATTATTGCAGGAACAGACAAATAAAGCCCCACAGGAAATTTCATGAATCCCCTCATCCTCATTCGCGGCGGCGGCGACCTCGCCAGCGGGGTCGCGCTCCGGCTGCACCGCGTCGGCTTCCCGGTGGTCATCCTCGAATTGGATAAACCGCTTGCCGTGCGCCGCACGGTCTGCTTTTCAGAGGCGGTCTATGAGGGCGAGCAGACCGTCGAGGGCGTAACGGCGCGCCTGGTCTCGGCGGACCAACTCCAGGTCACGTTGGAGGCGGGGGAAATCCCCGTGCTGATTGACCCGCAGGCGAACATCCTCCGCAACCAGTTTTTGACCAGCCCGCATTCGACCTTTGTAGTGGATGCGCGGCTGCTGAAGACCGAACCCGAACCTTTGCCGTTGGAGGTCCCGCTTCATATCGGACTTGGACCCGGATTCACCGCCGGCGAGAACTGCCACGCTGTGATCGAAACCCGCCGCAGTCATACCCTCGGCAGGGTCCACTGGCAGGGAGCGGCTCAACCCGACAGCCGCGCACCCGACGGCGACCCGCGCCGCGTGTTGAGGGCGCCCGCATCGGGGTTCGTAGAGCCGTTCAAGGATATTGGGGATCCATGCAGGGAGGGAGAACGTATTGCAAAAGTCGGCGATGCTGCGATCGTCAGCCCGTTCAACGGCGTTCTGCGCGGCTTGATTCATCCGCGCGTGGAAGTGACCGAGGGCATGAAGATCGGCGACGTGGACGCACGCAGCGACCCGGAGTTGTGCCGCCTGGTTTCGGATAAATCGCTGGCGGTGGCGGGCGGCGTGCTGGAAGCGGTATTCGCCAAATTGCACGAGGATCGCCTCAAGGCATAGTCTTTTCGGATAGAACAAATCCAATTCCCGTACTGCTTATTGAAGTTCATGCGGCGTCGTGCCATAATGAAAATGTGCAACGATGGACCAGAAAGGAGACGCCATGAGTTGCGACTATCAACGAAACCGCATTTGGTGCAGGTTCAGGGAATGGTACCGCGAGGAGGTGCCGGAAAGAATTCGGGACAAATTCGAGAGCGAGATCGAGGATTTTGTCGTGGATTGGGTGAAGGGTCAATTGGAGGGTGAAGGCAGGCGCGCCGTGAGAGCGTATCAAAAGACGAAGAAAGCAGGGGGCGCAGGAGCAGGCGGGAGGGAACGCAAAAAGACTGGCGGCGGAAAATCAAAGGAAAAGAAAAAAGCGGGAGCGGTCAAACCGGTGGATGTTCGCAGGCAAGTCATCGCCGACCCCCCGCCGTTCGAAAAGGTCTACCGCATGACGAAGGACATCGTCGTGCCGGGACACATCCAATGGCAGGACGACCAGCGTGAAGCGATGGCGGACAAGATGCGGCGTGTAATGCGCTGGATGCGCGTGCACGGCGACGTGCCGGACGCCGACCCCATTCACGGAAAGCACAACCTGCCGCGTATTTCCTCGGTGGCGGCGTACGCCGCCGTCCACGACTGGCTGGCGGAGCAGGGCGTGAAGATGACCTCGCGCCTCGATACGATCTACGAAACCATGTGGAAGGACGAAAACCTGACCGAAGAACAAATCCACAACCTGGGGCACGACCTCGAAAGGCTCGAAATCGAGATGAGCCGCAAGAAAGATGCCAGCCCCGAACAGGTGGAGGAAATTTTAAGCCGCATTTACGAGATTTCCCCCGAAATCTACGGCAGGATTCTCAGGAAATTTCCGCGCCTTTTGGCGCACGCCGTTCCATAGTGGTTCGCTATCGGCGCGCTCTCAACATTTCACGGTCGAAGATCGAGGGGTTGGTATACATGCCCGCGCGCAGTTGTCCGCGGGCTGTTTCGATGTCCCTCAGCACCTGCTGGGCGTCTTCATATTCCGAGTCGCACAACAGGACGCCCAGGTTCACGCGCAGGTCCAGCCCGGTGTCGTTCATATCGAGGAAGCGCTTCATGCTGTCCCGCATGCGCCCGGCGATGCGCAGGGGCGCCTCGGGGCTGGGTATCTCTTCTATCAGCGTGAGAAAGACTCCATCGTTCGGCGACCAGGCCATTGTGTCCGTAGGGCGAAGCGTGAGGCGGAACTGGTCTGCCAGTTTGCGCATGAAACTGTTCAATTCGTTCAACGAAAGCTGGTGTTTGAGGTCTGCGAACTGGGGCACTTCTGCAAACAACACGCCGAAGCGGCGGAAGGAACTTTGTTTGATGCGTTCGAGGGAGAAGGCAAGGCGTACGGTGAAGAAGGAGAAAGTATACAAACCCGTTACCTTGTCGTGGGCGGGTTCGTTGAGCGCGCCTTGCGTGGCTTGCAATCGCTGGACGAGACTGCTGAGTTGGTTGATATCCACCGGCTTGAGCAGGAGCAGGTCCGGTTCGACAGGCAGGCTGTCGGCAATGGGGGCATAGGCGGTGATGACCACCACCGGGACGCGCTTCAGACGCTCGTCGTCGCGCATGTTCTTGAGGATTTCCACCCCGGAGAGGCGCGGCAGCTGCAGATCGAGGAGGACGATGTTGGGCGTCAGGATTCCGAGACGGTCCATCGCGTCCCTGCCGTCGAGCACGATCTCGGTCTGATAACCGGCGATATCGAGCACATGCCGGAACAAGGCGACGATGTCGCGGTCGTCTTCAACGATTAAAGCGATGGGTTTATCCATACGCAGCGCCCTTCCATCCTGCCGCAGTCATAAGCGCCTCTATTATACGTCCTTCGGGAAGAATACAGGGATGTGGTTTCATTGCAGCATCCCCGGAGTCTTGAAGTTTGTTTCGGGACGGGTCTCCCCAAAAAAGGTATTCCGGCACACGAAAGGAGCCAGCATGTGCCTTGTACTTGGATTGTACATCCTCATTTCCCTGGTCGTGGGGCTGCCAGAGATTGGTCTGTTCATTCAACCGTTTCTAAATATCGGATTGGGTTATTTCGTCGCCCGCCAGCGCAATTGCAATTACCGATGGGCGGATGTCATGCAGATCATCATGGCGACAGGCACCGTGCTGGTCATTTCGGTCATGCTTTCGCTGGCAATGCCGTACACATTTGGCGCTCTGCTTGGGCTGACCAACGCCGTAATCAGCGTGGTATATCTCCCCATCAAAATATTCGGCATCTTCCCCAAGGGCGGGCGCGCCGGAAACCCCAGCCTCGTCGAAGATATAAAGAACATCATTGACGAACGCAGCAAGACCTTGTAAGCGCCCTTTTTGTTTTACAATTCGGGCATGAACCTCGCGCATGCCCTGCGGTTGGATTCCTCCAACCCGAACAAAACCGTCAGCCTTGCAGGCGCGGGCGGAAAGACCACTGCCCTCTTTCAACTGGCGCGGCAGTTCGATACCCCGGTCCTCGTAACGGCAACCACGCACCTTGGGGTTTGGCAGGTCCCGCTGGCAGACCGGCACATCATCGCACACGACCCGCGCGAGATTCAACTGCCCGCCGAAGGCATAACGCTGGTCACAGGGGAGATCGAAAACGAGCGCACAAAACCGGTATCAGAAGCCGTTCTCAACTGGCTACACGAAAAGGCGGCAAAACAAGCGATTCCCCTCCTGATCGAAGCCGATGGCTCGCGCCAGAAACCGCTCAAGGCTCCCGCCGAACACGAGCCGCCCATCCCGCCTTTCAGCGACATCGTCATCCTCATTGCCGGGCTGGGCGCAATCGGCAAGCCGCTCGCCGATGAGCACGTTCAACGCGCCGAACTTTTTTCGCGCCTCAGCGGGCTGGCGCACGGCGACCCCATCACACCGCAAGCCATCCTGGACGTACTCACCCATCCGCAGGGCGGGTTGAAGAACATTCCGCCGCATGCCCGCCGCATCGCGCTGCTCAACCAGGCAGATACGCCCGAACTGCAAGCCATCGGCGGCGGCATGGCGCGCGGTTTGCTCAAGCATTTCGAATCGGTCATCGTCGGTTCGCTGGAACGGGAAACGTTCAATACGCTGGAACGCACGGCGGGCATCCTCCTCGCGGCGGGAAAATCCACCCGCTTTGGAGCGCCCAAGCAATTACTGGATTGGAAGGGCAAACCGTTCGTGCGGCACGTTGCCGAAACCGCGCTTCATTCGGGACTCGAGCCTGTGGTGGCGGTGACAGGCTTTTACCACGCCGACGTCGAATCCTGCTTAAGAGACCTGCCCGTGAGCATCGTCCACAACCCGGAGTATGAGCAGGGACAAAGCACATCGGTCCGGGCGGGCATTCGGTCATTGACCCCGAATGTTGGCGCCGCCATCTTCCTGCTGGCAGACCAGCCGCAAATTCCCGTCGAAGTCATCCGCGCTTTGGTTGAAACACACTCAAACAGCCTCTCGCCCATCCTTGCGCCGCTCGTCCTCGAAGAACGCCGCGCCAACCCGGTATTGTTCGATAAAGTTGCCTTTCCCGACCTCCTGCAACTGACGGGCGACACCGGCGGACGCGCCGTGTTCGACAAACATCGCGTGGAATACCTGCCCTGGCACGACGACATTCTGCTCTTCGATGTGGACAAACCAGAAGATTATGAACGGTTGAAGAGAGTAGAGAGTAGCGAGTAGTGAGCAGAGATTGGTCATTGACGATGAAGGTTTCAGCCATTGTATTAGCCGCCGGGAGGTCCGTCCGCATGGGTCAGCCCAAGATGCTGATGCCCTGGGGCGAAACGACCGTGCTTGGCAGGGTCATCCAAACCATTCGGGCGGCGGGGATCGAAGATATCGTCCTTGTAACCAACTCCGAAATCGCCGGGCGAATTACGAATGACGACCTGCATATCGTTCTCAACGATGACGGCGAGATGCTCACCTCTCTGCAATGCGGTTTGCGGGCGCTGCTGGGATCTCCGTCCTCCATCCTGCCAGGGCAGGATGGAAAAGGACAGGCGGAGGCAGCGCTCATTTGTCTCGGCGACCAGCCCCAGGTCCGGGAAGGAAGCGTGCGGCTCGTCTGTGAAGCGTTTCAAGAGACAAAATCCAACCTGGTCGTGCCGAGTTATCACATGCGGCGCGGGCATCCCTGGCTGGCGGCGCGGGCGCTTTGGGACGAAATCCTCTCCATGCGCGAGCCCGCAACCATGCGCGATTTTTTGAACCGGCACAACGCGGAAATCCTCTATGTGGAAAGCGGCACGCCAGCCATTCTGCAAGACCTGGATACGCCCGACGATTACCTGAAACACAAGCCGCGGTAGATTGACAACCAGCCGCACAAAAGATAAACTCCCGCCATCCTGTTCTTGGAGCAAACTGTGAGATATTATGTCATCGTGAATCCCATATCCGGGCGGGGACTTGGCGAAAGGTCCATTCCACAAATCGAAACTTATTTGAAGGAGCGCGGGGTGGATTTTACGCTCGTGCGCACCGAGCGCGTGTGGCACGCCGCCGAACTCGCCGAGAGCGCCGTCCGCGAAGGGTTCGACGTGATCGTATGCGCCAGCGGCGACGGGACGGTCAACGAAGCCATTAACGGACTCATGCGCGCCAAAAAGGCGGGATACAACAGCGCAGCCTTCACCGTGCTTGGCATCGGCACCGGCAACGACTTCGCCGGGGGCACGGGCATCCCCACCGACCTGGAAAACGGACTCGCCGCGCTGCTTGGGAACAAGCGCAAAAAGATTGACATCGGCTTTGTGAAAGGCGGCGATTATCCCGAAGGTCGTTATTTCGGCAACGGCATCGGCGTTGGGTTCGATGCGGCGGTGGGCAACGAAGCCATCAAAGTGCGCTGGACGCGCGGCTTGCCCGCCTATCTCATCGGCGTCCTCAAGACGGTCTTCCTTTATTACAACCCGGCGCAGGTGGAAATCGTCCTCGACGACGGGGAGACCATCAAACAAACCTCCCTGATGATCTCGGTGATGAACGGCAGGCGCATGGGCGGCGGTTTTCAAATGGCGCCCAACTCCCAGCCAGACGACGGCTACTTCGACCTGTGCATTGCGGAGACCGCCAGCAAGGGGCGCATTTTGCAGATGATCCCGCATTTCATCAAAGGCACGCAAGCCTCTCTGCCGGAGATTCAAATGAAGCGCGCCAAAAGGATTTCGATCCGGTCGCTGGATTTGACCTTCCCCGCCCATGCAGACGGCGAGTTCATCTGCCTCGACGGCTCTCATCTGACCCTGGAACTGCTCCCGCAGGAATTGGAAATCATCACCGCCTGAGCCTTCATGAATATTTCAAAGTGGATCATTACAAGCATTCTGCGCGTTTACTTCCGGCTGACCATCCGCATGGATGCGGACGAATTAAAGAAAGTCCCCATGCAGGGACCGTTGATCGTCATATCGAATCACACCGGGCAGATCGAAGTCCCTGTGCTGGCTACGCTGCTGCAGCCGCGCAAAATTTCGGGCTGGGGCAAAGCCGAGGCGTTCGATAACCTATTCCTGCGCTGGGTGTTCGGCGCGTGGGATATCATCCCGGTCCGGCGCGGCGAGGCGGATATGAAAGCGCTCAAGGACGCTCTGCGTGCGCTGGAAAACGGGTACATTTTCGGCATCGCTCCCGAAGGGACGCGCAACAAAACCGGGCGGCTGCTGCGCGCCCACCCCGGCGCGGTGATTTTGGCGCTGCGTTCCGGCGCGCCGATTCTGCCGGTGGCGCATTGGGGCGGCGAAGTATTCCTCAAAAACCTGAAGCGCTTCAAACGCACCGATTTCCACGTCCGCGTGGGCGAGCCGTTTAGGTTGAAGGTTGAGGGTTTGAAAGTCACCGCGGAGATGCGCCAGGAAATCGTGGATGAGATGATGGTTCGAATCGCTTCGATGCTTCCCGAGGAATATCGCGGGGAATATTCGGACATTAACAAATACTCACAAAAATTCTTAACTCAAGTTGCCACCTTCCAATAGATTTTCTAGGTTCCCCGCCCAAAGCCCTCACCCTGCCCTCTCCCATCGGGAAAGGGGGAAGTCATCCCGGAATATATAACCTTGTTTGGGGTGAGGGAAGCCTCTTGAAACCAAGGCAGCAACTCGGGTTTCTTAGTAAACCTTTAATGGATGGTACTTTGGTACTCCCCTCCTTTCAGGACTGAAAGTGAAGCCGCGTTCATAACGATATAAAATGCGGTCATCCGTACAGCGCAACACCGGGCGCGAACCGCCAGGGGCGGCGCAGCGAGCAGTTTTGCGTTGTCTCAGATTAGAAAGGAGAAAATCATGAAAAAGATACTTACCGGCATATTGCTTGCGGCGGTCTTGCTGACCGCCTCCACGGGCGTTGTGTTCGCCCAGGAGCCCGCGCCGATCACCGGCACGATCCAATCCATCGAACTGCAAACCGACCCGGGTACCGGCGAAACCATCGCGGCTGTGACCCTATTGGACTCGATCGGGGCAGCCCAAACCGTCCTTCTCAGCCTGGAGACGGCGGAAGCCCTCGGGCTGGTGACCACCGATCCCGCCACCGGCGAGACGACCGTCAACGAGGATGCCCTCAATACCGAGATTACCATTGACCCTTCGCAGGTCCTTCCAGAGCCTCCGACCGAGGAACCGGAAAAGGAACACCCGGTGGGTTCGGCGCTGGGAGATTTCTTCAGCGAACTGCTCGGCGTTGACTACGAGACCATCATGGAATATCACGAGAACGGCTTCGGTTTCGGCGTGATTGCCCAGGCGTTATGGCTGACCAACCAGATAGACGGCGACACCTCCACATTTACCGCCCTGCTGGATGCCAAACAAAGCGGCGATTACAGCGGTATCACCCTTGCGGATGGCTCCACGCCGGATAACTGGGGCGACGTGGTCAAATCGCTGAAAAAGGGCGAGAACCTCGGCAGTGTCATGTCTGGCAGGGCGGATAATTCCGCAGGAGAGCCAGCCGCCCTGCAGAAGGAAAAGGAAAACGGTAACGGGAATAATGGTCAGGGCAACGGACAGGGGAACAATGGAAACCAGGGCAACGGTCAGGAAAACCGGGAGAAGGGCAAGGACAAAGACGACGATAAAGGCAAGAACAAGCCGTAACCACAGAGGAAGAGCCAGCGAGATGCTGGCTCTTCTTATAATTTCTCTATCGTACAAATAGGAGCAAAATCCTAAATTGCTCCTTGCGCCGCCGTTCGCCGATGGGTGCAGGTGAGACGCAGTACCCATTCTGGACACTTTCCCCGGCGCAAGATTCCCTCGGAAACCGCCGTCGAGACGGCGGCGTGAGCTTTGTTAAGTAGTCGGTCGAAATAAATTTTACAAAAATACGCTCCCGGCGGCGTCCCCGCCGCCGAGGACGGCGGCATGAGCAGGAATTTGTTTTCTAAA
>QMIW01000113.1 GCA_024434165.1 Chloroflexota bacterium | reverse complement strand
CGTGATCGCTGCTGTCAGCGTCGTCTTGCCGTGGTCAATGTGCCCCATCGTCCCCACGTTCAGATGCGGTTTGCTTCTGTCAAACTTTTCCTTCGCCATTTTCCGAATCTCCTTATGGTTTACAAGAATGCTTTTCAGCAACTGAGCCCTCAACGAGATTTGAACCCGTGACCTCACCCTTACCAAGGGTGTGCTCTGCCGACTGAGCTATGAGGGCTTGACGTGCTGTTCCCCGTTTGGGGAGCGCCGATCAACGTTCGGCGCAGGTGGGCAGTGAAGGATTCGAACCTCCGAAGTCTTCTGACAACTGATTTACAGTCAGTCCCCTTTGGCCACTTGGGTAACTGCCCATGTACGGTATAAAGGATCACCGACTTAATCCTCAACCGGCAATCCAGAGCCGACGACGAGAATCGAACTCGTAACCGCCCGCTTACAAGGCGGGTGCTCTGCCGATTGAGCTACGTCGGCGAGGCATTAAGCGAGCAGATTATACCAAAACAATTCAGAGCGTCAAGTAATTTGGACGGCAATGAACTTGAAATAAACATCACGACCCGACCCTTGACATTCAATCATGATTGGATTATTATTTAGAACGGATGTTCTATTATGGATAACGCGAACCGCTTTGCCCTGATGATAGAAGCCCTGACAGAACTTGCGCAGGAGGAGCAGGCGCTTTCGACATCTGCCGCGCCTCAGACTCCGCCGATGGCTGACCTGCCAACCCTGAATTCTGTCCTCGCCGACATCTCCCCCCTGCCGCATGAGGCGCTCTTCCTCGGCATGGCAGACGACGGTTTGCCTGTCCTCCTCAACCTGAGCGATCCCGTTCCCGGTCCCATTCTCATCGCCGGCGGCAGCGGCAGCGGCAAAACGAAATTCCTGCAAACCATCGCGCGCGCCGCAGATATGCTCCACACCCCGGAACAGGTCCAATATGGCGTGATCACATCCCGCCCCAACGAATGGAAGTCCATTCCCGCCAGCCGGAACAACGCAGGCATTTACGACGTGCAGGGCGAGAACATCATTGAACTCCTGCAATCGCTGGTCGTCTGGGCGCACCGCAACAAAGGCGGGGATCAATCCGTTCTGCTCCTGATTGACGACCTGGAGGCAATCACGAATCTGGATGAATCGTCACAGCAGAACCTGCGCTGGCTTCTCCTGCGCGGATCGAGCCGCCGGGTATGGCTGTTCATCACCTTGAATTCTTCGACAGCCCACAACCTGACAGCCTGGCTGGAGTTCTTCCACACCCGCCTGTTCGGTCATGTAAAGGACGCCGAAGCCGCATATCTCCTTACCGGTAACCGCAGTCACACCCTCGATCATCTGACCGCAGGCATTCAGTTCGCCATGCGCGAGGAGCGTCACCTCTTGAGTTTCTGGCTTCCCGCCATTGGACAATGAAAGGCAGGTACGATTATGCACACCGGAATGTTATGGTTCGATAACGACCCGCGCACCACATTGAGCGTGAAAATCCAAAAAGCCATTGACTACTACAGCAAGAAGTTTGGGCGCGTCCCCGACCTGTGCCTCGTGCACCCCAGCATGTTGGAAGCCGGGCAAAAGCAATTCGAGTTTGGGAAGATGGTCATCCGCCCCTATCGTTCGGTCATGCCCGGTCATTTTTGGATCGGCGTCGAAGACCAGAAGTAAAATCGAGACCGCCCGCAACCTTCGCCGCGGGCGATCTCGATTGTCCTTAAGCCTCCCGCATTACTGGCAGTGCGGGAGGTTGTTCTTTAACCGACAGCCGCCGCGAACGCAACCGCCTGGGTTTCCGTATGGCTCAGACTCACCGACCAGGTCCTCAACCCCAACTGCTTTGACAGCCGCTCCCCTTCCCCATGCAAAACCAGGTAGGGGGCATTTCTGTCATCCGAACGGATTTCAATATCCAGCCAGCCCACATCGCCAATACCGCAGCCCAATGCCTTCGCAACCGCCTCCTTGGCGGCGAACCGCGCCGCCAGCGAAGGGATGCGCCCCCCGCATTCGCGTCGTTCCGTTTCGGTGAAAATTCGCCTCAGGAAGCGTTCTCCGTGCCGCTCCACCGCTTCACGCACGCGCGAAATCTCGATCAGGTCAACGCCGGTTCGCAAATTCATACCGCCCTCATTACGGTCCCGCCACGGCAATCACGAGGCGCTCCGGGTCTATGTATTTTCGCGCGGTCTCCAGCACGTCATCGCGGGTCACACTGCGGACAAGCGACTCGTAACGCTGGTAATAATCCATGCCGAGGTCATAACGGTGAATGTTCAGAATCGCGCTGACCATGCCGTTGTTCGATTCGAGCGAAAGCGGCAGGCGTCCGATGTAATTTGCCTGGCTGTCCGCCAGTTCTTCTTTCGTCACGCCGGATTTCACAAAACGGCGCAGTTCCTTTTCGATCAAACCAAGCGCCTTGCCCACATTCGACGGGTTCACGCCCGCCGCCACCTCCCAACTGCCGGGACCCGTCCCCGCGTGCAGGCTGGAGTAGGCGTAATATGCCAAGCCCGATTTTTCGCGCACCACGCCGCCGATGCGCCCCATCATGCCGAACTGCCCCAGCACCGAATTGCCCAGAGATGCCGCCATGTAATCGGGGCTTTTGCGCCTGGGTCCAACCACGCCCACGATAATATCGGATTGCGATTTTCCCTTTATCGGGTGGTGACGTTTCTTCGTCCTGCGAACAGGCTTGAGCGGAGGAAGAGGCGGCGCTTCCTTCTGACCCGGAACCTGCCAGCCGCCCAGATAGCGTTCCACCTCCTCGACGGCTTTCTTCGGGTGGATCGCGCCCACAATGGCAATGACCAACCCCCGAGGTCCAAAATGGAGGCGGTGAAATTCCTCCATCTCGCTGCGGGTGATGGACTGGATCGTTTCCACGAAGCCGTCGGTCGGTCTGCCGTAGGGATGATTTTCATACAGCATTTGCTCGAAGATGAGGTCTGCCATGTCGGCGGTATCCTGCGCGCGCAGGGCAAGCCCGGTGAGCAGTTGGGTGCGCAGGCGTTCGATTTCATCGGCGGGGAAGACCGGCGTTTGCAGGGACTCGGCGAGCAGTTGAAGCAGGAGCGGCAGATCCTCCACCAGCGCCCGCCCGCCGAAGTTCGTGTTGTGGACGCCGGAGTCGAAGCCCATGCTGGCGCCCACCGATTCGAGTTCGTTGTAAATTTCGTCGAAGGTGCGCCTTTGCGTGCCGCGCATCAGCGAGGCTGCCACAAAATCCGCCAGACCGAGTTTCTCATCGCTTTCGAAGATCGCCCCGGCGGGAAGATACCCGCCAAACGAAACGGAGGGGCTGTTGAAGTTCGAGCGCGCCAGAACGGTGATGCCGTTTGGAAGTTTTGCTTCGAGCACATCCTCGGGGCTGGGCAGGGACGATTTCACAAGTTTGAAGTTTGGCTTTGCCATTTATGCGCCCCTCCCGTTTGGAATGTACGTTCCGACCACGCGGAAGCGCGGCTGGAGGTAAGTCTGCGCCACGCACTGGACGTCCTTCGGCGTGACCTTCGCAAGTTTATTGAGGTAGGTGGTGTACCAGGAATAATCGGCGAACATGGCGGTGTAGCCCATCCAGAATGCCTGATGGGTGATGTTCTCGCTTCCGTAGGCGAACACCGCGCGCGCCTGCTTGACTGCGCGTTTGATTTCCTCATCGGGAACGGGCTCATCCTGAAGTTTTTTGATTTCGTCGTCGAGAACGGAGAGGGCTTCCTCGGTTTTTCGGTCTGGGCGGTGCGTGATGGTGATGCGGTACAGATACGGGTCAATGGTGGATTCCGACCAGCCGGAGACATCCACTGCAAATTCCTTATCCACCAGCGCGCGGTAGAGGCGGGAGGTTTTGTAGGAGAGTCCGCTGGCGCCGTTGAGCAGGCTTTCCAGCACCTGGAGCGGGAAATAATCCGGGTGGGTGGCGTTTGGAAAATGCCAGGCGACCTGGGTGAAAGCGGTTTCGCCGGGTCCTTCCACCACGAGGCGGATTTCGCCTTTTTGTTCCGGTTCCGGGCGGGCGATGCGCGGCGGGTTCGAACCGTTGGGAATGGACCCGTACAACTCCCGGATGCGCCGGAGCATGGACTTCGTCTCGAAGTCGCCGGCGATGGAAAGCACAGCGTTACCGGGGACGTAATATGTGCGGTAGTGGGTATACAAGTCGTCGCGCGTGATGGTCTTCAAGTCCGCCATGTCGCCGATGATGTCGTGGTGGTATGGATGCACCCGAAAAGCGGCGTGCTGGACCGCCTCGCCCAACAGGAAAGTGGGTTCATTCTCGCTGCCCTCCCGTTCGGAGATGATGACCGTGCGCTCGGACTCGACTTCCTTTTTGTCGAAGATGCTGTTCTGCATCCTGTCCGCTTCGAGGCGCAGGGCGAGGTCTATTTTATCGGCGGGCATGGTCTCATAATACCGGGTGGAATCGCGCGAGGTGGATGCGTTCCAGCGTCCGCCGTCTCTGGAGATGGCTTTATCCAATACCCTGGCTGGGAATTTCTTCGTCCCCTTGAACATCATGTGCTCGGTCCAGTGAGAGATGCCGGTCCTGCCGGTGGGCTCATCGCGCGAGCCGACACGGTACCAGATCCATGAAGAGATGATGGGCGCGGTGTGAATCTCCTTGAGCATCACCTTCATACCGTTTTTGAGCGTGACTTGCGTAATCGGGTTCTTCATGTACCTCCAAAGTTTATTGTTTCAGGCGCTCCGTAACGAACGGGAAAACGCCTCATCACAAAGGGGAAAAGAGTGCCGTTTTTTCGGGATTTCTCCTTCGTGACCGTCGTGTTATTCGTGTTTAGAAATGGTTTTCCTGTTAAAAGAGGTATTTCATTTCATTGAAAACACAGGCGGTTTGGGAACCGCCTGTGAGCCGTAAAACCTACCGGCAAATTGGCTCTCCGTCCATGTTGAACGCTTCAGGCTGGAGGAAACAGTACAGGGGTTCGATCACCTCCTGCAAGCCGACGAAGGGTTCGTTCAATTCCGTTTGCGAGAGCGGAATGTTGACCGGGACCTCCAGAACGACGGGGACCTGGGTATCCACCGGGACGGTGAGATTCAGGAGGACAGGCAGGGTGGTTCCCACCGGGAGGACAATGGTGGTATTGGCGCGTGAAATATTCAACCCGCCGGTATTGACCGTGACCAGCGCATTGGTGATGGTCACGTCCTGGCTGAGGACGACGTTCGTCTGCTGGTTGAGCGTCAGGTCGAACTTCACGGGGATGGATGTTTCCACTTTTACGCTGGTTTCGATGTTGGCGCGTTCCATCTTTTCGAAGTTTTCGTACAAACCGCCGGGGAGACCCACGAGGCTTTTGCCGACATCCATGATGTAGTTGACGTCCAACCCCAGGCGGTAAACGCTGACCACGAGCACGATCAGGATGACCGCCATGAGGAGGTTGATGGTAAGAGAAATGACGCTTGCTGTCGTCCAAAAGCGGGGAGCCCAAACGGAGGCGCCGCCTTTCGAAGCAGAATCAAATTTCGGGTTTAGGGTGGAGGCGGGAATGGACTCTTTGACGGGAATCGCCCCGGGCTGGGATTTCTTCTCTTTTGGAGGAGGGACATCCTTTTTAATTTGCAGCCGCACGGCTGGGTGAGGCGCGCCGCCGGCCTGTTTTGGCAGGCTTTCGACGCTTCCGATGGTCCTTCGAGGCAGGCGTGTGAGCGGAGAAAGGCTCCCCAGTAATTTGCGAAACCTTTTGACAGGGTCTTCTTTGATGGGCTGGTCTGTCATGGTGCCTCCTGTGCGAATCAATGCCTAATCTTAGCATAGTTATCCCGCCAGATGGAGTTGTTTCGCATGATCTCTTCCGGGCTGCCTGGCGCTCAGCGAATTTGAGCAGGCGAATATTGCAAATGTTCAGCGGCAGGGACTATCTATCCTTCAGGACGGAATCGGGCGCGCTGCCCCTGCCGGGCTTACGAGCGGAGACTGGCGCCCCGCCAGGCAATTAAGATGAAAACGATATGAGAACGTCTTGTGATTCGAGATTTTCTCAAATATAATTTTACAGTTTGTTCTTATAAAAATGGAGGTTGGAACGTGGAAAAACAATTCTTTGTCGCTGTGATCGGCGCCGGACCGGCTGGTCTTTTTGGAGCGCGCGAACTCGCCAGTCATGGGGTGCATGTGGCGCTCTTTAACCGCGATATCAAGGCGGGCGGTCTCGCGGAATATGGGATTTATCCTGTAAAACATACGATGAAGGAGGGATTGCGCAAGCAGTTCCGGCAGGCGCTGGAATTGGCGGGCATTGACTATTACGGAAACGTGGTCGTCGGCGCGAACGGCGACCTGACGCTCGACGACATCCGCGCGATGGGCTTCGACGCCGTGCTGGTCTCCGCCGGCGCGCAGGGGACGAAATCGCTCAACCTGCCGGGCGAAACCCTGGAAGGTGTGTATCACGCCAAGGACGTGGTCTATTATTACAACAAACTGCCCCCCTTCAGCCAGCGCAAATTCCGTTTTGGAAAACGCTGCGCCATCATCGGCGCGGGCAATGTGATGGTGGATATTGCCCGTCACCTCATCAACGTGCAAAAGGCGGAGGAAGTGACCGCCGTGGTACGGCGCGGTCCCGGCGAGGTGAACTTCACCAAGGACGAGATGAAGCACCTTATCTCCTATCTTGATCTGGATGAGTTCGAGCGCGAAATGCAGCGCGTCCGCCCGGCGCTGGATGCGATCCAACAGGACCCGGAGATCGGCAGGCACAAGGTGCTGGATTCCCTCTCCAAGGCAGACCCCAAGACCGACAATGCAAAATTCCACTTCGACTTCCTCGCCTCGCCCACCGCAATGTACGGCGAGAACGGCATGCTGACCAAACTGGAAGTGGAGGATAACATCCTCGTCCTGAAGGATGGCAAGCCCGCCGCCAAGGGGACGGGCGTCAAGCGCACGCTGGATGTGGACACGGTCATCTTCGCCATCGGCGACAAAGTGGATGAAGCCTTTGGCTTGCCGACCGAATGGGGCGAATTCAAGAAAAACCAGGAGCCGAAGTTTCCGGTGGAAGGCGTCTCCTACGAAACGCCCATCGAGGGAGTTTTCGTGGGCGGATGGTCGCGCAAGGCAAGCGAAGGTTTGGTGGGGTATGCCCGCCGCGACGGCGTCAACGCAGCGAAGGCGATCCTGCAATATCTCGAAACCAAGTCGCCCGCGAATGCCAGCCCCGAAGCGGTGGCAGAGAAGGTCAGGTCCCTGCCCAAGCCGGTCATCCTGAAGGATGACCTCAAACGGCTGGAGGCTGTGGAAGCCGAAGAAGCCAAAAAGCGCGATCTGGAGGAATTCAAGTTCGCCAACAACGAAGAGATGCTGCAAGCGATGGGTCTCATCGAAACCGCATGACCCACAGGTGGACTGGACGACCGCCGGGGAAGGAACATTCCCGGCGGTCGTTTTTTAATTTACAATCGGCAATACAAGACGTCATCTTGCGCCGAAGCAAAACGGGGTTCGATAAAAGACGGGATTCGCATCGGACTCACGGTCGGCGGCTTGCCCGCCCCGGGCAGTGGATTCCACTGTCGGTGAGCAGGCGGCGGTCATTTCATCGGATGCGTCTTTCGCATCAACCGTCTTGAAATCCTGAATTTCCGTTTCGGGATTTCCTCGAAAATGGAACCTTCGAAGTCCTGCCCATACATTGAATCTTTTATTAACTCAACTCAAGTTGCCACCTTCCAATAGATTTTCTAGGTTCCCCGCCCAAAGCCCTCACCCTGCCCTCTCCCATCGGGAGAGGGGGAAGTCATCCCAGAAGA
>QMIW01000001.1 GCA_024434165.1 Chloroflexota bacterium | reverse complement strand
GCCGCTTCCACACGCATTTAATGCCAAAAGGGCTCTTGCGTACCCTTTTGGCCGTTTTTACCTCTTCCCTAACTTTGCTCAAACTGCCAAAGTCGAGGTTTTTTTATTTGGCATGATACCAGGCACAAGTTACCAATCATTCCCTTTTTCATACCCCAGCCTCACCAGCAAATCCCCTGCCACCTCTTTGAACAACCTTTTGTGTTCCTCGGTGAAATGCTCGCGCCAGCCACCGGTCTTCCCCGATCGGAAAGTGTGACTTTTCTTCGGCTGGATGGCTTCCACCAAAACAGCGAGCGCCTGTTCGCGCGGCGTGGGGATTTTGTAACCAGTCTTTTCGACTTCATCGAGCATGGCTGAGAGGGTCGCGTCACGGTTGTTGATCAAATCCTCAAAGCGCAGGCACAGCACGTTGTTCTGTTCGAGCCACTGGAAGACGCCCTCGTAGCGCTGCTTCACAGAAACCATCTTCAACCCGTCTTTGTCAACGCCGGTGATGGCAGCCTTTAGCCGCGCGCCGAAATCGGGCAGGGACTTGTAGTAGGTGTGCATCCCATGTTCTTCGTGCATGTCGGTGGCAAAGAACACCTGCGAGACGAGCATGTCACGCGGGTCGCGGTAAATGAAATAATTGACGCGCCCCGGCTGGCACAAAAATGCGGCATTCTCGGGCGTCGCCTCCACATACCCCCATCCGATCACCCCGCGCGGCAAATTCTCCAATTCCCCAAGTATTTCTTCTTTCGTCCTTCTTCTCCCTTCTTTTGTGATCGTTCGTATCGGTTCCGCCTCCACATACCGATACGGCATGATCCGCGTGAAGCCGTTCAGGATTTGCAGTAATAGATGCGACCCGCTCTTCGGCTTGGAGTTACCAAAGATGGGCGGCGCTTCGTCAAAGGATAACCGCTTCCAGCGCGCCATCGCCTGCAAGGTTTTACCCGCAGGTCGGACGGCGCGGCGGAGGTTTCGAAGCAAACTCATCGAGCCACCAATTACCCAATTACGTAATTGAGTAATTAATCCTCACCATTCACCCGCCGCAGTTTCTTCAACGACGGTTGTTCGCTCGCGTACACCCTCTTCACGCCGTCGCCGAGCGAGGCTTCTGTCACGCGGATGTATTTGACCAGGCGCTCAAAGCCGCCCGGCTCCACCGACGCCGCCTGGTCGCTGCCCCACATGGCGCGGTCGAGCGTAATGTGACGTTCCACCGACGAAGCGCCCAGCGCCACCGCCACTGCCGAAGGGACAAGCCCCACTTCGTGTCCCGAATAACCGATGGGGTTGCTTGGGAATTCGCGGCGCAGTGTTTCTATCATGCGCAGGTTCAACTCCTCCGGCTCGCAGGGATAGGTGCTGGTGCAGTGCATGATGATCAGGTTATCCTCGCCGATCACGTTCACGCCTTTGTGGATCTGCTCCATGGTGGACATGCCCGTGGAGAGAATCACGGGTTTGCCGGTCTGCCGCACGTGGCGAAGCAGGTTGTGGTCGGTGAGCGAAGCGGACGGCACTTTATACGCGGGCGTCTCGAACTTTTCCATAAAATCCACCGAAGGCTCGTCCCACACCGAGACCATCCAGTCAATGCCTTTTTCCTTGCAATAGCGGTCAATCTCGCGGTACTGCTCCTCGTCGAACTCGACTTTATAACGATAATCCAGATACGTGATGTAACCCCAGGGCGTTTCGCGCATTTGTTTCTGCTGTTCGGGCGGGGTGCAGACTTCGGGCGTGCGTTTCTGGAACTTCACTGCATCCGCGCCTGCATGCACCGCCGCATCAATGATTTTTTTGGCAATGTCGAGATCGCCGTTGTGATTGATGCCGATCTCCGCGATGATGTACGCGGGATGTCCATCGCCAATCATTCGCTTTCCCAATTTGATTTCACGAGCCATGTTTTCTCCTTGTGAATAATGTCATTGCGAGTGGCGAGGACGCCACGAAGCAATTTTCTCGCAACAAGAGATTGCTTCTGGCGGGAATTCGCCGCCCTCGCAATGACATTACAAATTTTTCAAAACCAATTCGCACAATTCCCGTACCGCCCCCCGCCCGCCGGGTTTGGTCAACACATAATCCGCTGCGCGCAGGACTTCGGGATACGCATCCGCCACTGCCACCGCCCAGCCCGCGACCTCGAAACACGGGAGGTCATTGAGATCGTTGCCGATGTAGACGACGTTCTCCGCTTTGATCTTTTTCTGATCGAGGACATCGCGCATCACACGACCTTTGTCCTGCATCCCGATCCCGTGAATTGCCTCCACCCCCATCTTTTTCGCCCGCGCCTGGACGACGGGATTCGGCTCCGAGGAGAGGATCATCACCTCGACGCCTTTTTCACGCAGGGTCTTGATGTGCATGCTGTCACTGCGCGAAGCGGAGACGGTTTCTTTTCCGTTTTCGTCGGTGTGGACGAGGTTGTCCGTCACCACGCCGTCGAAATCGCAGATGATGAGTTGTATTGTTTCGGGCATCCTGCGGCGGGGTTTGCCCGGCGAGACTACATCCAACCCGCCGTAAATGACTGCCTCGTATTTTGCCCAATCTGCCAGGGTGTCAATGTCCACTGTGTATTTGGGGTCAATCACCAGCGGATAGATCACATCGCCTGTCAATGACTGTTTGTGGGTGATAGTCGAGATACGGATCGCGTCAATGTGACCCGTCTGCCAGTACACCGGCGGCAGGATTTGACGCGGCGCGTTGTACGGTTCGGAGATACCATCTACCTCCAGCAGAGGTTTCAAGGGTTTGTCCTCGCCGTTAAAGCGCCACATCTTGAAAGGATTCTGTCCAGCAGGCACCACGCCGCGCACGCAATCGGCGTCCTTGTGATTCGACAAAATCCGAATCGCGGCATCCACCATTCCTTTCGGGCGGATGGGGGAGGTGGGACGCAATTGCACAACGATTTCAGGGCGGCAGCCTTCCACATCCTCCAGCCATTTGAGCGCGTGTTCAAAGACGGGCAGGTCGGTGGTGTTATCCTGCGCCAGTTCAGCGGGACGGAGAAACGGGACCTCCGCACCCCATTCTCGGGCAACGGATGCGATCTCTTCGTCATCCGTCGAGACGATGACGCGCGTCACCAGTTCGGATTGCTTCGCCGCGGCAATGCTCCACGCAATGAGCGGATAGCCCGCAAAAATGCGGATGTTCTTGCGCGGGATGCCTTTCGAGCCGCCGCGCGCGGGGATGATGGCGAGGATGTCAGTCATAAGAAGACCATTGACCGCGGACAATGGACCATGGTCAATGGTCCAACGTCCATCGTCGAATTCACCACGCCGTCCAGCCTCCATCCACAATGACGTTGTTGCCCGTCATATATGAGGAAGCATCCGAAGCCAGGAAGAGGAGCGCACCGTTCATTTCATCCTTGTTTGCCATGCGTCCGAGGATGGTTTTGGCGGAGTAATTCCTCACGAAATATTCTTCGTGATTGTTGAACACACCGCCCGGGGTGAGCGCGTTGACGCGGATCTCGGTCCCGGCGTAATAGGCGGCGAGATATTTGGTGAAGCCCAGCACGCCCGCCTTGGTCACGGTGTAGTAAACGGGTTTGTATGCCACGCGCTTGCCGTCTTTGATGTAGATACGCTGGTCGGGACCGTTGAGTCCGTACGTGGAGCAGATGTTGATGATGCTGCCCTTTTTGCCCTGCGCAATCATTTGCTTGACGCAGGCTTGGGTGGTGAGGAACATGCCGGTCAAATTGACGTTGAGGGCGGCGTTCCAATCGCTGAGCGGATAATCTTCAAAGGCGCCGGGGGCGATGCCTTTTGCAGCGGCATCGGGGTCGAATTTGGGATCGAGCGCCGCACTGTTGACGAGAATGTCGAGGCGGCTGAAATGCTTCACGGTCTCGGCAACCAACTCACGGGTGGATTCGAGGCGGGTCACATCGAGGGGAAAAGCCATCGCCGAGTACCCAGACTCTGTGAGTCGAGTCGCGGTCTTCGCGGCGAGTTCCATATTCAAATCCGCCGCCACGACTGCCGCGCCCGCTTCGGCGAGCGTTTTGCAAAACTCGAAGCCCAACTGCCCGCCGCCGCCCGTGACGACCGCCACGCGGTCTTTCAAATTGAATTTGTCGAAGATGGTCATGTAATATCCTTTTGTAACGCGACGCTACGGAAATCTACCGCGAAATGAATTTCGCGGTACGGCAATTCGCGTTACGGAAATGCCGTATAGATTCTATCGCCTTGCGCCTCGAATGCAAGATACAAACCGTCGGTGAGATTTTGATAGATGAATTGCGAATCCCCGCCCTGCGAACCGACGTTGAACAACGCAAGCACCGCCCCGCCGGAAAGCACGTCCCGTTTGAGATTGGCTACCCCCTCCTCAAACCCGCCTCGCGGCAGACCCGTGACCGGGTCCACCAAATCGGGCAGGACATACCCCGGACGGTTTGTATATAGATAGACGGGCGCGGTCTCGTTGGAGTAGATGCGCGTATCTTCGGGAAGTGTTTGCAGGAATTTCATGGCTTGCGAGTCGAACCATTGAAACGATGCGTACCCCTGCCCGCCTTTGCGGAGTTGAGTCAGGGCGTCGTTCATGCCGTAAATGGAAAAGGAGAAGATGATAAGCGCAAGGATAACGGCGGAATGTCTCTGTTTTTTCCAAAGCCAAAAGCCGAAATATACCAGCATGGTGAGCAAGCCGGCATACACCGGCGCGAGGATGCGGAGTTGGAATTTTGTGCTGGCGTCGAAGAGGGTCATCGAGGAAAGGATGGACGCCAGATAGCCGAAGACGTACAGAGCGCTGATAAACGCCGGCACGCCCGGCGGCTCGGCGGAAGGTTGGAAGAAGGTTCTCCAGCCGGTCCTCGCCGTCCAGATCAGCAGGGCAAGAAAGATGATCGAAATAACAACGGGAAACAAATTTGGAATCTGAATCAACGCGCGCCGCCATTCGTCCACTGGCAGGAGGAAGGCGGCGAAGTTGGAGATTCCCGTTTCGATATTTTCAGCCGTGATGGGGTGATAGACAATCGTGCGGTTGGTGGCGTTATCTGCAAGCAGGCGGTTGCGGATGCCCCACGCGAGGGCGAAGGGCATAAAACCTGCAAGGAAGATTCCCGTGCTGGTCAGTCGTTTACGCCAGGTATCATGGAGGATGATCAGCGCGGCGACGAAGGTGGCAAGCAGGGCGAGACCGGCGTAACGGGTGAGGTAGGCGAAGGCGGTGATGATTGCTGTAATCAGCAAGAAACCGTTTGAACCGCGAGGACCGCCAAGTGCGCCAAGTTTTTTTTCCTCGGCGCTCTTCGTGATGGTAGATAAAAAGTATTGCGAAAAAGTCAAAAATGCCGCAAGGGTGAAGAAGATGTACAACGGCTCACTCATCGCCGTGGTGTGGACGCGGAAGAGCGAAGCGTTGAGTAAAAAGAGCGAAGCCAGCGCAATGCCCGCCACCTTCGATTTGGACATGCGCCAGCCGATGAGACCGATCAAAAATATGTTTGCGCCAAAAAGGAGGGAATTGACAAAACGTGTGCCGCGCAGCGGGTCGAGTCCGCTCAAGCCGACCAGGGCAAGTACAGTCGAGAAGCCCGGCGGGAAGTGAGTCACCGGCTGGTTGGAGGCGAGCCATGCTTCACGATAGCCCTGCCCCGCCAGGATGCTCCTTGCCCCGGCGATGTAGGCGATGGAGTCATCGAAAAGCCCCATGCCTTGCGGAGTCGCATAAAGGATGAGAAAGGTTCCTGAAACAGCGAGCAGGCTGAGGATGAGAAATGAGGCGGGAGGGGGTTTGGTCATACTAAAATTCGCCATTGCGAGGGCGGCAGCCCGAAGCAATCCCAATATTAAATCAACAAATCGGGATTGCCCGCCATTTTGTGGCACATGTCGTCGGGCTTCGCCCTCTTGGCAATGACAGAAGCATCTACTTCATGGGAAGCAGGAAGCCCTGATCTTCCAGGTACTTGATAATGATGCGGGCGTTCTCCTCCGGTGTGGAGTTGTAACCCTTGAGCGTGATCTCCGGGTTGATGGGCGGCTCATACGGGTCATCAACCCCGGTGAAGCCCATCGGTTTGCCCTCCGCCATTGCCTGGCGCGCCTTGGCATACAGACCCTTTACATCGCGCTGTTCGCAGACCTCCACAGGTGTGTCCATGAAGACTTCGATAAAGTTCTCGCCCACCATCTTGCGGGCTTCTTCGCGCGTCGCACGGTAAGGACTGATGGCGGCGCAAATGACGATGCCGCCGGCATGGGCGATCTCGCCAGCCACAAAGCCGATGCGCAGGATGTTGGTGTCGCGGTCCTCCTTGCTGAAGCCGAGACCCTTCGAGAGATGCGTGCGCACCACGTCGCCGTCGAGGATGGCGGTCTCGCGCCCACGCTCAAGGAGCAGGGTTGTGAGAACTTGTGTGGTTGCAGATTTTCCTGAACCGCTCAAACCGGTGAACCAGATGCAAAAGCCCTGTTTGTGACGCGGAGGGTACATTTCGCGCAAAATTTCAGCCGTCTCCGGGCGGGTGAACCATTCGGGGAGCAGTTTGCCCTTCGCCAGATATTCATCGCGCACCTGTGTGCCGGAGATGTTGGCGGTCTTTGCGCCCTTGGGCACTTCTTTTTCCTCCACGTACCGGTCTTCATCGGGAAGATAGACCAGCATTTCGAACGGGACCATCTTGACGCCGATCTCGTGCTCGTATTGCTTCATGATTTCCTGCGCATCATACGGACCGTAGAACGGTTTGCCGGTCGAATCATTTCCCGGTCCCGCATGGTCGCGCCCGACGATGAAGTGATTCGCGCCGTGATTGCGGCGGATGATGGCGTGAAGCAGGGCTTCCTTCGGTCCCGCCATGCGCATCGCCAGCGGAAGCAGGCTGAGCATGGTCTTGTTCTTGTCGTAGTGATTATCCACCAGCGCCTTGTACGTGCGGACGCGGGTGTAGTGATCCACGTCGCCGGGCTTGGTCATGCCGACGGTGGGATGAATGAGCAGGGAGCCGTTCACCTGGGCGGCAGCGCGCTTGGTCAATTCCTCGTGGATGCGGTGGAGGGGGTTGCGCGTCTGGAACGCGACGACGTTATCGTGTCCCATCGCTTCGAGCATCGCGCGCACCTGAGCCGGGGTGCGGCGCAGGTCAACAAAGTCGTAATACTTGGGCAGGTTGATGACCTTCAACGGACCGGAAATGCACACCTTGTTCCAGCGTCCCATTTCGGAGACCATCGGGTGTTTGGGGTCGGTGGAACCGTATGCCAGCGCGGCTTCGGTCTCGGCATCCCAGTGATAAACTTCATCAAGAGTCATAATTGCAATCAGGTCGTTGTTCGCATTGCGCAGAACGACCTCTTCGCCGACGGTCGGCAGTTCCTTAGGGTCAGCCGTCAGCGTAATGGGAAGCGGGAAGAGGGTTCCATCGGCGAGGCGCATTTCGTGCAAAACGCGCTCGTAATCCGCCTTGCCCATAAAGGTCGTCAGCGGCGAAAATCCGCCGGTTGCGATGAGTTCAAGATCGCACAAGTTGCGCATGGTAATCTTGATGGACGGCAGTTTCGACGCGCGGGCAATCAATTCCTCGCGCTCGGCGTCCGTGACCACCAAGTTGACAAGTTTTCCGCCATAGGGGGTGATGAGATTTGCTTTTGCCATTGTTGCTCCATTCGAGTTAAGACTTCCGAAGCCTGCGGGACTTCGGAAGTTTGGGTTGTTGAATTTGCACAAGCGCCAATTATACTCCAAAATTCATTCACTGAATTTTGGAATTGCGCGCATATTACAGCATGTCCATTGACGATTTATCGTTAACAACAGATATAACCGTATCTTTTACAACCTGATGAGTTTGCCCGTTTTCTGTGATTCATGGACGGACGCGATGATCTTCTGGACCTGAATCCCATCTTCCAGCGTGCAGGATGGTTCTGCCTTCCCTTTGACCACATCCACAAAGTGCTTCATCTGTTCCTGGAACATGACGTTGCGTTCCCAGCCATCGGGAAGGGGGAAGATATCCCATTCCTTTTTTTCCGTCCGGTAGATTCTGGCAGCGCCGTCGGCAAGATTCCATTTGATGGTCCCATTCGTGCCGATGATGCGGAACTCGTGCTCCGGCGGCTGCTGGTCGTAATCGAGGTGCAGGCTGCCCAGCGCGCCGCCTTCAAACCGCAGACCGATCTTGGCGGTGTCGTCCACGTCCACTTCGAGGTCGCTGAGTTTGGCGGCGAATCCCCACACAGACTCAACCCGCTTCCCCACCAGCCAGGGCAGGTAATCGAGCGAGTGACATTGGGTCGCCACCACGCCGCCGCCCATATCTGCGCGCGCGGCATAGCCTTTGCGGTAATCCTCCCAGGGATGCCAGGCAGGCAGGTATTCGCCAAAATGCACGTGCGCGGAAATGATGCGTCCGATTTCGCCGTTTTCGACCAACTGCCGCGTTTTGACCATCCCCGGATGAAATCGAAACTGAAACGCTGCCAGCACCTTCGCGCCGCTTTTTTGCACGGCGGACTGCAAAACATCCAAGCGCTCCATCGAGTGGGAGATCGGCTTTTCGAGCAATATGGCACACCCCGCTTCTGCGGCAGGGATGGCAACATCCAAATGCAGCGCAGTGGGGTTCGAGACAATGACCGCATCGGGCTTGTGTTTTTTCAACGCTTCATTCAAATCGGTCTCGACGGGATAACCCGCCAGTTCGTCATCGGGCAGTGTCGCCTTGTGCGTGCGATAGAGAACGATGTCCGTTTCGCCCAGCGCGATTAAATTCCGCAAATGGCGGCGCCCCACCGAGCCAAGTCCTGCGATCAGGTATTTCATTTGTTTCTCCATTGTGGCGCGAGATAATATCTCGCGCTACCAAATCGTGATAATATCGCGCGCTACCAATTCATGTCCTTCTCATACCCCCACTTCACCAGCATCTCTCCCGCCACTTCCTTGAACAAGGTTTTGTCTCTTTCGTTAAAGAGCCGCCGCCAATTGCCAGCCTGTCCTTTCGGAAGGAAGGAAGCGATATCGCCGTTGCGCCGTTCCTGCCATTCTTCGTCGGGGTTGGAGGACATTTCCGCAAGCAGCTGCTTTTCCAGCGTCTTGTTGATTCTCTTCACGCCGAGGAATTTCCAAATCTTCGTCATTTCGTCGAATGGATTTTGCAGCAGGTCTTCGTAGCGCAGGGAGTGATAGTGTTTGCCATACAGCCGCCGCGCTTCCGCGTCCATTTCGGTCAGGTCGTCCACCCAGCGTTTGGCGATGTTGCGGAGGAAGGTCTCGGTAAAGATCGAGCGGCGTCCGTCGCTGAATGGAGCCGAATCAGCCCGCAGGTCCGAAACGATGCGTTTGTCGTCCGCTGTAAGAAATTTCGATTCTTCGACAAAGTTGCGGAAGCGTTCCGAGATCAACACATCGCGCCCGTCGCGGACGATGTAAACGATCTTCGCATCGGGATAAAGCGCAAACGCATCGCGCACGACCTGGGCATGGATCGTGGAGGTGGGGCTTTTATCTCCCACGATGGTTTTTCCCTCGCGCGCGGCGTCGCGTTCCATGATGAAGTCCGCTGCGGCGCGCAGGACAAGCGGCGAGAGGTCGCGCCCCTGATTCCAGCGGTTGGATTTGCGCGCCAGCCACTCTTCGATTTCGGATGAATCAACCAGCGACTTCAGCAGCGGCTTGCGCGTGAAGAAATGCGCCTGGTAATTGCAATGCACATCGGGGTGCAGGCGCAGCAGGCGCATGAGCAGGGTCGTGCCGGAACGCGCATGACCGAAGATGAAAAATTTTTCACGCGGAAAGAATTGCCTGATCTCCGCCAGTTCTTCGGGTGTGATGGCGGGGACAGGATTGCGGGTTTTCTTCTGGGATTCACCTTTGAAGAGGATGCGGACGGACTTTTTGATGCGGGTGAGGATTTCCATGTATTGTTTATTCCCACAAATCTTCCAGCCGTTTGCGCCCCGCTTCGATGGCTATTGTTTCGAGGAATTTTTTCATTTTCGACCAGGGGGTTTTGTCAATCATTTGCGGCATGGGCAAAGATTCGGCATCGTCAAAATATGACAAAGCGCGAACAGCGTTGACAGGAAACGAACGCACTTTGGCGTATTTGACCGCCGCAACTTGAAAGAGCGCATCGAGGGGGACATGTTGGAGGATGAAATACAAGTCAACCATATCTTTGCGTACGCCGCGATTAATAATGGCGGCAAGTTTCATCGCGCCAATCTCCTCCACGCTGGCAAGACGGATATTATCCACCAATGAAGTTGGACCAACCAAGGGGTATGAATTTAGACGAAAGAAACTGATCCCGACCCCGTGCCAGACAGCCACAAACGTCGCATCTTTATCGTACGTGATCTCAAGAGTTGGGTCATCCAAAACGGAGCGCAGGATGGAACGTTGATCCGGTCCCACCGCCTTTGCGTCGTCGGAAAAAAAATCAAGGTCAACTGAGAAGCGATGTCCAAAATGTAAAGCCAGCCCGGTTCCACCCGCCAGATAAAAGCCGCTGGTAAGTTCCAGTTTACTGAGCAGGTGAAATGCCTCCCGCGTTGCAGGGGTGAGGGCGTTCCAGCGGGGATC
The DNA here is from genome assembly GCA_024434165.1 of Chloroflexota bacterium. Lineage (GTDB taxonomy): Bacteria > Chloroflexota > Anaerolineae > Anaerolineales > Villigracilaceae > Villigracilis. Next base: position 199,450 of record QMIW01000001.1, on the reverse strand, counting down.
CCGCAAAACTAATGATTCCATAGTTCCGTGTTGGGAAAGGGCGATTTCTTCCACCTGCGAACGCCCAGTAGTTTGCGCCAGTAATTAAAAGTGACTGGATTCAACCATCGTTCGCCGTGCTCACGCAGAAACAGGCGGATACGTTTGCTGCGATACGTTGAGAAGAGCCAGCGGATTTCGTCCCAATTCCCAAATTCAAGCACGCGCTGGATAACCAGATTCGCGTCACGGACGATGTCGAGTTGGGCGACATCATATTCCTGAAAATAAGGTTTCAGTCTTGCCGGGATGGGTGATGGAGAAACCGCTTTTTGCATACCGGTATTATACCTGCCGGGTTTTATCTTTTCCAATTCAGCATCACCAACCCTGCCAAACAAACCAAAATCCCCGCAATGTTTACCCAACTGAGTTTGTCTTTGAACAGAAAGATCGCCACCGGCACCAGGATCAGCGAAGCGACCACGTTGACCAGCACGGCGGCGATTCCCAAATTCCAGCCCGCGCGGTAGGTGAGCAAAAAGCCGAATTCGATTCCCACAATGGCAACCGCCAGCGCGATGCTCGCCCAGTTGAGTTGTTTAAGTTCGGCGGCGATTCCATTCGTGACGGGGAAGAAAAAGAAGCCGATCAACGTGACCAGAAAGGCAACGGCATACGTCACCAGCAGTGAAACGGCAAAGTTCGCGTTCGAGGGCGTGCTCTTGGCGACAAAATGATACAAGGCGCTGGAGCATATTGCCAGGGTGATCGAAAAATAGAAGAGAAACATGGAGCGCCGGCTCATGGAGGGTTAATTCGAGACGATGGTCTCTTCCAGAATTGTGATGTGATAGACTTTCGTGGTATCCGTCAGGCAATAAATGTTGCCGCCCGATCTCGCCACAGAAGGCTCGTCCGCGGTGATCCAGGCATAGCCCCAGTAACAGCCCGCCGCGACCTTGCTGGTTACAACATCCCCTTTGCCTATCGAAAAGGAATAGGTAAAACACTCGCCTTTATCGTTCGGGGAGTTCATTCCAAAAGCAAGGTTGGCGCTCCCCGGCGATTCATTTTTGAATTCCACCGTGACCAGTGCGCCCTTCGGCTCGGCAACCGGAATTTGATTGCATTGCGCTGTGGGGCTGGCAACGACAACCGCCGTGGAGGTCGGAAGGATCGGCAGCGCTTCAAGGGTTGGAGCGGGCACGGTATCGGTAAAAAGCGGGGCGGTGGTCGGCGGAACCGGCGTGGAAGTGGGCGGCGCAACAGCCTGGGTTTGCGTAATTGCCAGCCAGGCTTGCGCAACGGCGGTGTAGGCGATTTCTTCTGCGGTGAGGGTTGGGGCGGCTCCCCCGCAAGCGGAGAGGGAAAGGATAGTCAGGATCGAAAAGGCAAGCAGGAATTTCTGTTTCATCGGTTCTCCAGACCCCATTTTTACCATGAGTCAATACACCCCCACCGAAGGGTCCACCTGCCGCGCATATTCATCTATCCCCCCGCGCACATTGAAGACATTTTTGTATTCATGCCGCATCAGCCAGGTGGTCACCTGCATACTGCGGTTGCCGTGATGACACAGGATGTACACCGGGATCTCCCGCGCTGTGACCGACTCGGGCAGGGCGTCGGCGCCTTCGCTTGCGAGGCGGCTCAACGGCAGGACCTCGAGCCTGCTGTCTTCGATTTTGGCATAGGCAAACTCCGGGAGTTCGCGCACATCCAACAGGACGAATTTCTCCCCGGACTTGAGTTTTTCACCAAGTTGGGTAACGGTTATTTCAGGGATCATAAAACCTCTTTTGTAGACGATGGACTGTGGTTTTATCGTCTATCGTCCGCGGTCTACGGTCAATTTATTTCTTCGCTGCAGGGGCGTAAAACTTCTCCACGTATTCCTTCACCATGCGGCGGGTGGAAAACTGCGGGATGACCGTCTTCATGGATTCCTTCATGCCGCGCAGCCACTCACGGGACATGTCCTTCGGGTCGCGGTCGTAGAACTTTGGGATGATCTGGTGCTCAAGGGTGTGATACAGGCTTTCGGCGTCGGCGGCATCCTGCGCCTCGTTGGATTCGTATTCCTTCTCCTCGCCGATTGCCCAGCCGTTCTTGCCGTTGTAGGCTTCGCGCCACCAGCCATCCAGCACGGAGAAGTTTGGCACGCCGTTGATAGCGGCTTTCATGCCGCTCGTGCCGCTGGCTTCGTAGGGGCGGCGCGGAGTGTTCATCCACACGTCCACGCCCTGGACGAGGTAACGGGCGAGGTTCATGTCGTAATCTTCGACGAAGACGATGCGCCCGCCGGTCTCGGCTTTTTTGACGGTGCGATAGACCTGCTGGATCAACTGTTTGCCGGGCTCATCGGCGGGATGCGCCTTGCCTGCAAAGATGATCTGCACGGGCATGTTCGGTCGGTTGACGATGTGGAGCAGGCGTTCCACATCCGAAAGGATGAGGCTGGCGCGCTTGTAGGTGGCGAAGCGGCGCGCAAAACCGATGGTCAGCGCATAGGGGTTGATCAGCACGCCGGAGGCGACCACCTGCACGGGATGAAAGCCTCCGCGCGTCCAGCGATCGCGCACGCGTTCGGTGAGGTAGAACGCCATCTTGCGTTTGAGATGATGGTGAACCGCCCACAATTCGGCGTCGGGGATCTGGTCAATCTTCTCCATCAGCTCGTGGTCGTCGAGGTTGTCGTACCAATCCGCGCCGAGATATTTATCGAGCAGGTTGCTCACGCGGCGCGCCATCCAATTGCGGGTATGGACGCCGTTGGTAACGTGCTGGATGGGCACATCCTTCACATTGCGGTCCGACCAGAGGAACTTCCACATATCGCGCGAGACCTCGCCGTGCAGTTCAGAAACCGCGTTCGAGCCGCCCGACAACTTCAATGCCAGCACAGGCATGGAATACATTTCGCCGCGCGGATGGACGTGTTTGGCAACATCCATGAATTGCTCGCGGGTGAGCCCCAATTCACCCCAATAGTTGGCGAGGTATTTTTCCACGAGCCAGAGCGGGAATTCGTCGTTGCCCGCCGGGACGGGGGTATGGGTGGTGAAAATATTCTGGGCGAGGGTTTTATTGGCGGCATCCACAAACGGGGCGCCTCCCGCCACCAGTTCACGAATCCGCTCCAACGTCAGGAAAGAAGCGTGCCCCTCGTTCATGTGCCAGACGGTGGGCGCATATCCCAGCGCACGCAAGGCGCGCACTCCGCCGATCCCCAGCAGAATCTCCTGCATGATGCGGCGGTCGAGGTCCGACCAGTACAGGCGCGCGGTGAGCAGGCGGTCGTAATCGCTGTTGCCTTCCACGTTCGAATCGAGCAGGTAAAGCGGGACGCGCCCCACGCGCACCTCCCAGATCTGCGCGGTGATGGAACGATCGGGGAAACTGATGTCAATGGTGACGGGAACGCCGTCGCGTTTGACGAGCGAGACCGGCAAATGTTCGAACGTGAGCGGGTTGTTGAGCGCCTCCTGCCAGCCGTCTTCGCTGATGCGCTGGGAGAAATAGCCCTGCGCATACATGAAGCCAATGGCGATGAATGGCAGGCCGAGGTCGGAGGCTTCCTTGAGATGGTCGCCGGCGAGCACGCCCAACCCGCCCGAATAAATGGGCAGGGTTTCGTGCAAGCCGTATTCCATTGAAAAATAAGCGATTGGGTTCTTTATTTCAGGATGGTTTTTCTGCGCCCAGGTTTCCCCGCGAAAATAGGCGTCGAACGTTTCGAACAGCGCATCGTAGGCTTCGAGATATTCCTTGTCTTTGGCAAGCTGATTCAAACGCGCGCGTCCAACTTCATTGAGCAGGCGGATGGGGTTGTGATGAAGGCGTTCCCACAGGTCGTAATCGAGGCGTCCGAACAGGCGCGCCGCTTCGGGATGCCAGGACCACCATAAGTTGGTGGCAAGCTCGCTCAAACGCGCAAGCCGCCGGGGCAGATCGAATTTTTGGGAGGGAGAAGATAAGAATTCCATAGCGGGCGCTATCATACCGCAAAGTTCTCGATGAGCCATGTATTGTAAGACGAATTAGTTTATTGGTCAAACTAATTTGGTTTCGAAATGGCAGCGTTCGCTGCGGAGAAAGATTCTGTGGGAAAAATAAAAAAATCGCTCTGATAATTTTCGGAAGTTATCCCCTCCCAATGTTTTTTCCATAATTTGCCATGAACAGGAAATGATTTACTCACCTTATGCGGCAGGGGCAACCCGGACATGGTTTTTCAAAATTCTGGTGCAGGGCGACCCTTTCTTGCAGATTGGCTGCCTGTTTTGCCCAAATGGGTCGCCCCTGCGACGAAATCGCATAAGGTAAGTGATTTATCCCGGTTCATTCGTTGGGCGAGGGCAAAAATTCTGGGATGACTATCCCCCTCTCCCGATGGGAGAGGGCAGGGTGAGGGCTTTGGGCGGGGAGCCTAGAAAATCTATTGGAAGGTGGCAACTTGAGTTAAGAATAATAAATACATTAGAGACTGGGCGAGCCTATTGACTCTCTTTGCAAAACATGTACAATACATGAAATAAATTTGCAAAACCTTTGCAAATGGTTGAATCAAAACTTAGAAATGGAGTGAAAAGAGATATGAAACGCAATTCCCTGCTCGTCGGACTGCTCGCAGCAGTCTCCATGGTCTTGGCAGCGTGTGCGCCTGCCGCCACCTCCACCCCGGCGCCCGAGCCGACAGCCATGCCCGAACCCACCGCCACGCCCAAGCCCGAATTGGCGGATATCGTTGATACCGCCGTGGCGGATGGCCGCTTCACCACCCTGGTTGCCGCAGTCCAAGCCGCCGGTTTGGTGGAGACCCTCAAAGGTGAAGGTCCCTTCACCGTCTTCGCCCCCACCGATGACGCATTCGCCGCTCTCCCTGAAGGCACAGTCGAAAGCCTGCTCCTGCCTGAGAACAAGCAAGCCCTCACCGACATCCTGCTTTACCACGTGGTCTCCGGCAAAGTCATGGCGGCGGATGTAACCGGTCTCGAAAGCGCCCCCACCGTGCTCGGTAAAGACATTGCCATCAAAGTTGACATGGGCAACGTCTACATCAATGATGCCAAAGTTATCATCACCGACATCGAGACCTCCAACGGCGTGATTCATGTCATTGACGCAGTCATCCTGCCGCCTTCCGATGAAGCCGCCGAATCCAACACCATCGTGGATATTGCAGTTGCCGACGGCCGCTTCACCACGCTCGTGGCTGCCTTGCAGGCCGCTGAATTGGTCGAAACCCTGAGCGGAGAAGGTCCCTTCACTGTCTTCGCCCCCACCAACGACGCCTTCGCCGCTCTGCCTGCCGGGACCGTCGAAAACCTGCTCAAGCCTGAGAACAAGCAAGCCCTCACCGACATTCTGCTGTACCACGTGGTCTCCGGCAAGGTCATGGCGGCGGATGTGGTCGGTCTGCCCAGCGCCGCCACCGTGCTCGGCAAGGACATCACCATCACCGTCAAGGACGGCAAGGTCTTCCTGAACGACACCGTTGAAGTCATCATCACCGACATCGAAGCCTCCAACGGTGTGATCCATGTGATTGACGCGGTTCTCCTCCCGCCTCAATAATTTCTCCTCTGTTGTGTGTGCAAGAAGAAAGGACGGGTATGACGCCCGTCCTTTCGATTTAATCCACAACGCCTCGCTCTGGACCTCGACCTGTCCCGACCCATTGAGCGAATCCACGCTCAAAACCGTTCCAACCCAAACGGACCCAGGTCGAAGGCTGGCTTTCGTCCATTGACCAGTTCTGCCACCACTTGCCCGGTACCCGGTCCCAGCGTAAGACCGACCATCGCGTGACCGGTGGCAACTGTCAGGTTGGAATGATGCGGCGCGCGCCCAATGGCGGGGATTCCATCGGGAGTGACGGGGCGCAGTCCAGCCCAGGTTTCTTTCACATCCAGTTTTTCATCCAACTCGATATACTCGCGGACGAACTTCTCCAGCCGCGCAAGCCAATCCGGGTTGGGCGTGGTGCTGTATTCGCCCACTTCGAGCCGCCCCGTGAAACGCAGGGACTCGCCGAACGGAGAAACCGCCACACGCCGGTCGCCGAGGATGAAGGCGTGACGCGGCATTTTGCCCGGCGCGGCAACAGTGACACTGTACCCGCGTGCAGGTTGAATGGGAAGTTTCAATCGCAATTCGCGCGCGACGATGGGAGACCATGCGCCCGCCGCAAGGACGATGTGCTCCGCCTCGAACTCGCCGGATGCGGTTCTGACCTTCGTGATTTTTCCGCCCGCCGACTCAAACCCCGTGACCGGCGTGTTTTCATGCACTTCCGCACCCATCGTCCGGACGCGCTTCGCCAACTCGCCGAGGAAAATGGCCGGATTCATGTACGAGTCGCCGGTGAAGTGTATCCCGCCGATGACGTCATCCAGCGCAATTGGTTCGCGCGTGTGCAGGGTGGCTCTGTCCAAAATCTCGATGGGCACGCCATTCCTTCCCAGAAATTCGGCTTCATGCCTGCCGCCGTCGAAAGCTTTTTCATCCTTGAAGAGCGTAATGATACCGGTTTGTTGATAGCGGCATTCGATTCCTTCTTCAGCCAGCATCTTCTGCAGATTGGTCACGCTCAACTGCGCGAGATTCCGCATTGCCGGCAGACTGCGTTGGACGTTTGCGTCATTGCACGCCGCCGCAAACTGGACCAGCCACAAAAGGTACGCCGGGCTGAGGCGGACCTTCATCCCAAACGGGCTGAGCGCCGGGTCGAGCATCCATTTGAGGGCGGAGGTCACCACTCCCGGAGCCGCCAGCGGAATGATATGACTCGGCACGATTTGCCCCGCATTGCCCGCGCCGCTGCCCTTGCCAATCTCTTTCGAGTCGAGAATTGTCACCTTCCGCCCCGATTTCAACAAATAGTAGGCGCAACTTAATCCCACAGGTCCGCCGCCGATGATGATTATGTCTGATTTTGTGGTCATTGCCTGCCTTCTTTCCGATATATGAATTATGCTATACTCAACTTCGTCATGAAGATTTATCTTGATGCCTGTTGTTTGAATCGACCTTTTGACGATCAGAGTCAACCGCGCGTCCATTTGGATGCAGAAGCAATTCTACTCATTTTGGGAAAGTTGCGACAACGAGAGTGGGATTGGATTGGCAGCGAAATCCTGTCTCATGAGATTGAGCAAAACCCTGACCTTGAAAACAGGCAGCGTGTTCTCTCATTGGCGTCAACAGCAATTCGTGTCATTGAGATCACCGATAAACTTCTGGCGCGCGCTGAAGAACTGGAAAACTCAGGGTTCGACTCGTATGACGCAATCCATCTCGCTTCGGCAGAGCAGGGAAAAGTAGATGCTTTCCTGACGACCGACGATTCCATTATCAAGCTTGCAAATCGAAAGAAGTTATTCGCTTTCCGTGTTGATAATCCAGTAAAATGGTTGGAAGAGGTACTAAAATGAACGCCGAATATTTAACCCTGAATGAAATTCGTACGATTGGGTTCGAGGTATTGCTACGCGAACTTGGACCTGTTGGAGCAATTCGCTTTATCCAACAATATGAAACCGGGCGCGGCAATTACACGCGCGACCGCCGAAAGTGGCTGCCAAAGAAAAGCGTGCGGGAAATTGGCAGGCAGATTATCAAAGAGCGGCAAAGTAAATCGAAGTAAAAGTGACCGTCGTCTTTCCGGGCGACGGTCACTTTTTTATTCCAGAGCCAAACGGATCGCGCTCATCCACCAGCAACTCACCTTCTGCCATTACCCACGCTTCGCCCGTGATGGTCGGGACGATTTTATCGCCATCCAGTTCAATCCTCCCCTCAAAAATACTTCCCACCACGCTTTGCTGCTTCCACGTCTGCCCCGCTTTCAACTTTCCATCGGCGTACAGGCAGGCGAGTTTTGCGCTTGTGCCTGTTCCGCAGGGAGAACGGTCGTATGCCTTGCCGGGGCAGAGGACGAAACTTTTACTGTCCGCATCGGGCGTGGAAACGAACAACTCGATATGATCAATCTCCGCGCCGTTCGCGCCGGTGATGCCCGCAGCGGTCAACTGCTCGCGGACACGCCACGCGAAATCGGTCAGCGCTTCGAGGCTGCTCATGTTCACGTCCATGCCGTGATCGTGAATAAGGAAGAACCAGTTGCCGCCCCATGCCACGTCGCCGTGGATGGTCTTCCCGTCAATTTCGACAGGGATGTGATGGAGGTGGCGATAGGCGGGAACGTTGCGAACGGAGACTTTGTTTGGATACATGTCGTTGCGAGTGGCGCCTTTTCGCCACGAAGCAATCTCATGAGCCGAGGTGGGGATTGCTTCGCTCGCTTGGTCTCGATACGCGTTTTGCGCTACTCGACCATCGCTCGCTCGCAATGACATGGGATGCAGCGTTGCTTCCACCACCCCAACCGGTGTCTCCACCCGAACCGTGCCAGGTGTGACCTTGCCCATGTATGCCAGCGAAGCGATCAAGCCAATCGTGCCGTGTCCGCACATGCCGAGGTAGCCGACGTTGTTGAAGAAGATGACCCCGAACTGACAGGTCGGGTCGGCGGGCGGAACGAGGTACGCGCCGACCAGCACATCCGAGCCGCGGGGTTCGAGGAGGACGGTGCGGCGCAGGTCATCGTGATTCGCTTTCAGGGTGGATAACTTGTCCGCAACAGAACCAGTTCCAAGGTCGAAAGGAAGCGAGGTGATCAATCGCGTGGGTTCGCCGCCGGTGTGGGAATCTAAATATGGGATTCGTTTCATGGGTGTGAGGTCAAAGGTCGAAAGTCAAAGGTCAGGAAACGGTATTCGATATTGGATGATTCGAATATCGCGTATCGAATATCGCCTAAATCGCTTTGAAGATTTTTTCGAATTCAATACGATCTTCATTTGTCAGCGGCAATAACGGTCTGCGCGGAGGACCGACGGGGATGCCAAGCAGTTCGCAGCCGAGTTTCACTTTTTGCAGATAACTGCCGCTTTCCACACTGCGGAGAAGGGGCATCAATTTTTCCATGTGCCTGCGGGCGGTGACGAAGTCATTGTTGAGCGCGGCTTCGAGGACGTTGTGATGCTGAAGCGGCGCACAGGAGGCGGCTCCGCCGATCCACGCGGTGGTACCCCAGAGGAAATAATCGAGGGCTTGGTCGTCGCTGCCGCAGATGATCTGGTAGCGGTTGCCATATCTTTCGAGCATGCCATACACGCGGGACATGTCGCTGGAGGCTTCCTTGATGCCGATGACATGATCGTATTTTGCCAGACCATCCATCACTTCGTAACCAACTTCGGTACCTGCGCGCCAGGGGAAGTTGTAAAGCACGATGGGAATTTTGACGGCTTTGGCGACGGCTTCGTAATGCGCGAGCAGTTCGCGCTGGTTGGGACGTGAATACGGCGGGACGGCAACCATGAGCGCGTCGTAGCCCATCTCTTCGGCGATCTGCGAGTAGCGGACGACGTCACGCGTGGCGCCGGAGTTGGTGCCTGCAATCAGCGTCACCCGCCCGTTGACTTTCTCTTTGACGAATTTGAAAATGTCCAGCCGTTCCTGTTCGGTGAAGGCGTAGACTTCGCCCGTCGTGCCGCCGGGGACAAGCCCTGCAATCTTGTTGGCGATGAGGTATTCGATCAGTTGTTCAAGGACGGGGTAGTTGATGCTTTCGTCCGCGTTGAAGGGGGTGACGATGGGGGCGTAGATGCCTTTGAGGTGCATGGGGGGCTCCAGTTGGAAGGTTTGAAGGTTACAGGTTGAAAGTTTACTTCCCACAGTGGAAGTGGGCAAGGGATAAAACAAACCATCCACGAATACAGCCACGAATTCAAGAATGGGAGTTGGCTATTCGTGATTTCATTCGTGGATGGTTACTTCCCCCAGTGAAAGTGGGCAGGGGATGAAACAAACCATCCACGAATATAGCCACGAATTCACGAATGGAAGTCGGCTATTCGGGTATTCGTGTTCCATTCGTGGATGGCTACTTCCCCCAGTGAAAGTGGGCAGGGGATGAAACAAACCATCCACGAATTCACGAATGGAAGTCGGCTATTCGGGTATTCGTGTTCCATTCGTGGATGGCTACTTCCCCCAGTGAAAGTGGGCAAGGGATGAAACAAACCATCCACGAATATAGCCACGAATTCACGAATGGAAGTCGGCTATTCGGGTATTCGTGTTCCATTCGTGGATGGCTACTTCCCTCAGTGAAAGTGGGCAGGGGATGAAACAAACCATCCACGAATACAGCCACGAATTCAAGAATGGGAGTTGGCTATTCGTGATTTCATTCGTGGATGGTTACTTCCCCCGGTGGAAGTGGGCAAGACCTGATTACTCGGCGCGGAGTTTTTGATATAACTCGCGGACGATAGGCTTGTCCGTGGAGGAATGGCAGAGAAAGACGCGGAGGGGGCGGGAGGTCATGTCAAGGATGAGGGATGAATTATGAAGAATGAAATGTGAAAGTTACTCTTCATAATATTTCAGGAAGTCATCGCGGGAGATGCCGCATTGAGACAGGATGGTTCGCAGAGTGGAACTTTTGATCGTGCGGTGATTGGGCATGGTCAGCGGCGTTTTCGTCCCATCGGGGTTTTCGCGGAGCATGGCTATGTGATTCCCCTCTCGAACAATTTTGAAGCCCAGCCGTTCTAGCGCTTTGATGACCTTTGCCCTGGGCGCGTCAACGGGGAATTTGGGCATTAGATCGCGACTCCCGCTTCGGCGATGAATGCCTCTAACACAGGCTTTTCTTCGTCCAATACATCCCTGCCGAAGGTTTCGATGTGAAATCGAATGGCGGATTTCACGTCTTCGAGGGCATCTTCATAGGAATCGCCCTGTGCCACGACAACACCTTTTAGCCCAAGCGGATAAGCCACATATCCATCAGAGTGTTTTTCAACAATAATTTTAAACTGTTGTAACATGTCTGCTCCTTTTCAAAATTATACTCGCCGCGGTGTTTTTTGGCGCAACTCGCGCGAATCGGCTTTGCGTATCATCCCCTTGCGGGACGGCGGGCTTATCTTGGGAGGAATGGCAGAGGAAGACGCGGAGGGGGCGGGAGGTCATGCCAAGGATGAAGGATGAAAGTATACGAATAATCCCCACAAATATTGTGAGGATTATTGTGTTAGACGGTCTCCAACTGGACGAGTTTCAACATATCGGGCTTGACCCGTGTGCTAAGGTCGAGAATTTCGATACCGACCACGCGGTTGTTCTCGTCGAAGTCCAAAATCACGCCAGGCTGGACTTCCTCGGATTCGACAATGACGCTGTCATCGAGGCGCAGGTACAGCGCGTCGTTTTCCTTGTCAACTTTTAGTTTCATTTCTTGCTCCTTAATCTTCGGTCGAAAAACAGGGTCACAATCCGCTTGGGAGAAACATTTGGGTTTACAACCACATGCAAAATGCGATTTTCTTTTTCCAAAATCGATTTCGTAAAGTGCAGATTGCCGTCATCGCTTGTCATTGTGTTCTCCGACTCGTTTATCGTTCGCCAAACCCAAGCCTCTGATATATTGCGTTCTTCCATCATGTCAGCGGCATGTTTGGTGAAGATGTAATCGGTCATGGTAAGGTTATTTTAACATGGAATAAGCAGAGTTCTTCTTCATCCAACCATGGATCAATCCATGGCTTATCATCCCCTTGTGGGACGGCGGGCTTATCTTGGGAGGAACGGCAGAGGAAGACGCGGAGGGAGCGGTTTATTGGAAAGGATGAAATCAGAAGGATGAATGATGAATTTGGGTTGTGTCTCCGTGATTATATCTTTGGATTCAACAGCGCAGGCGGACTTTCCCAACCTCGACAATCGCAAGACGCCGACTCAAATTATCTCCCACTTCTTGAACCGCGTGAAGCACTTCTCGATTGAAAATATCAATCGGCTCGCTATCTGGAATTCTGACGACCAGAATTCCAGATCGAAAACCTCTGCATCGCTCTTTCCGCGCAAGCCGATATCACGGACATCCACGGCATCAAAACTCGCGTCACGGAGAATGCGGGCAGTCGAACGGGGAACATCTTCATCTGTGATAAAACGCAGACTCATGCCGTTATCCAAATCTGTTCTTCGGCAAGGCGGCGGGCGGCATAATTCAAGGCGTTGTAAACGTCCTTTTCAGTGATGTCGTATTCCTCTGCAACTTCCTTGATCCCCAACCCCAAAGCGACACGTGCAACAACTGTATCGGCGGGGACGCGCGTGCCTTTAATGACGGGCTTGCCAAAACGGACAGAAGAATCAACGGTAATACCTAAAGTCAATTCAACCATTTTTACCCTTGCAAGCATCATACTTCCGAGAGAATTAGATGTCAATTGACCGCTTTTGTCGAATCGACTCCACCGCCGCGAACGTGGATTTGGTCACGCCGATGAGTTGCTCGTAGGGAATCGGCGCTTCGCCCCCGCCTTGAATTGCCCGGGCAAATGCAGTCATTTCTCCCTTCCAGCCTTTGTCCTGCGCCCTTCTTTCCTCTTTCTTCTTTCCGTCTTTTACCGTAACCAACGACACATAATCATCCAGCACCGCCACCATCCCTTCACAGAAAACCTCCAGCCGCTCCTTGGGCATGGACTTGTCGCCATTGGCGAGATAATCCACGATGCCGATCGAGCCGTCGGGAAAAGTGAAGGTCATGGAGACGTTGTCCTCGCTGTATTTTCCATGATTGGACAGGGCATGTGCGGACACTGAGACAGGCGGCGCGCCAACAAGGAAGGTCAGCACGTCAATGAAGTGACACGCTTCGCCGATGATGCGTCCGCCGCCGACGGCTGGGTCTTGAGTCCAGTGATTCGAGGGGATGTAGCCCGCGTTGACACGGTAGTGAAGGTATTTGGGTTCTTGGAAATTGGAGATTTGAGATTTGAGATTTTGGATTAGGGAAGAAAATCTTCTATTAAAACCAGCGAGCAGTAAACAATCAGCAGTTTTCAGTAACTGCTTACTGATCACTGATAACTGATCACTGTTTATCGCCAGTGGTTTTTCCACAAAGACATGTTTCCCAGCCTTCAATGCCCTCACAACCAGATCGGCATGGGTGTCGTGACGGGTCAGGATGGCGACGGTGTTGATATTCGGATCGTTGATGATTTCATCTTCGGAGGAGGCGGCATATTGGAAGCCAAATTTCTTTCCCGCATGTTGCGCGTGCAAGCCGCCCGACGATGCAATACCGACCAGTTGAAAATCCCTGTTGTTTTTGAGGATCGGCAGGAGCGTGGAGTTGGCAAAAAGGCCCGCGCCGAGAACACCGAGATTGACAATTGACGATGGACGATGGACGATGGATGGGAAAACGATCCTTCTTTCCTCTTTTGTCTTTCCTTCTGGATACGTGAGCAAGACACCCAGGAATGGCTCTTTCTTTTTCCCAGTAATTACATCATACGCTTTCACTCCCTCTTCAATATCAAACCGATGCGAAATCAGACTTTCGACCTTCAACTTTCGACTCGAAAGTAAATCCACCACCGCTTGAAAATTGCGTCCCTCCGTCCAACGCACGTAACCGATGGGATAGTCGCTGCCGTTCTCTTCGTAATTTGCATCGTAGCGCCCCGGTCCGTACGAGCGGGAATTGATAAAGGAGATTTCTTTTTCGTAGTAGATTTTTCGCGGGAAGGTCAAACCGACTGCGCCCGTTGCGACGACTTTGGCGCGGTCACGGGCGATGACGCCAGCCAATTCGACAGGGTCATTCGAGGAAGTATCCGCGCAGATGATGATGGAGTCGAAGCCGCGATTCTGAGTGAAGGCTTGGGCGGCAGATTCGGCTTGGGGACGTGGTACCGCCTCCAGTCCAAGAGAAGAAGCGAGGGCAACCCGCTTGGGGTCGAGGTCAATGCCGAGGACACGGCATCCCGCCGCAGACGCCATTTGAATCGTCAATAATCCCAAAAGACCCAAGCCAATGACGGCAACGTTCTCGCCGAGTTGGGGTTCGGCGAGTCGAAACCCGTGCAGGGCAATCGCGCCGAGGGTGGTGAAGGCAGCGGATTCAAAGTTCACATTTTTGGGAAGCGGCGTGAGGAGATTCTTGGGCACGACGTTGTATTCGGCATGGACGGCATATCCCCCGCCCGCGCACGCCACACGCTGACCGACCCGGAAGCCCTGCATGTTCTTCCCAAGCGCAACGATGACGCCAGCGGAGGAATACCCAAGCGCCATCGGCTGGTCGAGGCGGTTGAAGACCGCCTGGACGGTCGGCAGGATGCCTTCGCGTTTGGCTTTATCCAGCGTTTGTTTGACCAGGTCCGGGCGTGAGCGCGCCTTGCCGAGATAACTTTTTTCTGCAAACTCGACCACCATGCGTTCGGTGCCAGCAGAGACCAGGCTCGCCGCAACCTTGACCAGCGCCTGTCCTTCGCGCGGCGTTGGGACTGGCACATCTTCGACGGTGGTTTTTCCGTTTTTGATGTTTTGAAGGAGTTGCTTCATGTCCAAAAGTATACCCGTTACAGTCGGAACGTGCGTTCTTCGTTTCCCGAATTTTTATTGTGAATGGAGGTACAACGTGACAGATGTCATCTTTTCGGTTAAGGAATCTCTTAATTATTGACTTGATTTTTCACGGATGCTATTCTGATTTTATCGAAACAGCATGCGGCTGTTTGTTTTCATTTGTAAGAAAGGAGAAAAGACCATGGCGCTTGGAGGTTACGCAAATCGGATTGCTTGGGTGGATTTGGGCGCAGGCAGCGTGGAGTTCAAACCTGTGCCTGAAGACCTTGCCCGAAAGTACATCGGCGGACGAGGATTAGGCGTGAAATTCGTTTTCGATAACGGACCCGCCGTGGATCCGCTCTCCCCCGATAACATCCTCTGCTTTATGAACGGTCCGCTGACCGGCTCGGAAGCCAACATGAGCGGACGCATGGCGGTTGTGACCAAATCGCCTCTCACCGGAACGGTCACTGATTCTCACCATGGGGGCTGGTCGGCCGCCCGGTTGCGCTGGGCGGGTTTCGACGGACTGGTCTTCAAAGGTAAAGCCGCCAAGCCGACCTACGCCTACATCCACGACGACCGGCTCGAACTGCTCGATGCCTCCGAAGTGTGGGGCAAGGGCGTGCACGACACCGTCAAACACTTCCAGAAAAAATACGGTGAGAAGGACCTCACCGTCATCGCCATCGGTCCGGCGGGAGAAAACCTGGTCAAGTTTGCCTGCTGGATCAACGAAAATGACCGCGCATCCGGGCGCGGCGGCACGGGCTGTGTGGGCGGCAGCAAAATGCTCAAAGCCATCGTCATCAAGGCGGAGAAGAAGATCGTCAAAGCCGCCGACCGCGATAAGTGGAAGGAAGCCCACAAGAAGGCGCTTGCCGAGATCATGGACGAGCGCGTCGTCACCTCGCCGCGCAAAGGCGGACTCTCCGTCTACGGCACGAACGTGCTCATGAACATGACCAACGTCATCGGCGGTTTGCCTGCCAAGAACAGCCAGTTCACCGGCTGGGATCAAGCGGAAAAGGTGAGCGGCGAATATGTCAACGACAACATTTTGGTTGACAACCCCACCTGTCACGCCTGCCCCGTTGCCTGCAAGAAGGAAGTGGAAATCAAAGACGGCCCCTATGCCGGCTTGCGCATGGAATCCGTCGAATACGAACCCGCCTGGTCGGTTGGCACAAACTGCGGCAATGACGACATCCGCGTCGTCGCCAAGATGATTGACTGCGCCAACGACTTCGGCTTCGACGCCATCGAAGTGGGGCACCCGCTTTCGGTTTGGATGGAAGCCACCGAAAAAGGCTACACCAACGGCTCCGGCAAACTCGATTGGGGCGACGGCGCAAAGATGGTCGAAGCCGCTGAAATGATCGCCTTCCGCAAAGGCTTCGGCAACGTCCTCGCCGATGGCGCGGATGCGGTCGCCAAACATTTCGGTCATCCCGAACTCGCCATGACCGTCAAAGGACAGGGCGTGCCGGCTTACGACCCGCGCGGCATCAAGGGCATGGGCGTCGGCTACGCCACCTCCAACCGCGGCGCGTGCCACCTGCGCGGTTACACCCCGGCTGCCGAAGTCGTCGGCAACGTGCTGGGTCCATCCACCATCACCGACCCGCTTGCGTGGAAGGGCAAGGGCGAACTCGCCATGATCTTCCAGAACGTCCACGCCGTCACCGACTGCCTCGACGTTTGCAAATTCGCCACCTTCGCCGAATCGCTCGACGCCTTCGCCATGCAATACGAAGCCATGACCGGCGTTCCATGCGACGCAAATCACCTGCTCAAAGTCGGCGAGCGCGTTTACAACCTCGAACGCCACTACAACAACATCAACGGCTTCCGCGAAGGCTCCGATTACCTGCCCAAACGCTTTACCGACGAACCCTCCAACTACGGCGGCAGCAAGGGCCATGTCTGCGAGCTCGACGACATGCTCAAGGAATACTACGAGAAGCGTGGATGGGTGAACGGCGTGGTGCCCGAATCCAAACTGAAGGAACTGGAGATCATCTAACGCTTCAGACTTAACCGAAACCTGATTCTGTTTCCTGAAATCGAATCTCCCCGATCACAAACCCCGTACCGCGTATTTATATCGTTTCCACCCGGAGCGGCATAAATGCCGCGGTACGCATTTAACCGCCCCCCACCGCAGGGAAGACGTTGACCACATCGCCCGGCATGATCTTCGTTTGAAACCCTTCTTCCAGGAACTGCACATCGCGTCCGTTGATAAAGAAATGGACATGCCCGTGCATCTGACCGTGTTCGTTCAGAAGTTCCTTGTCCATGAGCGGGAACCGCCTGACAATGGCAGCCAAAAGTTCCCCGGCGGTAATGCCGTGATCCACATCGAATTCGACGGTCTTCCCGCCGGCGATGTCGCGCAGGGTTGCAAAGAAATTAACTTTCATATCGAACTCCTTGCAAACCCTGAAGGTTTCTGAAACCTTCAGGGTTTCTTCAAGACTTCCACATTCATCCGTCCGCTGGAGATGGGAGAGAAAAAGCTGACGACAGAATCCGGCTTGAGGGGCGTATCAATTCCCGCCGGGGAAAGACGCGGGTTGCGTCCATCCACGTAGACCGGCACATCGGGACGTAAATTACCGTTCGCATCCAGTAAATGAAACGCCGTGTCAGGATATTGCTCGACCAGTTTCGCCAGCAAATCGCGGAAGGAAGTAACGCTGCCGCTGATTTCCAGCGATGCCGCGCCGACCGCCGTCCGCATGTTGGCATAGAAGCGCAGTTGCATGAGATACCCTATGGAAGAATGTCCAACCCGGATCTGCGGGCAGCGCTGTAAAGTTCCACATCGTAGGTTGCAAATTTGACCGGGACGTTCAACAGGTCTTTCCATGCCAGGGCGCATGCGAGTTGCAAAGCGTCGTAGCCTTTCAACCCATAGGCAACCGCCAGCAAGTCGGCGCGCACAATCAAGGCATCGTCAATGTTGATATGCTGAAAATCCGTCCATTGGGCGCGAAATTCATCCAGGGCTTCGACGCCTTCATCGGAAGGAAGACGATTCGCGCGAATGGCACGGGTCAGCGCGGAAACCATTTCCACCCGTGTAACAAGAGAAACCCCGATCAATTCAGCATCCTTCATCCATCCAACCACATCCGCCGAGCCATCCTCAAGGATATAACGCTTGATCAGGGCGCTTGTATCCAAATACAGAATCATCTGCGAAGTTCAACCACCAGATCAGACATCAACGTATCGCTTTTGTTAACCAACTTCGGCATTTTGATTATAGGCTTTTTCCCGCTCCATGCAACCAGGCCCGCCGCCTGCAACGCCTTGACGCGATCCATCAACTCCTCACGGGTGGGCGTTAATTGGGCAATCGGCTTGCCGTGTGAAGTAATGATGATCGTATGTCCGTTTTGCACCTTTTCAAGATATGAACTAAGGTGCGCTTTCAGATCGCGGACGCCAATTGTGTACTGAGCCATGTCAACACTCCTTTGAGACCACATTTTACTATAAAAGGTCACAATTTAAGGTGCTAATCTATACTCACCTTACGCAATTTCATCGCAGGGGCGACCCGTTTGGGCAAAACAGCAGCCAATCTGCAAGAGAGGTCGCCCTGCACCAGGCATTTGGCAAAAATATGGATGGTCCGCCTCTGCCCGTAAGTTGAGTCTATAACAAAAAGCCCGGGCTTTTCACAACCCGGGCGGCGGTCTTTTCGCTTATTTCACGGGCACTGGATGATACCCTGCGCCCACAGACACCCTCCGCAAACCGGGGCGGTGTCGTTGCCGAGGCAGTCCTCTTCGTTGGCTTCGGAGAGGTCGCAGCCGCCGCAGAAGGTGCAGGGCGCAAAGACGAAGTTGTGCAGGCGTTCGCGATAGGCAACGTAGCCGGGATCGAGCCATATTTCCTCCAGCGAACGCTCGCGCACATTGCCGACGATATGTTTCTTCGATAGGCGCGGTTTGCCGTGCAGGTAACTCATGTGCGTGTGCATCAGGGGCCAGCACGGGCTGACCTCCCCCGTCCATGCGATGGACAGGGTGCCGCTTTCGACGAAGTTGCATACGTCGTTCGCACCGCCCCAGTTGTTGCCCGCAAAGCTGACGTTGCACCCGCTGTTGAAGGCTTCGATGAGGGCGGCTTGCGTCTCTTCGTTGAAGTCTATTTTGGGCAGGCTGAGTTTGGGGAGCATGGGCGAAGGCAGGTAGGCGATGTTGCTCATGGTGCGGTTGTACAGCCGGTCTGCCTGCATTTCGGGCGTGGCGGGCTGCACATTGCTGACGGAATAATATCGCGCGCCGAAGGTGTGACCGAGTTTGATGATCTTCGGCAGATCGTTGATATTGCGCTTCATCGCCACGAACGCCACGCCGATCTCCGGCTTGGGGAAGTGACCCGGTCCGCGCATTTTGAAGAGGCGGCGCAGGTTTTCAAGGATGGCTGGCAGCTCCGCGCCGAGGCGCACATCGGCAAAGCCTTCGGGGGTGGCGCCATCCAGCGAAACCCAGAGCGTGTCGAGCCCTGCGTCTATCAGTTCGCGGGATTTCTTCTCGGTCAGGATGGTGCCGTTGGTGATGAGTTCCACCTTGACGCCCAATTCCCGCTTGATGCGCCGGATCCATTCGATGGTCTTGACGTGGAACAGCGGTTCTCCGATACCGCCGAAGTAAACATTGGGAACTGGGTTCATTTGTTTGAGACCGTTGAAGATGTTCTCAAAGGTCTCTTCGGTCATGCGGCCAATGGGCTGGTCCCAGGCGTTGCGGAAGCAGGTGATACAGTCGAGGTTGCAGGCGACGGTGGGCTCGATGTAGATTTTGGTAAGGTGCGTCACCGGGCGGTGCATGCGGAGGAAGTTATGCCCTTCGTCGAGACGGACCTTCGAGCCGGGATTCAGCCCATATTGGCTGGCAACTTCGGGCGGGAGAATGATGCGCCCCTGTTCGTCCACCTCTGCCCAGGCAGTGGTTGATTTGGTGGAAACTGTCGCCATACGCGCTCCTTCAATCGAACAATTACTACCTATCATATCCATTTTCGCCGGAAAATCATGTGACAAAAGTTACCTTTTTACCATTATGGAAGTGAAAGGCGGGCGCAAACCGAAAATGTTATAATTTTCCCATTCCAGATAGGAGAACCAAATTGGCAGACATCCGCATTTCAAAATACGCAAAAATCCTGGTGGAACACTCGGTACGGTTGAAGCCGGGCGACCGCATCCTGCTCGAAGGCACAACCGCCGCCGAACCGCTTCTGCGCGAACTTTATATCCAGATTTTGGAGAAGGGGGGACATCCGCACCTGATGATGGCTCTGCCCGGGACGATGCCCTTCAGCCAGGACGAGTTGTACCTGACCTACGCGAACGAATCGCAGCTGGACTTTGTGCCGACCTTTTACAAATTAGCCTACGACCAGTTCGAGGGGCGCATCCGCATTCATTCGGCGACGAACACCAAAGGGACGACGAACATTGACCCGGCAAAAATCCAGCGGCGCAGCAAAGCCACTTCCGTGATCACCGAGGCGCAGTTCCGCCGCGGCGCAGAGGATACCTTCAAATGGGTAACGACCCTCTACCCCACCGAGGCGTATGCGCAGGACGCCAGCATGAGCCTGAAGGAATACGAGGATTTCGTCTTCGGCGCAGTGCACGCGAATGAAGACGACCCAATCGCCTTCTGGCAAAGCGTAAAGGAAAAACAACAGGCGGCTGTGGATTTTATGAAAGGGAAGAATCAAGTCACCCTGCGCGGACCGAACGTGGATTTGACGCTCTCGGTCAAGGGACGCACGTTCATGAATTCCTACGGCGTACACAATATGCCCGACGGCGAAATCTACACGGGACCGGTGGAGGAATCGGTCAACGGCTGGGTGAAGTTCACCTACCCCGCCAACTACGGCGGCACCAGCGTGGAAGGCGCCGAGTTGACCTTCTCGAACGGGCGCGTGGCTTCCGCCAACGCCGAGAAAAACCTGGACTTCCTGCTGAAGACCCTCGACAGCGACGAACGTTCGCGCTATCTCGGCGAGTTCGCCATCGGCACGAACTTCGATATTCAACGTTTCACCGGCAACATCCTGTTCGATGAGAAGATCGGCGGCTCGTTCCACATGGCGCTCGGCGCAGGCTACCCGGAAACGGGCTCCAGGAACAAGAGCGCCATCCACTGGGATATGATCTGCGATATGCGCACAGATTCTGAAATTCTTGTGGATGGGGAGTTGTTCTACAAGAACGGGCAGTTTGTGTTCGAGAAATGAGTGGAAAGTTACGGATTGAAGGTTGAAGGTTGAGGATATTCCCCGACCTTCTTTTTTTATACACAGACTTCGCAAGATTCTTAAACCACCAGGCATGCGAAGAACGACAAAAATTATAACTTTGCGTCAGCGCGCTTCGCGATTAAATTACTCATGCTTTCCTGCCCTCCAATTCCAAGCCGGGGATGCGGGTGCGCCGTTCGAGCCATTTCATGGCAAAATCCACGGCAAAGACAAGGGCGAGATAGACGACCGCAACCGCCATGTAAGAGCCGATGGGGTCGTAGGTCTTGGCGGCGATGGTTTTGGCGCGCGCCATCAACTCAGGGACGGCGATGAGAAAAACCACCGAGGTTGATTTCAACAACGAGACCGGTTCATTTGCCCAGGCGGGGATCGCCAACCGCAGCGACTGCGGCAGGATGATGTTGAAAACCGCCGCCCATTTGGACAAGCCGATGGCTCGTCCTGCCATCATTTGTCCATCCCCAATGGCGAGGATGGAACCGCGCAAATACTCCGCTTGATATGCGCCGGAGTTCAGTCCCAGCGCAAGGAACGCCGCCCATTCGCGCGAGAGCGTAACCCCCAAACCGGGCAGGCCGTAATACAGCAAAAAGAGCTGCATCAACAACGGCGTGCCGCGGAAAAGTTCGATGTAAGCGACGGCGAGTCCGCGCCAGAATTTGCCGCCATAGGCGCGGGCAAGCGCGGAAGCCAGCCCAAGCGCGAACCCGGCGGCGAGTCCCTCGAGGGTGAGAAGAAGCGTCATGCCGGCGCCCTTCAACAGGTCCGGCAGGAAGCGCGCGAAGAATTCAAGGAAGTCCGTCATTTCTTCTCTTTTTTGCCGTACAGTTCGGTGATCTTCCACAAAAATTCGCGGGTGCGCGCGTGCTGTGGACGCTCGAAGAGGTCATCCGGCGTGCCTTGTTCGACAATGCTGCCCTTTTCCATGAAGACAATCCGGTCAGCGACTTCACGCGCGAAACCCATCTCATGCGAGACGACGATCATGGTCATGCGGTCGCGCGCCAGTTGAGACATGACGCCCAGCACCTCGCCGATGAGTTCCGGGTCGAGCGCGGAAGTGGGCTCATCGAAGAGCATCACCTTCGGGTCCATGGCGAGGGCGCGGGCAATGGCAACGCGCTGCTGCTGCCCGCCGGAGAGTTGACCGGGGTAATGGCTGGCGCGGTCTGCCAAGCCGACGCGCGTGAGTTCGCGCATGGCTTTTTCGCGCGCCGCTTCTTTCGGCATCTTCCTGACCTTGACCAGACCGATCATAACGTTATCGAGCGCGGTGAGATGGTTGAAGAGCAAAAAGTTTTGGAAGACCATGCCCATGTGCTGGCGCACTTCATCTTCATTGACGCCTTTGGCGGTGATCTCACGCCCTTCGAGGAAGATCTGCCCGCTGTTGATGCGGGTCAGCAAATTCATGCAGCGCAGGAGCGTGCTTTTGCCCGTCCCGCTCGGACCGATGATGACGATGGTTTCGCCTTCATGTACATCGAGCGAAACATCCTTGAAGATGACGTTCTCGCCGTAAATTTTGGTCAGGTTCCTGGCTTGCAGGATGACAGGAGTATCCATAAAGGCTCCGCTTATACCGGGTTGGCGGGCAGTTTGAGTTTCCCGGAGAGATAATCCAAACCGCGATTGGTAAAGAAGACCAGCACGAAGTAGATCAGCGCCGCCGTGCCAAAGGCAAGGAACGGCTGCTGGGTGGTCGCGCTGAGCTGCTGCGCGCGCCTCAAAATCTCCTCGACGCCAAGCGCGTAGACCAGCGACGAATCCTTCAAGACGATGGAGGCTTCGTTCGACCACGGCGGGATGGCAAGCCGCACCGCCTGCGGGATGATGATGAAGCGGATCGCATCCATGCGGCTCATGCCGATGGCGCGGGCGGCGGTCATTTGTCCGCCGCCGACGGCGGTCAACGCGCCGCGCAGGATTTCCATCTGATAGGCGCTGCTGACGATGCCCAGCGAGATCGAACCCGCCCAGAACGGCGTGAGGTTGATGTACCTTCCAGAAAGGATGAAATAAAGAATGAACAACAAAACGATGGGAGGCACGCCGCGCATGAGCAGGCTGTATACCCCTGCGAAACGCGCCGCCCATTTCCCGCCGTAGTTGTAGACCAGCGCCAGCCCCAGCCCGATCAACAAGCCCGATGGCAGAGCCACCAGCGTCACGGCAATCGTGACCGAGATGCCCTGCACGATGTACAAAACAAAATTCGACAGCATTGGGTTAAACGTCAGGGGCAGGCTGTGAGACCCGCCCCTGTGTGTGCCGGTTTACTGGAAATATTTGAGCGCGAGCGCTTTGATGAAACCCTCGGCTTCGAGTTGAACCAGGATCTCATCAATGGCTTGTTTC
This sequence comes from Chloroflexota bacterium, assembly GCA_024434165.1. Lineage (GTDB taxonomy): Bacteria > Chloroflexota > Anaerolineae > Anaerolineales > Villigracilaceae > Villigracilis. The sequence goes on along the minus strand of QMIW01000001.1, from coordinate 176,362 downwards.
AGTTCCGCATCGCCCTCGGGGATGACGATGTTCGTCGGTCCGCTGGAGATGACGCCCTGATAGGCGATCTTCAGTCCGCCGATCTGCTCGGCGAGCGCGGCGGCGGGGATGTAATCCGCCATCATGATGTCAATGCGCCCGCTTTTGAGGTCGAGCGCCGCCTGGTCGGCGCGGTCGTAACGGAAGAGGTTTTCCTCGGAGAGCAGCCCATCCGCCACGAGGACATCCGTCAGCCAGCCGTCCTGCGTCGTGCCGGTTTGAACTCCAATTTTGTAGGAGGCGACATCTTCAGGCTTTGCGATTACACCGGTGAACCCCTCGGCGACGAGGAAGGCATCCTCGCCCATGTAATAGGGTTCGGTGAAATCCACCACCTGGTCGCGCTCTTCGGTGTAGTTGAAGGCGGAGATGGAGGCGTCAATCTTGCCTTCCTGCACTCCGGCGATGAGACTGTCGAAGGGCATATCCACCCACTCCACGGTCACGCCGAGGCGCTTTGCAATTTCGTCCATCAACTCGATGTCAAACCCCACCCGATTGCCGCTCTCGTCAATGTACTCAAAGGGCGGGTAGTCTGCGCTGGTGCCGACTTTGATGACCCCGTTCTGTTTGATCGTGTCCAGATGGCTGCCCGATGCGCCGCCGCAAGCGGCAAGCAGAAGGCTCACAAGGACGATAAGCGACGTCAAACCCAAAAAACGTTTCATTGCTGTTCAATCCTTTCTTGGTGTTGGAAATACCGGATTCTGGGAACAGCAGACACCATAGCACGTTCAGTGGGCGTGCGTAAGTGAAAAAAGTCACTATCTACGGGTTAGTTAACCCCTTCATTCATCTCCAAACGAAATGCCAATGTTGCGCGCCGTGATGACTGCGTCCCCGTTTGGGTTCACCCGCTTGGGTCTGGCAACCGCTTCAGCCAGCGTGATGTCTGTGATCTCGCCGCTTTGCAATGCGACCATGCGGTCGAAGCCGCCGCGCGCCGCCAAACGGACCGCCGCCGCACCGTACCTTGTGGCAAGCCAGCGGTCGAAGGCGGTGGGGGTTCCGCCGCGCTGGACATGCCCCAGCACGGTCACGCGCGATTCGAACCCCTGATCTTCGATATGCTCCGCCACCACCTGACCGATCCCGCCGAGGCGCGGCACATAGATTTCATCCCCTTTCCTGGAATAGACCTGCGCCCCGCCTTGCGGTTTCGCGCCCTCCGAAACCGCCAGCAGGCTGAACTTGCGTCCCTTTTCGGCGCGCTCGCGGATCTTCGCCATCACGCTCTCGAACTTGAACGGGATTTCGGGAATCAGAATCACATCCGCGCCGCCGGAGACGCCCGCATTCAAGGCGATGAAGCCCGCATCGCGTCCCATCAACTCGACGACCATCGCGCGGTGATGCGACTCCGCTGTGGTGTGCAGGCGGTCGAGCGCTTCGGTGGCAATGTTCAGGGCGGTGTCGAAACCGAAGGTGATCTCCGTCCCGCCGATGTCGTTGTCAATCGTCTTTGGCACGCCGATGACCGGCACACCTTTCCGGGCGAGTTCGTGTGCAATGTGCAGGGTCCCATCTCCGCCGAGAACGAGCAGCGCATCCAGTTTCTGTTCCCGGATGCCGCGCACGATCTCATCCGAAACGTCAATGGTGACTTCCTTCCCGTTACGAATCACCTTGCGGGCATACGGGTTGCCGCGATTCGCCGCGCCGAGGATCGTCCCGCCGCGCGGCAGAATCCCGCGCACCTGTTCCATGCCGAGCGGGACGATGCCATCCGGTTCCAGGAATCCGTCGTAGCCGTTGCGGATTCCCAACACCTCGCAGCCGAACTGATTGATCGCCGTTTTCACCGCCGCGCGGATGACCGCGTTCAAACCCGGCGCGTCGCCGCCGCCGGTCAGGATTCCAATTCGCTTCATCAGGCACCTCTTTTCGTTGTGTGCATTTCTTATTATTGTTACACAAATCCTCCATTTCTTGCAATTCGTTTTCATCCCTCATCGCCCCCCTCGCACTGGGTATAATGTAAGCGATGCAAACAAACACACAACCTTCGAAGTTCGAAACCATCGCCAGTTGGATCGTTCCCATTGCCGCGCTGGCGGCTGTCATTGCCTGGTTCGTGATCGCGCCCGAAGGCGCGCTCGGCAAACTGGACGCCATCGGCTACGCCGTCTGTCACCGCATAGACGCGCGCTCCTTCCAAATCAACGACCGCCAACTTCCATTGTGCGCGCGCTGTACCGGCGAATTCTACGCCGCTGGCATTGCACTGGTCTTTCAAGCCGTTGTGAGCGGCAGGCGCAGTAAACTTCCCTCGCGCGGAATCCTGGCGGTACTCGTCCTCTTCCTCCTTGCTTTCGGCATTGACGGGGTCAATTCCTACGTGTACCTCCTCAAACAAACGTCCGGCGGGCTGGAGCAGATCCCCAACCTTTACATCCCCAACAACACCCTGCGCCTGTTCACCGGTTCCGGCATGGGCATCGCGCTCGCCGCCATCCTGTTCCCCATCATTAACCAGACGCTCTGGCGCAGCCTCGATAACCGTCCCGCATTGGAATGGAGGCAGCTTGGCATTCTGACTGTGATAATCCTCGCCATCAACCTGCTTATCCTGACCGACAGTCCTCTCGTCCTGTATCCGATTGCCTACATCAGCGCGCTTGGAACGCTCTCCCTGCTGGTCTCGGTCTTCGGAATTTTATGGATTATCATGATGAAGCAGGACAACACCTTCGAACACCCGCGTCAACTCCGGCTGGCGCTCGCCTCCGGCTTGACCCTGGCGCTGCTCCTCGTCCTGACGATTGACCTGCTCCGGCTGCAATTCACCGGCACGTGGAGCGGATTCCCCGGCGTATCCGGTTAGCATCCATGTCGTTGTGTGGCGTCGAGACGCCGCTCCTCGCAATGACATAAGAAATAAAGGAGAAAGAAATGGAACTCTTGCTTGGAATCTTTTCCGCATTCGGGCTTTCCGCCAGCGCCGGACTCAACGCTTACATCCCCCTGCTGGTGATCGGCGTCATCGCACACTACTTCCCAAACACGCTCACCCTCGCCCAACCCTTCGACCTGCTCGCCAACCCGTGGATACTGATCCTGCTCGGCATCCTTGTCATCATCGAAATGGTCGCGGATAAAGTCCCCGCCGTCAACCACATCAACGACGTGATCCAGACCGTCGTCCGCCCGGCAGCGGGAGCAATCGCTTTCGCCGCCAGCGCCAACGTCATCACCGACATCAACCCCGTGCTGGCGCTCGCATGCGGTCTGCTCGTGGCGGGCAGCGTGCACACGGTCAAAGCCGCGGCGGTGCGTCCCGCCGTCACCGCCACCACAGGCGGCGCGGGCAACATCCCTGTTTCGATTGCCGAAGACATTGTCGCCTTCATTTCGTCCGTGCTGGCGGTCATGATCCCCATCGTCATGGGCACCCTCCTCGTTGTGGTTTTCGCCTTCATCGTCTGGTGGTGGATGCGCCGAAATCAGAAATCGCAAACCGCCTGATTTCGTTTATAATGCAAAAAATCGCGCCATTTCATTTTCATAAAAGGAGAAGAAATTATGTCTGAAATGCCTGTCACCCCCGAAGAACAACCCAAGAAAAGCAATCAAGGTCTCATCATCGGCATCGTGGTTGTCGTACTGTTGTGCTGCTGCTGTTCCCTCGTCCTCGGCGGCTGGTTCTTCGGCGATACCATCGTCCAATCGCTTGGCTTGTAATTTTTAGAAGGCACAAAAAATCCTCCGTTCACAGCGGAGGATTTTTTGATTCAAAATAAAGTTCGAGTTCACGCAAGCCCGCAAAGGCTTGTTGCTTCAATCCTTCATCCAATCCCAATTCCTCCAACTCGTCTTCATCCAAAACTTTGCGCGTGCCATCGGCGGAAACCCACAGGTCGAGAGCAAGGTCAACATATGAGACAGAGCCATCTTCAATAACGGCGGGCTTGGTAATGTTGCAATACCAGCCTTTCAACCTGCCATCATCGCGATCATAAATCTCGAAGATGTTGTACCACTTGTCGCTGTAAAAGGTTTCCACAAAACGGTCATTACGTTTCAAAACAATTTCTTGAAAAGGCATATCATCTCGATTAAAGAAGGCTTCGACGGTGATCGAGTTTTCATCGCGGCGCAGCACTGCGCTGTCGTATTGCCAGGTCACTTCATCGGCGAGATTCTTTTTCAGGATTTTCATGACAGGCATTTTACCTGAACCTGCACGGTGATGACATCCCCGATGCGGGGCGCGTTTTTCATGTGGATGACAAGCCCGCCTCTCCCTTTGATTTGGAACTGATCCTGCTTAAAAAGCACATCTTCCACTGTGAGTTGAATCTCGTTTATGACCTCTCCCCCCCGCCCCTCTCCTAATGGAGAGGGGGGCTTGCCCTCACCCCTAGCCCCTCTCCCAGAGGGAGAGGGGGACTGTTGGATTAATAATTGAATTTTTTCTCCAATATTTTTTACGCAGTTTAAAGTAAAAGTGCCAAACGCCGTTTTGATTTTGTTTTCAGCAACGACTTCTCCATCAATGACATTTCCAATTCCCAGCAGCTTCGCCACCGCAGCGGACTTGGGCTCGCGCCAAATTTCCTGCGGAGTAGCATCGTGGATGATGACCCCATCATGCAAGACTAAAATGCGGTCTGCGATGGTGAAGGCTTCTTCCTGGTCGTGGGTGACGTAGATGGCGGGGATTTTTGTCTTATGCAAAATGTCGCGGATTTCGTTGAGCAGGTCTTCCTTCAGTGACCTGTCCAATGCGCCGAGGGGTTCATCGAACATCAGCAGGCGCGGACTCGGTGCAAGCGCACGCGCAAGAGCCACGCGCTGCTGCTCGCCGCCGGAAAGGTCGGTCACTTTGCGAGAGTCAAAGCCCTTCAAATTGACTTGTTCTAGAAGTTCGGCAACACGTTTGTGGAGTGCGGCAGCTTGCTGCCGTTTGTCAAGGAGCAAGCTCCTTGACTCCATATTCTTCATCCTCAACCCGAAAGCGACATTGTCAAAAACGTTCAGGTGAGGGAAAAGCCCATAGTCTTGGAAGACCAAGCCAAAGTCGCGGAGGTGAGGCGGTGTACCGGCGAGGTCAAGGTCGTTTAGCAGAATCGCTCCACGTTCAGGAAAATCCAATCCAGCGATCATCCTCAAAATAGTGCTTTTGCCGCTGCCCGATGCGCCAAGCAGACAGATGGTTTCGCCCTCTGCGACGGTGAAGGAGATATCAGTGAGCAGCGGCTTGCCCTCGTAGGATTTGACGACGTTGCGAAGTTCAAGCATTAGAATTCTCCAGCGTTGTTGAAACGCAATTTTTCGATGAGCAAAATGCTGAGCGTGGTCAGCAGCATGAGGACGGTTGCCATTGCCATGGCTTGACCGTAGTTGAGACCGCCGGGCTGCGAGAGGAAGCGCGAGATGGCGATGGGGATGGTGGGATATTCGGGGCGGGTGATGAGCAGAGTGGCGCCGAATTCGCCGAGTGAGACGGTGAAGGCGAAGGTAGCGGCGCTGAGTGTGGCGCGTGAGAGGATGGGAAAGTCTACGGTTTGCCAAACGCGCAGGGGCGATGCGCCGAGAGTGGATGCGGCTTGGCGTAATCGCTCTGGGATGGATGCGAGCGCGGGTTGCAGGGTTCGAATGACAAAGGGCAAGGCAATGAGTGTGTGTGCGATGGGAATGAAAAACGGTGACGCGATGAGTCGCCCAAAGGAGAGGATGAAGCCAAGTCCCATCATCACAGCGGAGGCACCGAGCGGAAGCATGAGGAAGGGGTCGAGGAATCTTTCGAGACGAGTCGGTTTGGCAAGAGCGTATGCGGCGGGATAGCCAAGCGCCAGCGAAAGGATGACGGTGATGCCTGCAAAGCCCAATGAGTTGAGGGCGGCTTGCACCGGCGGGACGTAGAATAACGAGCCTTGGCGGTTGATGAAGAGTTCTTGGTAGTAGTCGGTGGTGAAGCCGTATTGGACTTCGGCACGTTGTCCGCGGTCGGCTTCGAGGCGGGTGAGGGAGCGGATGGGGAGGGAGAGCAAGGGCAGTAGAAAAAAAGTGAGCAGTAACCAGTAAACAGTGATGACGAAGATTTTTTCTCGGAAAGTTTTAGGAGGTCTTGCTGTAGAAAAGCGTGGGGCGGTTTGAGTGCTCACTTGGTTGATGGTTCGCGAGTAGAGAATGGAAAAAATGAGGGTGAAGATGAGTTGGATGACGGATAAGAGCGCGGCGAGGTTGAGGTTGGGAAGTTGCAGGGCGCGGATGTAGATTTCCACTTCGAGGGTGGCGAAGTTCGATCCGCCCAGCAGGAGGATGACGCCGAAACTGGTGAAGTCAAACATGAAGACGAGCAGAGCGGCGGCAAAAATGGAAGGGCGGAGAATTGGGAGGATTATATTTTTCCAGACGTGGAATGTGTCTGCACCGAGAACTCGGGCGGAGGCTTCGAGTTTAGGGTCGAGCCGTGAGATGGCGTTACCGACGATGCGGATGACGATGGTGGTGTTGTAGAAGGTGTGGGCGATGAGGATAAGGAGGAAGGGGGAAGGAGGAGGCAGTGAGGCAGTGAGCAGTGAGCAGTTATCAGTGGGGCAGAGGAAAGAAGAAAGAAGAGGGAAAAAGCCGCGCTGACTGAATAATGAGTTGAAGGCGGCGGCGACGACGACGGTGGGCAGCATGAAGGGGACGGCGGTTAAGGCGCGAAGGAGGGATTTGCCGCGGAAGTTGAATTTTGCAAAGAGGATGGCAGCGGGAAGTCCGAGGGCGAAGGTGAGGAGGGTGGAAAGTGCGGCTTGATAGAAAGTGAAGAGTAATGCGTGATACGTAATGCGTAAGTTGTTTAGGTTAGTAAAGGTTTCGAGATTGAATGTGAGGGCGAGTATTTTGAAGAGGGGGAAGAAGAAAAAGGAAAGAAGAAACAAGACAACAGGCACCCAAAGTAAAAGGCGAGTTGTTGATACGGTGAAGTCTTTTTTTACTATAGTCATTATTACTGCTCTTCCAATTACTACGCCATTGGCGTATAATATCTAAAATGATCATTGTTGAAACACACATCTTTACCCGCCAGGTTTTACTGCTCTTGAGCGATGAAGAGTACCGCCTGTTGCAATCCGTGCTCGCCAACCGACCCGATGCAGGAGTGATCATTCCCTCCAGCGGAGGTTTGCGGAAAATGCGCTGGGGGATGACCGGGCGTGGAAAACGCGGCGGGGTGCGTGTGATCTATTATTGGGCGGTAAAACAGGAACGTATTTTGATGCTCCTGATTTACCCGAAAAATGTCAAAGACGATATGACCCAGGAACAATTAAAAATCCTGCGGAAGATCGTGAAAGAGGAATTTCGATGAAAGAAGAATTGTTCAACGACCTTTTGGAAAGCGTTCGCGAAGGCGGGGCGATATTACGCGGAGAAAAGAAACCTTCTCGTGCCTTCAAGATCACTGCGCCAAATATCAAGCGTATCCGCGCAGGCTATAAACTCTCCCAGCAAGATTTTGCCTCACTACTTGGCATCAGCACGGCAACTCTGCGAAATTGGGAACAAGGCAGGCGTACCCCGCAGGGCCCCGCCCGTGTATTACTGCAAGTGGCGGCACGATACCCGGAGATTGTTTGGGACGTTGTAAAGCCGACAAAGTAAGACCTACTTCATCACCTCAGACCACGCCTCGATCCAGGCGTCGCGGTTGGCGGCAATATCATCGTAGGAAATATTCGCAGGCTGTTCAGCGACTTGAGCGTATTGCGTGAATACCTCCGGCAGTTGCGCAGACTGGTTCACGGGGTAGACGAACATATTGAGCGGCATATCTTCCTGGAATTGCTTGCCGAGCATGAAGTCTATAAATTTTTCGGCGAGGTCGCGGTTCTGTCCGTTCTTGAGGATGCCGACGAATTCGATCTGACGGAAGCACATGCCCGAAGCGACGATCGATGCGGTCGGGGACTCGCTCAGCGGCTCGGAGGCGAAGAACACTTCCGCGGCAGGGCTGGAGGCGTACGAGACGACCATCGGCTGCGGTCCCTGCCCGGAGGAGGCGGAGAAGTTGGTGTAGTAAGCCGTCTCCCAGCTATCGACTACCACCACCCCATTGTCTTTGAGGCTCTGCCAATAATCGAGGAAGTCGTCACCGAAATGGGCACGGGTGGCAAGCATGAACGCCAAACCCGGCGATGACGTGGCAGGATGCTCCACCACGAGCAAGCCTTTGTATTCGGGTTTCGCCAAATCCTCGAAGGACTGCGGCACAGGCAGATTGTTCTCTTTAAAATATTTTTTATCGTAGTTGATGCACACATCGCCATAGTCCACGGGCAGGGCGCGGAAGGATGGGTCGAGCACGAATTCGGCAGGCACGTCGCTCAGCGCGGGCGATTGATAAGGCTCGAAAATATCCGCTTCGAGGGCGCGGGAGAGGAAGGTGTTATCCACGCCGAACAGCACGTCCGCCAGCGGGGCGTCTTTGGCGAGGATGGCTTTGTTAAGCATGGTGCCTGTGTCACCGCTGGCGAGGAAGACGACATCGGCGTTGTTGGCGGTCTCAAAAGCGGTGATGACATCCTCGGAGATGGCGAAGGAGTCGTGGGTCATGACGGTGAGGGTGGCGGGTCCTTTGGAAGCGCAGGCGGAGAGCAGTAAGCAGTAAACAGTGAGCAGTAGAATTTTTTTCATGTGTGTTCCTTTTTTAGTAACCAGTAACCAGTAATCAGTAATCAGTTACCAGTGGTGTGAATGATGAGCAGTAATCCGCTCGTGATTGAAACCGTGGCAACATCGGCGGTCATTTCGTTGCTGATGCCGCGCGTTTTATCGGGGTATAACGTTTCGTGATGAAGATGCCAGCGCAGGTTTTCGGTGAAGACGCCGGTCACTTCGCCCTGCCAGGGAATGAGTGAGACGATGTCTCCGCTTCTTCCTTCGACCTGGACCTGATCGCGGCAAAAGAAGAGTTCTTCCACACCGTCGGTGATTCTCAAGTTACGAGTAACGAGGGACGAGTTACCGAGTAATGAAATGTTGGCGAGGGTCTGGTCCATACGACCGCCGAGGGCGGCAAGAATAAGAATTTGATTCGGGTTAAGGGTGAGTGCGTGTTCAATGGCGAGTTCGAGGTCGGTTTCGTTTTTGTCGGCTGGATGTCGGATGACTTGCATTCCTTTTTGGGTCAAAGGTCGAAGGTCTAAGGTCGTTGAATCCAAATCACCAATGATGAGATTGGGGGTGAGTCCCAGGGCAAGGGCGTGACGTGTGCCGCCGTCCGCGCAGAGGATGAAGTCGTCGGGACGGAGGAGGGCGCGGGCTTTTTCGAGGTCGGGCAGGCTGCCGTTGGCAAAGATGATAATACGCATTTTTCACCACAAAGGATCACGAAGGTACACAAAGGTTAAACAAAAACATCCTCCACAGCGGAGGATGTTGGCGAATGTATTCGAGAATCCCTCCGCTGGCATGAACCAGATCAGGTGATGCGGGTCGAGCGCGTTCACGCTCCTCTCAGTCCCGTCTTGCGGGACTCCCCGTTCGGTTGTGTTTCAGAGTATAGGACGGTGGGAATGGAATGTCAAGTAATAAAATCGCCGCCGGGGACGGCGGCTTGAGCCTGAAAAGTACCGCAAAATAAGTTTTGCGGCACTAACGCACGCGGCGTTTCCATTCTTCCTTGAGCTGCAATTCCCTGGGGCTGACCCCGGAGTCGAGGGCAAGGAAGTCCGTCAGCAGACGGTTGAACTGCGGAGGGTTATCGAGCATGGGGAAGTGACCCGCGCCTTCGAGGTTGATTTGGTGCATGTGCATGGGCAGGGCGTCCACCCGTTCCTGCGTGGGCAGGGTGATGGCGGGGTTGTTCGCCCCGTAGACGAACAGACAGGGAACGCCGAGGTTGCGGACGCTGGGGAACAAGTTATCCGCCTGGAGACTCTCCATCGAAGCGGCAACCGCTTTCGGGTCCACTTTGGAGGCGTCTGCGAGGGCAGACATGGCTTCGGGGACGCGTCCGGTCAGCCACTCGGCAAGTTCTGTGGCGGGAGCGGTCCGCATCCGGGCATTGACCGTATCGTATTCCATCGGGCAGTTGACGACCATCATGCGGTCTACGCTGGCGTGCCATTTCTTGATGAAGTTGAAACCAACCAGCGCGCCCAGGTCGTGACCGACGATTGCCACCTTGCCGATGCCCATTTCTTCCAGGAAGCCGTGGATGAGTTCCGCCTGTTTTTCGAGCGGGTAACGCATGGGGTCGCGGATGGTGTCGCCGAAGCCGTAGAGGTCGAGCGCATAGGCGCGGAACGATGTGGATGCGACCTGCATGGCGTTGATCCAATAGCGCCATGAGCCGACCCAGCCGTGCAGGAAGATGATGGGGCGTCCGCGCCCCAACGCCTCATAATGCACCATCGAACCGTCGAGAATGATTGCGCTCATTGAGGGTTATTTTCCAAACTTTCCGAGGATGGCGCGCACGCGTTCCACCAGTTGGTCGGGAGCGAAGGGTTTGAGCAGGTATTCCTCCGCGCCCGCATCCAAACCGGTTTGAATTTCGGCATCCTGCCCCTTGGCGGAGAGGAACACCACAGGAATATCCTTGAGGGCGGAGTCGGCTTTCATGGCGCGGCAGGCGTCGTAGCCCGTCATCTTGGGCATGCGCACATCCATGAGGATGAGGTCGGGTACGACCAGGCCTGCCTGATGGAGCGCCTCCTCCCCGTTCGAGGTGGTGACAACCTCATGCCCTGCAAACCGCAGGGTAAAAGCAACCAGTTCGCGGATATCGGGTTCGTCTTCTGCAATCAAAATTCTCGCCATTTATTCTCCGTTATTGTAGATGGGCAGGGTGAAGGAAAACATGCTGCCCTCGCCCGGCACACCTGTGCTTCTCATCCAAATGCGTCCCTTGTGCATCTCCACCAACTGGCGGACGATGGGCAAACCCAGCCCGGTCCCGGGGGTGGCAAGCACAAGCGGGTGTTCGCCGCGGAAGAAGCGGTCGAAGAGGCGCGCCTGGTCTTCGGGCTTGACGCCGATGCCGTTATCCTCCACATCCACCTGCACCTCGCCATTTTCCTGGTGGATGTTGACGCGAATGGTGCCGTTTTCGGGCGTGTAATTAAAGGCGTTGTTGACCAGGTTGCTGAGGATCTGGCGCACGCGCCCGTTATCGCCTATGACAAGCGGCAGGTTCTTTTGCGACTCGAGGGACAACGCGATGGGTTTGTTCTCGGTCTGCGAACGCCGCAGGGTTTCGGCAACGACTTCCTCGGCGATCTCATGCAGGTTGACTGGCTGTTGTTCGAGGACAACCCGTCCGGATTCGATGCGGGAAATATCCAACAGGTCACTCACCAGGATGTTGAGACGTTCGATGTTATTACGCACCACATCGAGGAAATGCACCTGGTTTTCGTTCAGCGGTCCCGCTGCGCCCATGGTGAGGATGTCCACGTAGCCTTTGATCGCGGTCATGGGCGTGCGCAGTTCGTGACTGACCGTCGCCACAAATTCGGACTTGAGGCGGTCCACTTCGACTTCGCGGGTGATGTCGCGGAAGATGGAGACCGTACCCAGAAAATCCCTTTGATGGATGACCGGCGCCAGGTGGACGAGCACGATACGCCCGTTCTCCAGTTCCAACTGTTCGGCGTAAAGCTGGCTCGGCTTGTACGTGGAGGGATCGTCGGACCAATTGCGGATGGTCGCCGTCCACGCCGCGGCGGATTTTCCGAACAAGCCTGCAAAACCTTCCAGCGAGTTGCCAAGCAGGCGGGCTTCCTCCACGCCGAGGATTCTGGCGGCGGAGGAGTTTACGAAGGTGATGCGGTTATCCACGCCGGTGACGAGCACGCCATCCGCCACCGCTTCGAGGATGGACTGCTGGCGGCTGGCTTCCACCTGCTCCTTGCGGAGCATCAAGCCGAGGCGCTCCGCCTGGTCGCGGATCAATTCGTAGAGGCGGGCATTGTTGATCGCCACCGCCACCTGGCTGGCAATCGCCTTGACGAGGTTGAGCATTTCCGCGCTGAAGAAGTTCGCCATACGCTGGAAGACCATGAGAACGCCGATCACATCCTCGCCCACCATCATGGGCACGGCAATCGCGCTGCGATGGTCCTGCCCGGCGGCGGGGTTGCGCACCCAGCGCGGATCCTGGTACAGATCATGGATCAAAACCGCTTCGCGGTTTTTCACCACCCAACCGGCAAGACCTTCGCCGATCTTCAAGGTGAAACCGGCGCGGTTCGGGCTGGCAGACCGGTCCGAAAGATAGCCGTACCCGGCGCGGTAATGCAGGAGGTTGTCCTCCGGGTTCACCAGCAAGATGGTACCCTGTTCCGCACCGATGGTGTCGTTCAGCAATGACAATGTACGGTTCAGGGTGCGGTCGAGGTCGAGGCTGGAGGAAACTTCCGTGAGGATGCGCAGGAGGGTCTCGGTGTTCTGCTGTTCGCGCTGCAACTGCGCCGTGCGTTCCGCCACGCGCGCTTCGAGTTCGGAAGCGAGCGTTTGGGTCTCCTTGAAGAGGCGTCCGTTCTGGATGGCGACGATGGCCTGGTTTGCCAGCGTGCCGAGGATTTGCATATCCTCTTCGCTGTAGACGCCGGGCTGGTAACTTTGCGCCGAGAGCATGCCCAGCGCCCTGCCGCCTACGATCATGGGAACAGCCACCAGCGACTGCGTCTCGTCGCCGTCGCCTGCGCGCACCGTCCCCAGGCGGTTCATCTCTTCGGAACTGGAAGCCAGGATGCTCCTGCCGGAGCGAATCACTTCGCTGCTCAAGCCCTGCCCGAACGGAATGCGCTGGGCGAACACCCGCCTGCCCTTGTCGAACAGATAGACCGGTTCGATCTCGTTCGTCTCCTGATCCAGCAGGGTGATGGCAAAGGAATCCAGCGGCATGAGCCGCTCCGCCGCCTTGTGAACGGAAACGTAGATCTCCTCCGGGTTCAGGCTTGCGCTGACCAGCGAGCTGGTCTCGTTGAGGATGGCAAAGCGCGCCGCCGTGCGGACGGAGGATTGGTACAGGCGGGCGTTTTCCATGGCGATGGTGGCTTGATTGGTGATGGTGCGCGCCACTTCGAGTTCGTTGATGCCGAAACGCGCATCGCCCGTCATTTGAGCGAACAGCAGGGCGGTAAGCGTCTGCCCGCTGACGATGGGCAGGATGAGCAGCGCGGTGGCGCTTTCGCCGAACATGTCGAGCAGGGATGTCAGGTCCGGCTCGCTGCGGACATCGTCGGTGTTGAAGATGCCGAGCGACTCGCGCAAGCGGCTGAAGATGGGCGCATCCGGCAGGATGCGCGGGAGTTTGGCGCGAATGCGGGGGACGGCAATCTTCCAGTATGCCTGACCGCGCTCAAAGGTCACAACAGAGACGCGCTTCGCGTTCAAGCCGCGGTACAACTCCTCGGCGGTGAGGCTCAAAATCTGTTCGGTATCCAGCGAGCGGGTCAAGGCGGAGGTGAAGCGGTTGACGGCGGTCAGACGATGGGAACGCTGGTCCAATTCGGTGGCGCGCTTCACGCTGTCTTCGTACAGGCGCGAGTTATCCAGCGAAACCGCGGATTGGCTGGCGAAGGTCAAGCCTACTTGAATTTGTTCGCGGGTGTAGTAGTTTGCCTGCCATTTTTCCACGGCAATCACGCCGACCAGTTCACCCTTTGAAATCAACGGAATGCCCAGCCAGGAAAGGCGCGGAGCCTCCACCGGCGGGAAGCGCGGGTCTTCGCGCACGTCCTTGACGAGGATGGGCTGACCCGACTGCGCCATCTCCTTGAAAAGCGCGCTGTCGCTGACGGCAACCGACAGACCGAGGCGTTGTTCGACGTCGGAAAAACCGCGCGTCGCGGCGACGGTCAGGCGGTCCTTTTCGCGCAGCCAGAGCGTGGCCGTATCGTAGGGCAGGATGGGCCGCAGCTGGTCGAGCAGGGAATTGATCAACTGGTCGCTGCTCAGGCTCGAGGTCAGGGAAACCGAGGCGTCGTTGAGGGCTTGCAGCTGCCCGGCGCGTTCCTGGGTCGCCTGCACGAGGCGCAGGTTATCCAGCGAGAGGGCAACCTGCTGGGCGAGCGAGATCAACAGGGTTTCATCCTCCGGGCGGAAGGCGCCGGTGGTGTTGAAGTTATCCAGCACCAGCAAGCCGAGGGTCTGGTCGGGCGCGAGAATCGGCACAAGCAGGCAGGAGACCGGCACACGCCCGCCGGTTGCCTGGCGGTACAGCGAGAGGTTTTCGGCGCTCAGGTTGTAATCGCGCGCAAAATTGATCTCGTCCACGCGGCGCGCCTTGCGGTTGAGGAAGGCGGTGCCGGGCAGGGCTTCTCCGGCGCGGTAGTTGATGCGCAGCATGCTTTCGTTATCGGCATAGCCGGAGACGGCGCGCGGCGAAAGCATTTCGGTCTTCGGGTTCCAGAGCAGGACCACGCCGGCATGGGCATGCTGGATGACGCGCCGCGCGCTATCCAGCAGGGATTTGACAATCGCGTCGCCGTCCATGCCGGAGAGTTGGCGGCTGAAATCGAGCAGGAGGTTCACCTCGTCCAGGCGGCGGCGGGTCTGGTTCAGGAGCGAGATGTTTTGCAGGATGAGCGATGTCTGCTGGGAGATCTGGGTGTAGACCTGGATATCTTCCTCGGTGAAGGAAGGCATCGGCTCCGGGCTGGCGGCGAGCATGGCGGCGACGGGTTTGTTTTCCACGAGGATGGGCAGACAGATGACGCCCTTCGCCCGCAGGGATGTGAGCAGGGTGGCGTCGCGCCATTCGTCGTTTTCATCGAGGTTTGGGATGAGGATCGGTACGCCGGTCTGCAAACAGGCGCGCAGGGGGTTGCGCTGCCCGAACAGCGCTTCCACGTTCGTGGCGCGCGGCAGGCTGCCCATCACATGCTGGAGGTGCGGTCCATCGGGCGTGTTCTCGGCGACAAGCGCCACCGACATGCCGAGTTGGGTGAGCGTCTCTCGTCCAAGCGCCTGAAGCGCCGAGGAGGCATCCAGCTGGCGGCTGACGGATTCGGTGATCGCCAGCCCCGCGCGCACGCGCTGGGCGCGGCGGTCGAGGTTGTGCAGGGCGATGGTCTGTTCGAGGTCTTTGCGGAGCAGCACCGGCAGGTCGTTCTGGGTCATATCCAGCAGTTTTTGCTGGCGCTCCAGCGCGGCGGAAAGCGAGTCAATACGCGAGCGCAATTCGCTCTGGCGCAGGGTGTTGCCGATCAACAGGGCGGCTTGGGAGGCGAAGATCTCCGCCGATTCAATCGTTGCCACATCGGGACGCAGACCGTTCGAGGGGTCATCCAGGCTGATGAGACCGACGATCTGTCCCTCGGCGTTCTCCAGCGGGATGATCAGGAAGTCGTTCGGGTCCCACATGTTGGCGGTCTTCACCGCAGGCGCGGATAGATCCAGCGTGACGCTGTGCAGGTCCGGCGGGATGATGGGGGTCTGGTCGGCGGGGATGAAATAAGAGCGGCTGATTTTGAATTCCGGGCGCATCAATTGCCGGACGCTGTTCAACGGCTGTTTACGGGAAAACAGGTCGTTCAGCATCTCGTGCGGAACGCCCACCGCGCTGATGCGCTTCAACAACCCGGTTTCAACCTCGACGATGCTCACGAGCACCACGCGGAAGGGGGTCGCATCGCGGATGCCGCGCGCGATGATCTGCAGCGCCTGGTCGAGCGGCTGGTCGTGCCCCATCGAGTAGGTGACATCGGTGAGGCGCATGAGCGTCTCGGAGCGGCGGCGCATCAATTCGCTGCGCTGTTTCTCGGCTTGGTACCGCTGGGTATTTTGAATGGCAATGCCCGCCTGCGCAGCCAGCATTTGCGCGAGTTCGCGGGTTTCGGCGGAGAAATGATTGGAATAGTTGGAGTGCAGAGAGATTACGCCGATGGCGCGCGCCTGATGGGAGATTGGGACGATCAAGCCCGAGCGCGAACCTTCGTGCGGCGGGAGAACCCCGTCGTGGATATAGTCCGAGACGGTAAGCGGCTCGCCCAGTTTCAAGGCGGTGCGTTCCACCGAGGTGAGTTCCGGCTGGCGCGGGCAGCCCACGATCATCTGCGGGCGCATGTCTTCGGGGGCGCCGCCCGTCTCCAGCAGAAGCGCCGAGGCGCAGTTCGCGCCGGAGAGCCGCACCGCTTCGTCGTGAAGCGTTTGCAATAACTGCCGGACATCCAGCGAAGCGCCAAATTCCCTGGCGGCGCGGGCAACCGCGGAGAGCTGTTCCACGCGGCGGCGCAATGAGTCATCCGTTTGGGCGAGCAAGCCGGCAGATTCAATCGCCGTTGCGATCTGCCCTGCCGCAGTGGAGGCGATTTGAAGATCGTAGGCATTGAAGTGGTCAATGCGGCGGCTTCCGAGCATCAATTCACCGAGACCGCGTTCACGCGCCACAAGCGGGACGACGACGGCTGATTCGACCGCCAGGGCATTGGTCAACGCCCGATAGGCGGGCAAAACCCTCCGATCCATGCTGAGCCTCCCTGAGAGGAAAGGCTTCCGGCTGCCTGAAACGGTAAAGCGGTAATTGTCATCCTCCACATGGATTTGGAGAAACTCCCGGCTGACCTCCTCAGAGACTCCGTAGGTGGATTCACGGTTCAGGCGCAGGACGCCGCGCGTTTCATCCAGCAGGAAGATCGCCGCTGCATCCGCCTGGAAGAGACGCGCAAGTTCCTGCACGGAGTATTTGAGAATCTCTGCCAGCGCGGCGGATGAGGAGGTAAGGCTGGCGATGCGGCGCAGGGCGTCGGCGCGCAGGGCGCGGGCACGCGCCTGCTGGACGAGCAAAACATTTTCGATGATCGCCGCTGCCTGGTTCGCCACGATGTTCATCAGGCGCACTTCTTCGGTGGTAAAGGAGATCACACCCCGGTGGTGATGACCCACTTGAAAATAGCCGAGCATCCGTCCCGAAGAAAGAAGCGGGATGAGCGCATTATCGCGCAGGCTTGCCGCGGTTGCCACATCCGCCAGACCGAGCGCGCGCCATTGTTCATCCTGCATGGCGTTCATGGTGATGATGGCTTGCTGGCTGGCAAGCACTCTTTCGGCGGGGCTTTCCGGCAGGATGGAGGCGCGGTAGATTTCGACTACATGGGGGGGCAGTCCGCGGAACGGGACTTTTCCTTCAAGGATGCGGCGGTCTTCATCGAAAAGCATGAAGCCGATGATCTCCGCCTGAAAGAGCGGCGCGGCGCTTTCGACCAGGCGCGTGAACACATCCTGCACATCGCGCACGGAACTCAGCGCCTGGTTCAAGTTTGCCAGACCCGCCAACTCGGCGCGGCGTTTCTGTTCCTCTTCATACAGTTTTGCATTGCGGATGGCGACCGCCGCCTGCCCGGAGATCAACACCAGCAGGTTGAGATCGTGCGCCCCAAATGCGCCGCTGTTCATCTGGCCCGCTTCGAGCGTGCCCACCAGTTCGCCGCCCGCCACCAGCGGGATGCCGAGATAGGATTGGATGGCAAGCATTTCGCCGTTCGAGGCGTACTCGGCGCGCACATTGCCCAGCATGAAGGGTTCGCGGCGTTCCGCCAGCCGCTGGGTGAGGCTGCCAAACTGCGAAAGCGAAGCCGTGACCACCCGTCCGCTTCCGCTTTGCTGGAAGCGATAAGGCACCAGCGCGCGGCGTTCCTCGCTCCACAATTTGAGCTCCAGAACGTCCGAAGGCACGAGGCGGCTGACGTGGTCCAGGATGGAGCGCACGGTGGTGTGCAGGTCGAGGCTGGTGGCGATGCCCTGGCTGAACTCGGTTGCAAGCCGCAGAATCTCGCTTCCTGCGCCGGCGTCCTCTTCCAGCCCAAGCGCGCCCTCCCGGCTGCGCAGGGAGACCAGCATCATCGGGTACGCGCCCGGCACTTCAAAGGAGGCAAGTTCCACCAGCCTGCCGCCGATGGAAACCCGCTTGGAGCCGGGGAGCGCGCATATATCCAGAAAGTCGTCTGAGGGGCGGACGTAACGCGCGAGCCGTTCGATATCGTACGGCTCGTTTTCACGCAAGCCGAAATAAGACCTGGCTTGCGCGCTCATATACTCCACCCGTCCGCCGGGCTGGAGCAGAATGACCGCTTCGTTCGATTTTGTCGCTTCGGGGAAAACCGGGTGGATTTCGTTCGCCTGTGCCGCCCGCTGCGACCTCGGCAGCATGCGCAGAGTCAGCCAGGCTAATCCAACAATGACCAGCCCAGCGACGAACAGGCTAATGCCCAACCCGGGAAACATCGGAAACTCACCTGCAACCTTATGCGGCGGGCGCCGCTGAATCCTGCCTGCGAGCCTCCGCCGCCAGTTCGGTAATTTCACGAATATCCGCGAATGTGTGCAGATTCGGCGAGACAAGCCCCGCCGAGAGGGTCATGAATCCCACTTTTTCCACGCCGCCTTCGGCTTTGGGCGCCTGAATGAACCCCTGCTGGCGGTCAATGAAGTTGTAATGGGTCTGCACTTCCTCTGCAAAGCGTTGTTTGATCTTCTGGCGGATCTGCGGCGCGGCTTCGTTCGTGGTGATGATGATGAAGTTATCGCCCCCGGCATGACCGATGAAATCGCTCGGCGTACCGAGTTCGTCCACCACTTCGCCGATCAGCATCGCCGCAAAGCGCAGGACGTCGTCGCCCGCCACGAATCCGTACACATCCTTGAACGGCTCGAAATTGTTGACGCGCACGTCCAACAGCGCCCAGTCCTTTTCGCGGATGATGCGGCGCAGCTGCTCCTCGATCAAACGTCCCGCCGGAAGCCCGGAGCGCGGGTCGGTGAGGCTCTCGCGTTCCGAGCGGCGGATGGCGCCCTGCACGCGCAGTTTCAACTCCTCGATGTCGAAGGGCTTGGTGATGTAATCGTCCGCGCCCAGTTCGAGCCCCTGCAGTTTGTCGCTGCGTTCGTCTTTCTGGGTCAGAAAGATGACCGGAATGTGGCTGGTGCGCGTGTTTGTGCGCAGGGTCCGGCATACTTCGTAACCGTCAATATCGGGAAGCATGATATCCAGCACGATCAAATGCGGCAGGACCTGGCGGGTCTTTTCCAGGGCGTCGCGTCCGCGGTTCGCCACATCCACATCGTACTGCAAGCCCGAGAAATAGATCTTGAGCATGTTGGCGATATCCAAATCGTCTTCCACTACCAAAAGGCGAGCATTAGCCATGTAAGCCTCCTACGCGCGTCGTGTTCCCTTGCGGGCGTTCTTTCGAACGGCTTCGATCTGTTCATCCGTAATCTCGCGCTCGAACGAACGGAACCCGCTCAAGCGAAAGCCGTGACGCTCCGCAATCGCGGTGATTTCCCGCACCCGTTCGAGCGTAATATCCTTTCCAACGGTGTAATCCTCAAATCGTCCTTCCAGGGCGAGGGCAATCGTCTCTGCCATGCAGGCGTAGGCTTTGCCCTCCGGAAAGCCGAAATTAAAATGGAAATTCACGGGGCCTGGCACATCCACCATGCCGCCGTCAATCACTAATATATCATCTCTCATCGCCGCCACCATTGCAGAAACATCGCGGGGGCGGGCTACATCGCACACGACACTGCCCGGTTGAAGGTGCTCCGGGCGGATGATGTCATGGATGGCGCTGGTGACCGTCAGGATCAACTGGGCGTCCTTGAGAACGTCCAATTTTGTACTCACACACAGTTCGCCTCTGGCATGGACCTGAAGCCTGTCTCGCAAGCCTTCCAGTTTTTTCTCGTCCCGGGCGATGAGCAGCGTCCGGGCGGCTTCACCCGCCATCAGTTCAGCGCAGACGCGCCCAATGGAACCTGTGGCACCCACGACGGCAACCGTTGCATCCGCCATGCGAATGCCCATCGCATTCGCCGCCTCGCGGATGGCTTGCACCGCGACCATCACCGTGTACGAATCGCCGGTGGTGACGGGGACATCCAGCGCTTTGGCAATCGTCACACCGGCATCGCCGATCACCGATGTGAATGCGCCAAGTCCGAGAATATCGGCGCCCAATCTCTCCGCCATGCGGCCCGTCTGGATAATTTTACGATAGACCGTACGCTCAGGCAACTGCATCATGCGGCGCGGGGTGTAGGGACAGGCAATGAACCAGCCTTTGATGGTTTTGCCGGTCGCCTGGGAGGTGATGCCTTCGATCTCCGAAATGTACACAGGAGGAAAGAAGGTGGAGAAGAAATCAATCTGTCTCTCTGTCAGCACTTTCCCAAGGAGTGGAAATTTTCTGCTCACGTCGCGTTTGGGGTCAATGGGGTGGATGATGAACGCAAACGTATCCATGTTATGCTCGGCTGCCATTTACCAGGACTCGACCTCTGCTTTCAGGTTTCGGTGGTACGGAGTCTGGTGCATGTGGGCGAGCTTCCATTTGTGATGGTCGCTCTGGGCGAAGGTGACGTCCCTGTCAATCACGCGCCGCTCCGCCGAAGCCGCCAGCACCACATCGGATTCAATGGTGCGCGCCGGGTAGATGATCATCCCGGAGCCGATGCGGCAGTTATGTCCCAC
This sequence comes from Chloroflexota bacterium, assembly GCA_024434165.1. GTDB lineage: Bacteria > Chloroflexota > Anaerolineae > Anaerolineales > Villigracilaceae > Villigracilis. The sequence goes on along the minus strand of QMIW01000001.1, from coordinate 155,907 downwards.
GCATCCGCCCAGCACCGGACGGTTGGAGAGGCTCAGGTTTCCGTTTCCATCGCGGGCGCGCATGGGAATCGGGATGAGGTTGTAATCGGTGAAGGTGGAGCCTGCGCCAATGAACGTATTCCTGCCGATGACGCACATTTGCAGGCAGGTGTTCTGCGCCACCATCGAGTTCTCCATCAGGGTGGTCATGAACAGGGCGGAGCGGAACGGCAGGAAGGCGCCGTCGCCGATGACCGAGAGCATCAACTGCACGTCCTGCGAGATGTTGACGTTGCTGCCGATGACGCAGTTTTCGATGACCGCCCCGGCATTGATGGTGACGTTATCGCCGATGATGGTCGGTCCGTGGATGACGGCGCTGGGGTCAATGACGCAGCCTTTGCCGACCTTCACCAGTTCGGAACACTCCAAGATCTGGCGTCCCTCGTAGATGGCTTTGCCGACGATCTTCAGTTTGAAGCCCAGATCTTCCTTAAGGCGCTTCTCGAAGCGCGCGCCGCGCGCGAACTGACCGAAGACCATGTCCGCAATGAATACGTGCACCCACGAATCAATGGCGATCAACGCCCGCAGCGGAACCTGGAAGACGAGGTCGCCGCTCTGGTCTGCCATGTAGGTCGGTACGTGGTAGTAGCCGATCTCGCGCGCCTGCAAATCAATCACGAGCGGCTCCGCCCCCGCCACCGGACCGTTGGGGTAGTACCACAAATCGGCAAGATATAAACTTCCCGCCGGAGTGTAGGAGATGGAAAGCGGCAGGGCGTGCTCGCGGAAGGCGGGGTCGTCGGCGCGGAAGGCGGCCCGCACCGGGCGTTTGCGCTTCAACGCCTCTTCCATGAAGGCGGTGATGTAATCTTCGTCGAAAAAAAGGTTGTCGCGGTAGACGATGCTTGGCTCGCGTACGGGCTGCATGCGTTCCCCCTGCTTCAGCTCCCGTTCGCTGGTCACATAGGGCGCGAGGAGGTTGCGCTGGTGCAGCCAGAGCGGCGAATTCTGAATCCGCAAATCACGCGCCGGTTCGCAGAATGGCATCACCGGGTTGGGCGCGTGCAGGATGATCTTGTGCATGTTCAGGATTATAAATCAAAGAAGGGGATAACACACGTTATCGGGCAAAACAAAATTGTTAATCAGGCGAATTTCCCCCGCTTTCCCCCGGGTTTCCGCTCACGAAAGCGGGATTTTATCTATCGTAATCGTACAAGCCGGGTCGCCTTTGGCGATGCAGGCGGTCTCCTCCACGTTAAAAACCTTGCCGCCGCTCAGCCAGTACAGGGCTTCCTGCAGCAGCCCCACCGCCAGGTGACAGACCGGCTCCGTCTCCCGCCGCTCCCAGCACAGCGGGCAGCGCTCGATGTGCCAGAGAATCTGGGTCTCGGTCTCTTCCAGCCGCACCCGCTGGTCGGTATGTTTGTTGAACAGGTCGGCAAAGGTCTTCGCGCCGGTATGCAGTTTGGTGGAAAGCGGCAGGAGGCGGAACGCCGTTTCCGTGATGCCCATGATGGACCCGTATTCCTTGAGCCCGTACTTGAAGCAGGAACGTCCCGTCCGCAGCGCCAGCCCGCGTCCGCCGCGTGGACCGTAGACCTGCTCCAACGACCGTTGAAGCGCGCTCACCGTCTCGAAGGAAAACGTGCGTTCGGCACTCGAACGCGGATGGTTGTGGATCAAATCTTCGCGCCCGGCAAGGCGGAGGACGGCGTTCACCCCGCTTTGACCGATGACCTCCTCCATGCCCAGGAAGATGATCTTCCCCATTTTCTGAGGGTAGAAGAAGGCGTCATTGCTCATGGGTTTGGATAGTCGTCATCGAGGAATCTTTTCAGCATCTGGCTGAAGCGGGTCGGTTCCTCCAGCATCGGGAAGTGACCCGCATCGGGGAAGCGTTCGATCACGGCGTGCGAAATGCCGTTCAACATCGGCTGCCACTGCTTCGGATGGACGATCAAATCCTTGTCACCGTAAATGCCCATCGCCGGAACGCGAATCTGCGGAAGCATGGGCGTCAGGTCGGTGCGGCGGAGCGAAGCGATGGAACGCAGGAAGGATTCGACGGTGGTGCGGGAGAGATCGCGGTCCATCATCTCCGGGAAGCGCGGGTCGCTGCAAATGACGCGCGAATAATAATATTTCATGAAAGCGCGGAAGGGACCCATCATGTTGAACAGCATGAAGGCGATGGGGCGCTGGCCAGCCAGTTTGAGCAGCGGCGCCAGCGACGACCCCACCATCGGCGAGCCAACCACCACCACCTTGCTCACGCGGTCGGGATACTTGATCGCCACCGAAAGGCTGACCGTGCCGCCCATGCTGTGTCCCACCAGCGGCGCATGGACGATGCCCAACTGGTCCATGAATTGGTTGACAAGGTCTACAAAATCGGAAACGGCGTACGTTTCGCGTTTCTTTCCCGATTCCCCAAACCCCCAAAAATCGAGCGCGTAGGTACGGTAGAACGCGCCGAGGTACGCCATGGTCTCCTGCCAAAGCCCCCAGGAGCCAAGCCAGCCGTGCAAAAGGATTACCGGGCGCCCGCGCCCGTAGACTTCATAATGAACGATACCCTGATCAGTGGTGATTGACGACACAGCAGAAGATCATCCCACTGCTATTTCCCTGATTCCATTTCCTGAAGAATGCTGTACAACAATTCCAGCAGGATGGTTTTGACAGAGTTGCGGTCCGTGGCAACGCAGGGCAGCAGTTTTGTGTTTTTGTCCAGGCGGAGCGCATGACCCATGTCTTCCAGGTCCCATGCGTCTTCCATATCCTGTTTGTTGGCGGCGACGACATACGGCGTGGGCGCGTAGGCGCGGAACGTTTCGAGAATCGAACGGGCTTCGCGGAAGGTCTCCGGGCGGGTGCTGTCCACCATCACGATGAATCCCAACATGCCTTCGGAGAGAATCTCCCACATGAAGTCGAAGCGTTTCTGTCCGGGGGTGCCGAACAGGTAGAGGACCAGGTCCTCGTCCACGGTGATGCGCCCAAAATCCATCGCAACCGTGGTGGATGATTTCACGGTACGTTCCTCCTCGGAGGAGATCCTGCGCTCCGTGGCAACCACATCAATTTCGCTGACAGACTGGATGAACTGCGTCTTGCCAGCGCTGAATGGACCTGTCACTACCATTTTGACCGTTTGCATAATTCCTATCCTTTCGGCCCGGATAAATTAAAGCTGACGAATGCGGCCGATCAGTTTGTTGATCAATGATTTCTGCTCTTCCTTGTCCGGCGTTTGGAAGGTCTTCACGCTCACCGGAGCCGGGGCGTTGGCAGGGCGCGCCAGTTCCACCAAACCCGCCTGCAGCAGACCGTAGACGATCCTGCGAATCTCGATCTCGGTCAGTTTGTTCGTCTTCGCGATCTGGCGCATGGTGTTCTTCGGGTCCACGAACTTGACCACCTTCCATTCATCCACGCTCAGGTTGATGTTGGTCAGCGGGCGTTCGGTGAACTTGAGCGCCATATCCAGGCTGGGGATTTCGTCCTGCAGCTGCTCCAGTTCGCGCAGTTGGCGCGAGCCTTCGATGATGATGTTCTCGAGGTCCATCCGCACGTTGATGCGGTCGTCGGGCGGCAGGATATCGTTCTCGAAGCGGAAGATACCCTCCACCCACGTGAACAACTTCCGCACCAGGTCGGTGAAATATGCCTGCAAATTCAGCAGGATATCCTCCTGCGTTACGTAGCCTGCGTTGATCAACAGCAAACCAAGTTCCTTGTCCGTCATCTGCCCGGCGCGGTCTGCAATGGCGCGGTATTGGTTCGCGTTGATCTTGTTCGCCTTGTACAGAACCGAAGCCAGGCTGCCGTCTTCCTTTCCGATGCGGGCATACGCCAGTTTACCGTCGCGGAAGGAGATGTACGCCTGTTCCGACGCCCCATCCACGACCAGTGTGCCGGTCTTGCTGGCAAGGTTGATCAGGTTCAAAAGTTGAGTAATCGTAAAATCGCGTAAATTGCCACGCAGAGCCATTGTGCCTCTACTTCCCATAAAGAGGGATAGTCCCGGAGATTATACATGCAAAGTCTGGCGCGCGTCAATTAATCCTCTTTTCACTCTTGTTATGGACATGAAAAGGACCCCGCCCCGCTGGGACGCCTCATCCAACACATCCGCCTCCGGTTCAGACTGGGAGTTGGCTCGGCGAACCAGAAGCATTGCCGGCGCGGATATATTCGTCAAGGGACCCGCTCACGGATTCACGGCTGTCTTGTTCATGATGTTCCTTCAAAGTTTCAGGAGCCGCCTTATTTGTTGCATGGCTTCCTGCGGATCCTTGAACAGGATGCCTTTCATGCCAACCTGCTCGCAGGCTTCGATGTTGGCGGGCATGTCGTCAACGAAAACCGCCTCGTTTGCCTTGACCTGCGCCTGTTCCAACGCGAGACGGTAGATGCCCGCCTCGGGCTTCATCATGCCAACCTCCGCCGAGATGACGACGGGCTGAAACAGGTCGAGCAGACCGATCCGCGCAAGATGCGGGCGCATTCCATCCCACGCGTTCGAAATCAACCCCACGCCAGCCCTGCCGCGCAGGGAACGGATGAAGTCAACGAGTTCGTAGTCAATCACATCGCCGCCGAAGAATTCATCCTTGATGCCTTGCAATTCGGAGGCGGGTCGTTTGAGCCGCTGTAAAACCTGCGCCCAGTGATCGTCTTCCTTGATCTCGCCCAGCGAGGCGCGCCGGGCGGTTTCTCCGGCGAAGACCAGCCTGTCCATGTCGTCATAATCCATGCCGAAGCGCTCGGCAAGGCGCTGGCGCGGAGCCTGAAATTCAGTACGCTGGATGACGCCGCCGAAGTCGAAAAATACCGCTCGAATGTTCATTTTCCATCCATTCATAAAAAAGCCCGCAGGAGCGCAACACGCCTGCGGGCGGGAATTTGAATTCCATCCATCACTTCTTCTTGCTCTTTGAAGAAGTCTTGCCGGTCCTGGAAGGAGAGGATTTGGAGGGCGTCGTCTTCTTGGCGGAAGCCGGTTTCGAAGCGCGTTGTCGTTTGGAGGCTGGAGGTTTTGCCGTGCCTGCGGCGGTCTGTTTCGTTGCCGCAGTTTTGAGCGCCGCGCGGGCGGCTTTGGGAAGCGGTTCCGTCTTCAAGGACGCGGCGGCAGACACGGGCGCAGGCTCCGGCGCCGGCGCGGACGCCATCTGTTTGGCGGCTTCGCGCCAGTTCGGGTAAAAGAGTTCCATCCGCTGGCGGGAGATGGAGTTAGCGCGGCGGCAGCGCGGACAATGCGCATCGTAATGGTTCTGGTTCTTCTCACTCATGGTAACGAGCGCCGTGAGCATTTCCGCGCGCCCAACGGTGAAGGGGGTCTGGCAATAAAGACAACGCAGGTTCAGCATGAATTTCTCCTTACTCGGAAAATCTTAGTCTGACAGTGATTCTACACTGATTTCACGTCCTCCGCGAATCGTTTTTTCATAGGTGTCGAACACCATGTGGACGCGCATGCCTGCCTTTTCGTACAACCGCAGGGCGCCGGTCAGGTTTTCCGCGTCCACGCCCAGACCCGCCTTGCGCCTGCCGCGCCTGTAAAATTCGCCGAAACTGTGCAGGAGCAGCGCCAGCCCAAGCCCGCGCTTGCGCCACGGACGGCGGACTCCCAGGACGTTCACCCAGCCCATGTCCACATCATCGTAGGACTCGGGACGGCACAGGCTGATGCCCGCGATCTCTTCACCGTCCATGGCAAGGAACCACAAAGCGGGATCGTTCCCATCCGATTTCATGAAATGAGTGAAACGCGCAAGCCCTTCCTCGAACGGCTCTTCGATATGACCAAAATGGTCGCGGAAGGATTCCTCGAATGCGGCATAGATCGCCGGAATCTCCCCAGGGCTGCCGGTTTTGAGCGTAATTCCTTCGGACCAAACCGGCGCGGGAGGCGCTTCATCCATTTCGATTCGCATCTGATAAGAACTGCGAATGCGATGATAGCCGCAATCTTCAAATAGTTTCTTCGAACCTTCGGCAGCGCGCAGGGAACCTGTGCGGGGCGCGAAACGCAGGTCCGCGGGCAGGTCGGGCAATACACGGCTGGCGTGTTCCTCCGCCCAGGTCAGCAGGGCGGTGCCGATGCCCAAGCCGCCAAAGTCCGGGTGGACGCGCCCCCAGATCCACGGATGGACGGGCGGGTTGGAGGTGGTCCACACCTCGATGTACCCGACCAACTGTCCCGCCGGCGAAAACACGAGGCGGATATCCCGCGCGGGGTCGAATTTGGGGGAAGCCCAATCGTCGCGCAGGATGTTCGGGCTGGTGATGTCATCCTGTCCGATCAAACGCTGCATCCAGAGATTGAACATTTCGAATGCAATGTCGGCATCTGCCAGGGTTGCGCCGCGCGCGGTGAACCCTTCCGGCAATTCGATTTGTGTTTCCAGTTTTTCCTTCATGATGTCCTCTCATTCTTTCACGTTTCGTTATCCGAAAGTATTCCCGCCGCCGAAAGCAGGGTGGTCCGGCGTCCTTTATTCTTCTTCCACGCTTCGCCCAGGACGGAGTTCCCTTTCGCAGGTGACAAACTCACTGACGATATACATGCCCGCGCGTTCATACAGGCGGGTGGCGCCGGTGGCGTTGGAAGCATCCACGCCGAGACCGATGGTTTTCATCCCGCGTTTATAAAATTCGCCAAAAGAATGGCGCAGCAGCGCCAGCCCCAATCCCATTTTACGCCAGGGCTTGCGGACGCCGAGTGTACCCACCCAGCCGATGCCCATGCGATAGCGGTTCTGGGAAAAACCCGCGATCCGGTCGCCATCCCAGGCGATTAGCCATAACGCGGGGTCGAATTCGGGTTTGCCGAATTTGCGGAATGACCATTCTTCGAAAGTCGCATCGTGGCTGCCCCAGTGCTCGCTGAAGGCTTCGTTTTCGGCTTCCCAAACAAGGCGGGCGTGCGCCTCCTTGTCGAAAGGACGCAGTTGGATGCCTGCGGGAAAGACGGCGGCGGGCGGCGCTTCGCTCAGGTTGATTTCCATGCGCCAGTGATGGCGCACGGGCGAAAATCCCAGGCTGGCGTGAAGCGTCTTGCCAATTTCATCCCTGCCGTCTATCGTACTGCGGACGAACACGCGCAGGCCGGGCGCGGCGAGCGGCACTTCCTGCCGGGCGCGCTCCAGGATGCGGCTCAACAGCCTCTCGCCGATGTTTTTGAAATCCGGGTGAAAATAGGCGTCCGCATTCAAATGCGCATGGTCTTTGGCGTTGACCAATTCGGAATACCCCACAATGCGTCCGTCTGCGGTTTGCACCACGAAGGCGTCCGTTTCGGGGTTGAAGCCTTCGCTGCGCCATTCATGTTCCAGTTCCTCCGGCGTGACAGCCACGGTCACATCGCCGTCGGCTTCGCAGACGGCGTAGATGAGGTCTGTCACAGCGCGGACGTCGCCCCAGGTCGCGGCGCGCAGTTTCAGGTCCAGATCAAGAAGCGGTTGAGTGGTCACTGTTTAATTCCTTCCATTCGTCGAAGATAATTCCCATGTAAAGCATGTCCCAGCGTTTTCCATCCTTGAGCAGCGCCCCGCGCAAACGACCTTCATGGCGAAAGCCGGCCTTCTCGTAGGAACGAACGGCGCGCGGGTTGTACCCGAACACCGAAAGCGTGACACGGCGCAGGTTGAGTTCGGTGAAGGCGTAACGCAGCATAATCTTCATCGCATCTGTGCCGTAGCCTTTGCCCCAATCTGCGCGGTTGTAAATGCCGATGCCCACAAAAGCATCGCGCGCCGCCCAATGGGTCACTTCCAGGTCGGTCTCGCCCAGCAGGCGGTCGCCGGCAAGCAGGCGAATGCTGAAATAAAAATGCGAGGGCGGCGCATCCTTCACTATCTTTTCGTAATATTCGATGCCGGCTCGCGCGGAGTGTACGCGGGCAGGTCCTGACCCAAACAGCCGCATCAATTCTGTATCGCGCGCCCATTGGGGATGGGTTTTGCCGAGTTCTTCCGGATCGGCGGCGGACAAACGGACGAGGGAGCCGCGATAGATGTCGTTCATCGCATCACCCTCGACCGTTGATTTGTTCGCGCCATTCGGCATTCAGCAAGCCGAAGCCGATGATGTCCCAGACCCCGCCGTCGCGATGCAGCGCGTTGCGGCGGCGCACTTCCTCCATGAAGCCGAACTTCTGGAAGAGGCGGATCGCGCCCTGGTTGTAGGCGGGCACCACCGCCGTGACGCGGAACAGGTTGAGCTCGCCGAAGGCGTAGCGCAGCAACAGCCCCAGCGCCTGCGAACCGCAGCCTTTGCGGCGGAATTCCGGTTCGCCGATGCCGATCTGGATGTAGCCGTTGCCGTTCGCCCAATCCACCCACTCGATCAACGCCTTGCCGATCAAGCGGTCGCCCTGGCGGGCACGGATGGTGAAATAGAACAGGTTCTTCTGCTCGTCCATTTCCTTTTCGATGGTTTCGTATTTCCTCCTCACCATCGCAGGCGAAAGCGGACGCACAGGCTTCAACTCCATCAGGCGCATGAATTCGGCGTCATGCGTCCATCTGGATTCAATTGCGGGATGCGTTTCATGGTCAATGGGACCGAAACGAATATCCTGCGCTTCGAATAACTGGGCTTGTATGTCGTACATGATGTTTATCCTTGAGCAAACAAAAAGCGGTCACGAGAGAATGTTCCCGTGACCGCTTAACGGTATAAAGAAAACGACCACGGGGCTTGGCGCGCCGTGGTCGCAGGGCAGAATCGAGAAAGCCTAACGACGTACAGGCGCACTACGAGAATCAACAACGGCAATACCGCCGCAAGAGGGGGTCAAATCGAACTTGAACAACATCATGGGTAGTGCGCTCCTTTCTTTAGAATTCCTTTTTTCAAGGTGAAGCGAGTTTATCATGCGAATCGTAATGCGGTCAAGGAGAATTCCTGTCCAGATAGTACCAAAGGGTCAGACCCGTTTTTCTCTTCTCAAACACATAATAATAAACTGGTGTTTCGCAGTTTGCCCAACCGCAAAGACGAGATGAATCTCACGGTACTGCGCAAGGCGAGTGATTAATAAAGTTCGCGGCTCGTTCATAAAAAAACAATGCGCAAGCGGACATGGATCCGTCTCAGACGGACAGCCAGAGGAAACGTCCGCTGCGCAGCTGGCAGCCATTTCTTTTCGGAAAGAAGGACCCAATGAACGCCCAGGACCCGAATCAGGAAGTACAGACCATCCTTATCATTTCGGGGGATGCCGAAATGGTTTCGCTTTGGGAAACCTATTTCGAGCAGAAGAAGTACCGCGTCATAAGCGAGACCACCGCCGAGGAGGGGCTGCAAACCGCGCGCCTGCATGCCCCGGCGTTGATCCTGTGTGCCCTCGACCTGCCGGACGACGAACAATTAAGCGTTTGCCGCGAACTGCGCGCCGCCACCGACGGTACACTGCTCCTGTTTGCCGGAGAGAAAACGAAGCCGGATATCAACAAATATGCCCTCGCCGGCGTGGACGAGTACATCCCCGCCTCCGTCAACCCGATGGCTTTGTTGATCAAGTGCATGGCATGGCTGGCGCGGCAGGACTGGGTCGTTCCGCGCAGGCAGATTATGCAGGCACTGGCATAAATCGTTACGGGTTCGAGGTTAGTATGCGTCCCGCCAAAAGACCGTCCAGTGTTTCCTGCACCAGGCGAAGTTTCCCGGGCGTGAGAATTTCCGGATCCACGTCTGCAAGCCCGAGCGGAGATTGAACGTTGATGCCGCCCTGCCCGGCGATCAGGCTGGGCCATGAGGTTTGAATCGCCTTGACCGTATCCGGGCTGATGGTCATCACCCAGCCGCCGGGGCGCTGTTCGGGCATGGATGTGCCGACCAGGTATACCCCCTGTGTGCCGACGTAGGTCAGAAAATCGTCGCTGGCAAGAGAGGGGTAGATATAGAGCGCATCCACGTCGCGGTCGTTGATGAGGACGTTGGCGTAGCCGCCGTATTTACCGGGGTCTTCGTTGGGGGGAATCGCCAGAAAGGTCGGGTAATCAATCGCTGTGAAGTAAATCCGTTTGCACAGACCGCAAAAATACCGCATCCCATTGTTGAAGGCGTTGGCCGCCGCACCTGCATTCGCGTCGCCCTCCGGGTATAACATGCCGATATGATACTCCTCGACCAGCATCGCCAGAGTGTACCCGGCGAGGAAGGCGGGCAGTTCCACCTGCGTGTTCGGCGCGAGGACGCTGACGTTTCCGCCCGCCGTCAGGTTGGGGATGTTGACCGCCAGAAACTGTACGGTTGGCGCGGCTGGGGCAAGAGAGGCAATTCCCGGGTCCGGTGGAAGCGCGATGACCACTTTGAGCGTGGGGTCGGCAACATCCTGGGGGGTCAGGGCGTTGCGCACCTGGAAGCGAAATCCCGATGCCTGGGCGAGGTCATAGACCGTTTTTTGATACAGGTCGAAGGAAGTTTTATCCATATCCGTCGGAAGGACGAGAATCGCCAGCGGAGAGGACGAAGTGGGGATGATGGTGGCTGTGGGCGGGGGAGTCTCGGATGGGACGACGGTGGGAGCGGGGATGTCTGCCGCATCGTTTCCACCGCAGGCAGTCAACAAGGAAATTATCAGGATGGCAAAAAGTGTCTGTTTGACGCGCACTGGAGTTCTCCGAAATATGAGAGTTTCGGAATTATACCGGTAAAAAATTTGAAAAATTGCGGAGAACAAAAATACCGCGCCTCGAGGCGCGGTATTCAAGTTCCGTCGAACGATGGGTTTAGCGGACGTTTACCTTGATCTTCCTGGGACGGGCGGATTCCGCCTTGGGCAGGGTAAGGGTCAGAACGCCGTCGGCGATCTTCGCTTCCACGTGTTCGGGGTCAATCTCTGCGGGCATCCTCAACGTGCGGCGGAAAGCGCCTTGCGGAAGTTCATTCAGGAGGTAGTCCGCCTCCTCCGCTTTGTATTCACCTTCGATGCTGACCTCGTCTCCCAGCACCTGAATATTGAGGTCCTCGGCTTTCAAGCCAGGCACGAGCGCGGTAAGCAGAAAAGCGTCTTCTTCCTCGCGGACGTTGACGCCAAGCGCGCGGCGCTGGGGTTGCAGCGCCCAATGCTGGACGGCGGTGCGCCGAAACGGTCTGCCCTGAGCGAAGGGATAAGGTTGGATATAGAGCGTCATGGTTCGATCTCCTTTTTTCTTTGATAACGATGCGCCCATGTTAAGCCGGGAGTATAAGAAAACGGATAACGCTTGGTTGATTTTTTGTAAGAATTTTCCCGTCTTCCAGATTTTCAAGACTTTGGTTCAAAAAAACAGGCTGGCGGAAATTCCGCCAGCCTGCAAAGAACGCCGAACGCTGGTTATCTCACTGCATTGTAGGCGTTGACGCGGCCCGCGCCGTAGGCGTCGTCGTTGCCGGGTTTGCCGAGGTCATCGGCGGAAGCGCGCAGCGCGGCTTCGACCTGCGCCGGAGGCATATCGCCTCCGTTCTTGCCGATGATGATCGCCGCCACGCCGGAGGCATGCGGCGCCGCCATACTGGTGCCAGCCGACCAGTAGTAACTTGCAATGGCCGGGTTCAGGTTGCTGCCGGTGCTGAAGACGAGGTCGAACACCCAGCAGGGGCGTGTAACACCGGAGATGGTGCATAGCTCGTTGCCGGGGTAAACAAAATCACCGCCGGGCGCGCCGAAATCAATTGCCGACTGCCCGAAGTTGCTGTAGCTGGCAAGGTTATCGAGGAAGATATTGCCAGGGTCTGTAGCCCAGCCAATCGGAGCCGTGGCGGAGATGGAGATCACCTTCGGCAGGGCGGAGGGAACGTGGATGAGGTTATCCGTATGGTCGAGGTCAATCGCATCGTTACCGGCGGAGGCAATGATCGTGGTGCCCTGCTGGTCGGCATAGGTGGTTGCCCGTTTGATGGCGTTCACCAGCGCTGCAACCTCGTTTGCGGTCACGCAACCCTCTTCATCGCAGAAACCGTTCTTCTCGAGGGCGGCGCCCAGGCTCATGTTGATGACATCCGCATCAACATCGGCGGCATATACGATGCCCGAGATCACATCCGCGAACGAGCCGGAGCCTCCATCGCCAAGGACCTTCACCAGCACCAGTTCGGCTTCGGGGGCGACGCCAATCGTCCCAAAGCCGTTATCCGCTGCGGCGATGGTGCCCGCCGTATGCGATCCGTGACTGAACGGATCGGGCAGGGCATAGGAAAGGGTTTCCCCGGCGACGAAGTTCGTGCTCAGGGCAAAATTGATATTGGGCGCAAGGTCGGGATGATCGAGATCGAATCCGCTGTCCAGCACAGCCACGCGCACACCTGCGCCGCGATAGCCTTCATTCCAGGCTTCGGGCGCATCCACCGCATCGTGCCCCCACTGGAGGTTGAAGCGCGTGTCGTCATCGCCGCTGTTGGGCGGGTTGCCGAACTCCTCGTTCAAGGTTATATCTTCGATATTGACTTCGCCAATGGGGGTCACCCATTGCAGGACAACGTTGGGCATCACATCGCTAATGCCGGCGATCCTAGCGGCTTTGGCGGGAAAACCAGGGTCGCTGGAGGAGACGACAACCAGACCAATCTGCGAAATATAGCGGTCAATCGTTCCGCCCGCGGCTCGAACCTTTGCTTCCAGTCCCTTGGGCAGGGAGTTGCCTTTCGCCATCAGGATATAGGAACGTGATGTTGACGCCCCGGCAGGTACCGCAAAAATGGCGGCTAAAAACGCAACCAACACAAAAATTGTTACCATACGTTTCATTGGATACTTCTCCTCTGGAGGTCCATAAGATTGGTGAAATACATTCATGCAGTTTGTTATCGTTTGTGGAACCGTTCATCCGCTTGCTTTCGTTCGAGAGGCGCCTCCTTTCCTTAAAACAACAGCCGCCGAATTCTCTTCGGCGGCCTGGCGATCTTCGAACTCCAAACATCGAGGGTTGAAGACCCATGACTTTGCGTCCCCGCCTCGCGACGGGTTTGCCCTTTCGATACGAATTCACATCGCCGCTGGCGCGGCTTGTGGTGGAGCTTGTTTTGTGTTGGCGGTCTTATTATGGCAAATTTTTTGGACAAATTCAAGGGGGAACGAACTTTCTTTACAGAAACCAGGCGCGCGCCTGACGTTCACAGGCACAAATTGCACTTGTTCACATCATGAATGAGCGTAATTTGCCGCTGCGCTGGGTATAATTTACCCAATGTCAAAAAGCCCAAACAAACTTCTCATTATTGCCCTCCCTGTAGCGGTCGCCGCGGCGGGGATTTATCTGTATTTTACTTATGGCGCGAGCGCCGCCCGCACCGCGCAGGTGATCGAATATATCCGCAACCCTTCCACCAGACCCGATTTGAGGACGACCGCCGGTGCGGTCTGCGGCGATGCTCCGTTCATCTTCCCCACCGACGGTTTGATCGGCTTCATCTGGGACGATTCATTCCGACCCGGTCACCGTCACTCCGGCTTGGATATTTTCGCCGGGACGGAGGCGGGCGTGACGCCCATCGTCGCGGCGTATCCCGGCTACCTCACCCGCGAAGCGGACTGGAAATCCACGGTCATCATCCGCGTGCCGGAAGACCCGCTCGACGCTTCCCGCCAGATTTGGGTGTACTATACTCACATGGCGGACCCGAACGGGAATTCGTTTGTCTCAGAGCAATTCCCGCCGGGAACAAAGGATGTATTCGTGGAGGCGGGGACGTTCCTGGGGTATCAGGGCAACTACTCCGGCGACCCGAACAGTCCGGTTGGAGTCCACCTGCATATTTCGATTGTGAAAGATGACGGCTTTGGGAACTTCAAAAACGAACTGGAGATCGAAAACACCTACGACCCTTCGCCGTATTTCGGTCTGCCGTTGAACGCCAACGAAAACCCGGATGTTATTCCGGTGTGCGGGTAGGGGGCAGGTTGAAGGTTGCAGGTTGCAAGGTTAAGGCGGCAGGTACACAGTGACTGAATTGAATGGCAAGGTTGTTTTGATCACGGGAGCAGGGAAGGGAATCGGACGCAGGCTGGCGGAGGAACTCGCCGCGCGCGGCGCATTCGTCGCCCTCAACGACATTTCCCCTTTGAATGTGGAGGAACTCGCGGCGGGCATCCATGCGAAAGGCGGGACGGTCAAAACCTACATTGAAGACGTCGCCAAAAAGGTCGGCGCGCAGACCGTCATCAAGAACGCGGAGGATGATTTCGGAACGATTGACATCCTCATCAACCATGCGGCGGTGGAGCCGCATGTTCCCCTGCTGGCGATGGATGAATGGGACTGGCACCGCACACTGGACGTCAACCTGACGGGCGCGTTCGTGACGCTCCAATCGGCGGGGCGCGTGATGAAGTCCAAAGGCAAAGGGGTGATTCTGAATCTCGTCGCGGGAACAGCCGACGGGTCCGAAAAAGAGGCGGGGGCGTACTTCGCGAGCAAGGCGGGGCTGCGAGAGTTATCCCGCCAGGCGGATGCGGAACTCAGTCCGCACGGGGTTCGCGTCCATGCGGCGGCATCGTTCGAAGAGGCTTTGCAAATTCTGGAGGACGCATGAAGGAGTTGTTCGAGTACCGCGAGAAACTGCTCGACCGCTTTGCCGAAGCCGCGCGTGAGTTTTGCGCCGCGTGCGAGTCGGTTGGCAGCCCGTTTGTCGTACCTGCAGGCGAATGGACGGCGCACCAGATGGCGTCGCACGTGCGCGATGTGAACAGTGTCATTTATGGCGGGCGCATCCGCCGCACGCTGAACGAAGCGACGCCGGAGTTCAAGCGCTTCGACGCCGATCAGTGGATGGCGGAACACTACCAGCGCGAAGAGCCGCTGGAAAAAATTTTGAGCGAGTTTTCCGCCAGCGTGAATGAAATGCTCGACCTGTTGAAGACGATGTCGGCGGAGGGCTGGTCGCGCCTGAGCCGTCACGAAACGCTGGGCGGCGAATTGACTCTGCAATCGTGGGTGGAACGCAGCCTGGCGCACATCGAAGAGCATTTGCAGACCCTGAAAAAAGCCGAAAAACCGTGAATTTCGCCCGTTTTTTGTATATTCCTGGGGTAAAATAATGCGCATGAAAAAACAACGAATCATCCTTGTGGACGATCATGAGGTGGTGCGGCTCGGTTTGAAATCGCTGTTGGAGCGGCACCCCCAATTCGATGTGGTGGGAGAAGCCGGGTCGGCGCGCGAGGCGCTCGAACAAACCGCCGCGCTCAAACCCGATGTGGTCGTGATGGATATTCGCCTGCCCGGAACATCGGGCATCGAAGCCTGCGAACAAATCGTAAACCAGTTCCCCAACACGAAGGTCATCATGCTCACCTCCTATGCGGAGGATGAAATGCTCTTTTCCGCCATTCGCGCGGGGGCGTCGGGGTATATCCTCAAGCAGATCGGCAGCGAAGACCTGGTCAAGGCGCTCGAATCCGTCGGGCGCGGCGAAGCCCTGCTCGATCCGGCAGTGACTCAGCGCGTCTTCCAGGAAGTGCGGCGCGCCGTGAAGGAGGAGGAGGCTTCGGCGTTTGCCCACCTGAGCCAGCAGGAAAAACACGTGCTCCTGCTCGTTTCGGAAGGCAAGACCAACCGCGAGATCGCCAAGACGCTCTTCCTCGGCGAAGGCACGGTGCGAAATTACGTTTCGAGCATTCTCTCGAAGTTGAACGTGAACAACCGCGCCGAAGCGGCGGCTTACGCGGTGGAACACAATTTGAGAGATTACATTTCCTGATTCCCCGCCATGCAAAGAAATATGGAGACACGGATCATCATTTCGTGAACCAGTGTCTCTTTTTGTTTAATTCGCCTGGATGAACGAAGAGCGGCAGAGATGATAAGGAAATCTTGTCTTTGTGGCTCTACCGTTTTTAAAGTGACAACTCTTTTCACCTGTGCCAGGTACTGGCAAATACAAAGGACACGACGGTCACAAAGGAAAAACCCATAAAATCAAGGGCTCTTTCCCCCCTTTGTGCACTTTGTGTCCTTCGTGTTAAGGCTCTTTCCCGTTAATTACGGGAGAGCCGTCTTTGTTCAACTCTGTTCACCGCCGGTTGACGCCCTTATGTTTCCATACGCAAAACTCACCGACGGGGTCGTCACGCTGCGACCCTACGAATTTGGGGACGAGTACGACCTGCACAAAGCCGTACAGGATTCCCTGCCCGAACTCAGCCCGTGGATGTCGTGGGCACATGCAGGATACACGAGCGAAACGGCAAAGAACTTCATCGCCGTCACACGCGCCGAGTGGCCGCGCGGCTCGCTGTATGCCTTCGCCGTTACCGATGCGAACACGCAGGAATTCCTCGGCGGCTGCGGTTTGAGTCACATTCACCCGGTCTATAAATTCTGCAACCTCGGCTATTGGATTCGCACCTCCCATCACGGGTGCGGTTTCGCCGGGCGCGCCGCAAAACTCGCCGCCCGCTACGCCTTCGAGCAGGTGAGGTTGATTCGGGCGGAGATCGTCATCGCGGTTGGAAATCACGCCAGCAAACGGGTCGCCGAAAAGATTGGAGCGCACTACGAGGGAATCTTGCTCAACCGGATGACCGTCCGGCAGAACATCTACGACGCCCACATGTTCTCGCTTCTTCCCTCGGACTTTGGGCTGTCTGCCCGCCTCTGAGCGGATGCCGCCCTGGAACTTTTCCGACCCCAAGATCGTCCTCCCCACCGGCTGCGCTCCCGAAGCGGCAGCGGCGCAAACCCATCATTCCTATTGACATTCATCGGGTTTACAATATGATGAATGTGATAAATACCAACAAAAGGAGGAACGACCGTATGAATGAGCCAAAAGCCATTCACGAACGGAAACACATCTGGCGCGACGAAATCCTGCTGATCGTCGGCCTGATTGTTTTCGTGGGCATCGTCTACGCAGTGGACGGCGCCGTCCAGCCGGTGTTTACGAACACCACACTATTATTGACAGGCGTTTTTCTTGCACTTGTGCCTGCCGCCATCTGGTTGATCTTTTTCTACATGCAGGACCGGGCTGAACCCGAACCCAAAGGCTATGTGCTGGGTGTCTTTGCGCTGGGGGCTTTGCTGGCGGCGGCAGCCGGCATCCCCGTCGTCGAAAACCTTTTCCGTGTTTCCCACTGGCTGCGTGCCGATACGTTGACCACCATCCTGGGCGGCATCCTCGTCGTCGGCTTCACCCAGGAATTCCTGAAATATGCCGCCGTGCGATACAGCATCTACAACTCGGATGAATTCGACGAACCGACGGACGGCGTCATCTACGCCACCGCCGCCGGGCTGGGATACGCCACCGTCCTGAATATCAACTTCGTCGTCTCGAACGGAGGCGTGGACCTGGGCGCGGGCATCATCCGCATTGCGGTGGTCGCGCTGGCGCAGGCGGCGTTCTCCGGCATTACGGGGTATTTCCTCGGGCGCGCCAAGTTTGAATCCGAGCAGATCTGGTGGATGCCGCTCGGCATCACACTGGCGGCGGTCTTCAACGGCGTATTCAACTGGCTGCAGGGCGTCGTCACCCGTCCCACCATCACCTTGAGCGGCGCCTCGACCAACACCTGGATGGGACTCGTGCTCGCCGCCGTGGTCGCCCTCGCCACCACCGGCGTCATCCTGTGGCTGGTGCGCCGCAGCGTCAGATCCATTCAGGCGGGGAAGTAGGAGAGCAGTCATGGCAAACAAACAAGGTTCCCTCGGCGACCGCTTTGCAGAAATCACCGTTGTCCTCGTGACCATCGCCGCGCTCGCCGCAGGATGGTTCTACAAATCCAGCGTCGAAAACGCCAGCATCCCGTTCAGCGCGGAGGGCATCAGCGCCGAAGCGCCGAAAGGCTGGCTGCAATCCGAGCCTTCGGGCGATGTGCTCCTGCGCACCACCGACATCAACTCCACCGGTTTCGGCGCAACGTACACGATCCGCAAGGTCGTCGTCACCAGCGAAGCGACCGCGGCTGAAGTTGCCGGTCTCGTATCGCTCGAACATGCGCGCGACCTGCTCGCCTTCCGCATGTTGGACCAGCGCGAAGTGACCGTCTATGGGCGCAATGCGTTCGAGATCAATTATGTTTTCGTCGAGTCCAATCCCGACCTGACCCACACGGAAATTCCCAGCGTGGTGCGCGGCACGGATTACGTCTTCCTGAACGGCGACCACGCCATTGTGGTTTCCTTCCAGGCGGATGAAAAGAACTATGATCTCGACCTGGACCGCTTCCACCTCTTCCTCCAGTCTCTTAATTTCTAGCAGAGGCAAGACATGAAACCAAAATTATTTAAACCTTTCTGGTTCCTGCTGACCATGCTCGTCATCGTATCGCTGGCATGCCGCGGGGGCACGCCCGCCGTGGAGCCGGTCACGCCGGTGACGCCCAACGATACCCCGGGCAGCGAAGCGGGCGACCTTTCCTCCGCCAACCGCGCCAGGCTGATTTCCGCCACCGTGCAAATCCTGGGCTTGTTCAATCAAAACGGCGAGCTCGTCCCCGGTTATGTCGGCTCCGGGACCATCCTCACCCCCACCGGCTTGATTTTGACCAATGCACACGTCGCCAGCCCCGCCTCGCAGGGAGATGCGGAAAACGAACCCGATGCGCTTGGCATTTCGATCATCGTATCAGAGGATAAACCCGCCGTGCCTTCCTACATGGCGCAAGTCCTGGCGGTGGACGGCTTCCTCGACCTTGCCGTCATTCAAATCACCTCCACTGTGAACGGCACAGCCGTTGACCCCAACACGCTGAACCTGCCCTATGTGGAAATGGGCAATTCGGATAACGTCCACGTGGGCGACAGCATCAACATCTTCGGGTTCCCATCCATCGGCGGGAACACCATCACCTTCACCAAAGGGACCATCTCCGGGTTCTCCTCCGAAGACCAGCTTGGAGACCGCGCCTGGATCAAGACCGATGCGACCATCTCCGGCGGCAACTCCGGCGGGCTCGCGGCGGATAACAACGGGAACATCATCGGCGTGCCGACCATTGCCGCCGCCAGCCGGGATTCGGAAACTTCCGATTGCCGTCTGGTGCAGGATACCAACGGGGACGGCGTGGTGGATCAAAACGACAGCTGCGTTCCCATCGGCGGCTTTTTGAACGGCATCCGCCCGGTGAACCTTGCCATGCCTTTGATTCAGGCGGCGCAGGCAGGCAGGCAATATACCAGCCCCTACAGCCTGCCCGGTGTGGTGAGTCAGCCTGGCAGCGGCAATGAAGCGGCTTCCGATTTCGTCTGGCTGGATACCTCGCCCAGCACGCCGCAAAAGTGCGAGTGGACGGAAAGCACGGTCGGTTCCTATCCCGCCGGTCCTTTGTGCATTACCTCCGGCTTCGCGTATTCGGGCATGACCAACGGCGAAGTGCTGGTGGAATACTGGTACAAGGACGGACAAAAGGTCGCCGAATACAGTTACGCCTGGGAATGGGACGAGCAGGGTCTCTTCGGAACCTACCTGCCCAATGAAGGCAACCCGCTGCCCGGCGGCACGTACCGCGTCGAGCTCTATGCGGGCGAACCGCTCAGGCTCATCGGCTCATCGCAGGAAGTGGTGGTGGGAGGCGGCGGCACCACCGAGCAGCCCACCCAGCCAAGCGGCGATACGATCACCCTCTTCGGCATCGTCTACG
Organism: Chloroflexota bacterium; assembly: GCA_024434165.1. Classification (GTDB taxonomy): domain Bacteria; phylum Chloroflexota; class Anaerolineae; order Anaerolineales; family Villigracilaceae; genus Villigracilis. The sequence goes on along the minus strand of QMIW01000001.1, from coordinate 136,343 downwards.
ACGCCTCGACCAACAACCCGATCTCCGGCGCGTATGTGTTCGTCCTCACGCCCGGCACCACCTACGAACAGTGGCGCAACGAAAACTTTGCAGAGAAATACATCAACACCTACCTGCAAACCGGCGCAGACGGCTCCTACGCCATCACCGGCATTCCGCGCAACACCCAGTTCACCGTGGTCTACTCCGCGCAGGGTTATTACGACTCCTTTGCAGACAACCTTATCGCTGATGCAGACGACCCGGCTTTGAACGAATTGAACGTCGGGCTTACCAGATAATCCTCCGTAAAAAAAACACATCCCGTTCGTCTAGACTGAACGGGATGTGTTTTTATTTTGGAATTTCCCTACTTTTCGCCGCTCACTTTCATCCACGTCTTTTTCATGAACAGCGCATCCTCCTCCATGACGGGGCTTTCGCACAGGATGCGCCCGCCGCAGCCGAACTCCTTCATGGCTTTGAACAAGGCTTTGAGGTTGAGGTCCGCCTCCGCCAGCGGGAGATGATTTTTCTCGCCCTTCGGTCCGTACTCGATGCCGGAAAGGTGAATGTGCAAACGCTTCAACGCCCTGCCGCCCAGCGCCTTGCCGTATTTCTCCAGCAGGCGCGACCATTCGTCGTAGGTGTTCATCGAGCCGTCGCCGGGGCGCGCGTGCAGGTGGGCAAAATCGAGGCAGGGCTGAACCATGTCCATGGCTTTGCTCATGGCAAGCGCATCCTCGAACGAACCCAGCATGGCAGATTTGCCCATTGTTTCCGGGCGCAGTATGACCTGGTCGCCGTTCTTCTGCAATTCCTTCACGCAGCCTTCCAAACGCGGGATGGCAGCCTTCAACACCTCCGCCGGATCGCTGCCGAAATACGAACCGGGATGGAAGATGATGTCCGTTGCACCGGCAAGATAACCATAGTGCGCCGCATCCATCAGGCGCTTGCGGGATTTGGGCCACTCCTCGCCGGCAGCGTTTAGATTGATGAAGTACGGCGCATGGACGCTCAACGCCACCGCCTCTTGCTGACCCGCAGCCTTGATCGCCGCACAGGTGGCTTCGGTCACGCGGACGGATTGCACCCAGCCGAGTTCGAGCGCATCCAGCCCAATGGATTTGCTGAACGCAATGGCGCCGACCGTCCCGCCCGGTTTTTTGGGCGTTCCAATGGGCGAGCCGACGGTTCCAAATTTGAAAGAGAGAGACATGGGGACTCCGGTTGCAGGTATCAGGTTGCAGGTTGCGAGAAGTGAAAAGCAGCGGACAGTGATCAGTAAACCACAGGGGCAGCCCGCCCAGCGAGGGCAAAACACACGACCGATCCCAAAGGGTCCTCCTGCCGCGCAGGGTGAGTCAATAACCGAATATTCCAGCAAGTTTCATCAGAAGCGGCGGACCGAGAATGAGCAAGCCCACCAGAATGGCGGCAAGAGCGGCAACCAGCACCGCCGCCGCGCCCACGTCCTTGCCGATTTTTGCGAGCGGGTGGCTTTCCGGGCTGGCTAAATCCACCACGGCTTCGATGGCGGTGTTCATAAACTCCGCAGCAAACACCATCGCAATCGTCAATATGATGACCGCCCAATCGAGCGGCGAAAGCCCCAGCCAGATTCCCAGAATCAGAACCACCGTTGCAACGGCGCTGTGAATCCATGCGTTGCGCTGGGTGCGCAGGGCGTACAGCCAGCCGCGCACGGCATGACGAACTGACTGAATCCGCGAGAGCAGAAAGGCTTTCATGTCATTCCTGTATTTTGATGCGCGAGAGTCCCAGCCTTTCCAGCACCTTCGCCTGTTCCGCCCACATGACGGCTTTTTCCTCTTCGGCGGCGTGGTCGTAGCCGAGCAGGTGGAGAACCCCATGCACGACGAGCAATTGCGCTTCCGCTTCCACGCTGTGACCCGCCGCCTGCGCCTGCTCCATGGCACGGGGAACTGAAAGGACGATATCGCCCAGGTATGTTGTCCCCGTTTCCGGGTCCGTTTCGGAGGCGGGGAAGGAGAGAACGTCCGTGGGCGCATCCACGTCGAGATAATCCAGGTTCAGTTCGTGAAGCTGCCGGTCGTCGGTCAGCACGATGGTCAGGTCTGCGTTTGCGGAATCAATTCCGAGGTCCGGGTTGAGAGGCGGGACAAGTTCCAGTGTGAACAGGGCGGCGCGTTCGAGCAGCGCCGTTTCCCGAAAATTCATTGGGTTGTCTATGAAAATCATTTTTCCTTTTTTGGCGCAAGGATGGTCACATCCTGGTCCGGCACCACGGCTTTGGGGTACTGGATGCGCGGGTGATAGGTGCCGCGCAGGGTGGTGACGAACGACTCGGTGATGAGGTTGAGGTCGCGCAGGGTGAGGAGGGTGTCGTCGAGCTGGTTGTATTTCTGGACGGTCTGGATGACGCTGGTGATGAGCGCGCGAATCTCTTCGTCGCTGGCGGGGCGTTCGGCGCGGGCGCGGGCTTCGGTGGCGTCGGCGAGCATGAGCAGGGCGGTTTCGCGCGAAGCCGGGCGCGGACCCGGGTAACGGAATTTTTCGATATCCACTTTGGTCACATCGCCGCCCGCCGCTTCCATGGCTTGATTGTATTGATAGTGCGTGATGAGCGTGCCGTGATGTTCGAGGATGAAATCGTGCAGGCGGCGCGGGAGGCGGTGTTTCTTTGCCAATTGCACGCCGTCGGTAACGTGGCGGATGATGGTCGCCGAAACCTCGAACGGGTCGGCGTCCTGGTGCGCGTTCATGCTGCCGGGCATCTGGTTTTCGATGAAGAAGGTCGGGTTGAGCGCCTTGCCAATATCGTGGAAGAGCGCGCCGACGCGCGTGAGCAGGGGATCCGCGCCGATCTTTTCGGCGGCTTGTTCGGCGAGGTTGGCAACCTGCAAACTGTGCTGGTAGGTGCCGGGGGCGCTGCGCAGGAAGAATTGCAGGAGCGGTGAATCGGGGCGGGAAATGTCGAGCAATTGCAGGGCGGTGGTGAGACCGAGCATCTGCGCCAGCAGGTATTGCAGAAGCAGCGCGATGCTCGCCGATGAAAAGCCCGCAAATGCCAGTACGCCGATGTATTGCAGAATGCCGACCCAATCCAGCGTGATGAGCGGAATACGGAACGCCAGCAGAGCCGCCGCGCCGGAAAGGGTGATCGCCAGACCTGCGCGTAAAAATCCCCAGAACCGCCTGGCGGGACCCAACGCCAGCAGCCCGATCAGGGAGGAGAACAGGTAATAGGGCATCAGGTCGAACGAGTTGGGCAAGCCAAACGCGGCGAGGACGCACAATGGAATGGTAAAGACCAGCCCCACTTCCAGCCCGAACAGGGCAGTGAACAAAAGCGCGGCGGATTGAATCGGATACCCGTAGGGCGCGAGCGTCCGCCCGATGAACAGGCGCGCGCCCGCCAGGAACAGGATGAACAGCAGTGCAATGACGAGGATGTTCTTGGAATCGTTCAAAACGACGGAGCGCCGCCGGCGGTAAAAATACAACGGGACAAAGACCGCGCAGATGATGACAATCGCGGCGGCGGCGCCGAGTTCCTCCCAGCGTTGACCGGGGCGAATCATGCCCAACTGCTGGAAGGCTTCCATATCCGCCGGGGTGATGATCTCGCCCGCCGGAACGATGGTCTCCCCTGCCTTATAGGTCTGCACCACCGGCTTGACCGTGTCGCGCGCCGCCTGTTTCGCCGCGTCGGTCAACTCCTGGCTGAAGAAACTGTTCGGCACGACGAATGCCGTGACCAGTTCCGTCACCAGCGCGGACTGCTGTTCGCTCAGCGTCAGGCTGACGGATGAGGAAACGCCCGATGCCGCCACATCCAGTTTGTCTTCATAGATGGCGCGCCGCATCACCTGCTCCAGCACGCGCACCGCCTCCGCCTGGACGATCTCCCAGCGGGTGTCGGTGATGCTGAGCAGATAGTCCACAGTTTCGATCTGCAGACGCACGTCGCTGAGCGCAAGCAGGCTGGTCCGTTTTTCCTCCACCGTCAATTCAGGATCATTGCGGATGGAGGTGATGTTCTGCAGGGTGGTGCGCAGGCGTTCGATCTGCTGGCGGGCGATGGCGGGGTCCGGCTGGGTGTACACCGGCTGGACGGCGCTTTCCGCCGCCTTGCGCGCCTCTTCGGTACGCACTTCGCTGACGTATTCGATATCCAACGGCGATTGGATGGTGGTCTGCGCCACTTCGCCGACCGCCACCGTCTGCGGGGTGGGACTCAGCCCAAACGGAACGGAAAGCACGGCAAACGACACAAGGCTGACCGCTGCGATCAGACTGGCTTGAAGGACGCGAACGCGGGGAGAAGCGGGGGTTCGTGCAGACATAAAAAACAGCCCGCAGAGCGGCGGACGCTGGAAACGCGCCTGCCGCTCTGCGGCGCTCAATCACCTGGCGAGCAATTCCTTCACGGTTGCGCTGATCATGTCGTTCGGGGCGCGCCCGGCAACTTTGGGCATGACGACCTTCATCACTTTGCCCATGTCGCCCGGGGCGGATGCGCCCGTCTCTGCAATGGCGGCTTGCACCAGCGCGCGCAATTCCTCGATGGGCATGGCTTTGGGCAGGAATTCCTCCAGCACCCTGATCTCGGCTTCGTTCTCGGAAGCCAAATCGGCGCGGTTGGCTTTCTTCGCCTCCTCCAGCGCTTCGCGCCGGTTCTTGACCTCTTTCTGAATCAACGCCACGACCGTCATGTCGTCGAGTTCGGCGCGTTTATCCACCTCCGCCTGTTTCACGGCGGCAAGCGCCATGCGGATGGTGCGTTTGCGGACTTCGTCGCCGCTTTTCATCGCTTCTTTTACCGCTTCGTTTAATTTTGCTTTTGTATCCATGAGGTTGATTATACCTTTCTTGAGAAATACAGCGCGATACGGTATGCGGCGCCAGCAGGGGCGCCCCTTTCTTGTAGATTGAAACTGCATCCAGTGTTGACGGGTCGCCCCTACTTGTCTGTAAACTTCGCCAGCATCTCCGGGGTGAGGATCTTCCACAGCAGGTCGAATTCGTGTTCGGTGCGCTTCGTCCCGGCGGCAATGGCGTAAGGGAACTTCGGTCCCTGCGCGGGGGAGTCGAGGTTCATCCACGTGTGCGAATCCTTTGGCAGCAACCTCAACGCCAGCGGGCGCAGGAACGGGATGAACGCCAGCGCATCCATGGGCAGGTAGATTTTGCCGGAATGCAGCCGCGGGCTTTTGACCAGATCCATCTGAAGCGGATCAATCTCCGCCGGGGCGGGAGGCGTTCCGTCAAACTGCTCCAGCCACAGGGTCACGTAATTGGTATGAGAGTAGAAATCCTGCGCCGTGTGCAGCAGTCTGCCAAACGCGATCCATGCCGAAAGGATGCCCGGCGAGAGCAGGGTCGCAATCACGTAGCCGCGCTGCTCGATGATGTAACGGTCGCCCTTTGCGATGGCGTTGTTGTCGTAATGGATTTCATCGTGCCCGAATTGATTCTTCAGGTCGTCCTGCCTGAGGTTCGCGGCGATGATGATCTCCAAAGCACGTTCGCTGAAATACGGACTGAGCGCCGCGCGGGTCATTTCAACATGGTATCGAAGAAGCATGGGCGACATTATACCCAGTCCCCATCGGGAATGATTAAGTGGTTATAATGCCCGCATGACGTTTTACACTGCCAAAGGCGACGACGGCACGACCGGACTCCTCGGCGAGGGGCGCGTGCCAAAATATCATGTTCGGATGGAAACGGTCGGCACGCTGGATGAAGCCTCTGCCGCGCTCGGGCTTGCCCGCGCCCAATGCGCCGCGCCTCAGACGCCCCGCATCCTGCTTGCTGCCCAGCGGGATTTATACAAGCTGATGGCGGAAGTTGCCGCCACGCCGGAGAACGCGGAAAAGTTCCGCAGCATCGATGAAGAACGAGTCAAGTGGCTCGAGCGCGAGACCGACGAATTGAGCAAAGTGGTGGAGATGCCGAAGGAATTCATCCTGCCGGGCGACACCCTGGGCGGCGCGGCGCTCTCGCTGGCGCGCGCGGTCATCCGCCGGGCGGAGCGGCGCGTGGTGGAACTGTATGACGGCGAGGTGGTGGTCAACCCGCATTTGCAAAGATACCTCAACCGTTTATCCTCGCTGTGCTTTGTGCTTGAATTGCTGGAAAACCAGCACGAAGGCAGAAAGACTTCGCTGGCAAAACCGTAAAGAGACCAGACTTCGGAAGTCTCAGAGACTTCCGAAGTCCATGTATCGAAGGAAAATCATGACCGGAACGATTATCAATGTCATCGCCGTGTTGACGGGCGGCGCAATCGGGTTGATCTTCGGCTCGCGCATCCCGGAGCGGTTCAAGAGCACGGTCATCGCGGGCATGGGGCTGTTCACCGCCGTGATGGGCTTGCAAATGTTCCTGAAAAGCGAAAACCAGTTGATCGTGCTGGGCGCGATCATCATCGGCACACTGCTCGGCGAATGGTGGCGGATCGAAGACGGTTTGCAGGCGCTGGGACAAACTCTCGAAAAGCGCTTCTCCCGCGACTCCGAGGAGGGCGCAGGCTCCCGCTTCGTGCGCGGGTTCATGGTCGCCTCGCTGCTCTTCTGCGTCGGACCCATGACCATCCTCGGCTCGATCCAGGACGGTTTGACCGGCAATTACAATCTGCTGGCGGTCAAATCCACGCTGGATGGATTCGCGGCGGTTGCATTTGCGTCCACCCTGGGGGTTGGGGTGTTGTTCTCCTCGCTGGTCGTGCTCGTGTATCAGGGCGGCATCAGCCTGCTGGCGGGGACGTTGAGCGCCGTCATCAGCGAGCCGATGATGAACGAAATGACCGCCGCCGGCGGCGTGATTTTAGTGGGGCTGGCGATCAGCAACCTTTTGGAGATCAAGAAAATCCGCGTGGGGAATTTTTTGCCTGCGCTGGCAGCCGCGCCGTTGATTGTGTGGGTGGTGGAAAAGTTGGCTCTCCCGTAACGAACGGGAAAACGCCTCACTGCAAAGGCGGTGCATTGAGCCTGCCGAAATGACACCCAATGCACAAAGGGGATTGGTGTTTGGAAATAGTTTTCCCGTTAAAAACGGTGGAACCTGAATCAAAAAAACATCCCTGAACCGGGATGTTTTTTCTGGTGACTCCGGAGCGGGTCGAACGCTCAACCAATTGATTAAGAGTCAACTGCTCTGCCATTGAGCTACGGAGCCAAAAATTTGTGCGGGCGGTATTATACCGCAAAGGGGCGGAGTGTCAATAAAATCTGGAGTCGGCGCGCAATACGGCTCCTGCCCGCGCCCCAATGGTGCTATACTGGAGGTGGTATCCAACTCGGCATCCATGATCCTAACCGCTCTGGGAGTGATACGGACCATCCAAACAATTTGGGGCGAGCGCAACGAGAGAGGTTGGCCCGTCTCACCGAAAAAATGCCTTCAGCCTTAGTGACTCATGGCTTTGAAAGGCATTTTTTATGAAAACCCAGAAGGATGGCAGGTCACCGAAGAAAAAGCCCGCCGCCAATCCGGCAGGACGCCTTCGCGCAAAGAACGGCGGGACAAAGAAAAGCCTTACCTCAAAAAAAACGGGGAAACGGACCGGCATCCGCAAAGCGGCTCATGGTAAAAACCGGGCGCAGGAAACCGCCGGTCGAAACCGGGCGGAAACGGGTCTGAAAGAAGCGGTGGACGCCGTTCTGAAGCAGTCCCGCATCGCGGAATCCTTTTTTTCTCACACACTTTCGCTGGCGGCTCTCCTCGACAGGGATTTCAACTTCATCCGCGTGAACGAAGCGTACGCAAAAGCCGACGGACGGGATGTGTCGGAATTTCCGGGGCACAACCACTTCGAGTTCTACCCCTCCGATGCAAAGGAAATTTTCGAGCGGGTGGTGGAGGAAAAGAAGCCTTATCAGATATTTGCAAAACCCTTCACCTATCCCAGGCATCCCGAACGCGGAATCACATACTGGGACTGGGCTCTCGTGCCGGTGCTGGACGGTTCGGGCGAAGTCGAAATACTGATTTTCGTCCTGCATGATGTGACTGAACACAAGCGGGTGGAGAAAGCGCTGGAACTGAAGAATTCCGTCTTCGACGCTTCGATCGCGGCAAACAGCATCGCCGATATCAACGGCATTCTCACCGAAGTAAACGACGCTTTTCTTAAGCAATGGGGATACGACAACAAGGACGAAGTCATCGGAAAGCCCATCCCCTTTTTCCTCGCAAGGGATGAAGAAGCCACAGCCATCCTCGGGTCGCTCAGCGCGCGCGGCGTCTGGGAGGGCGATTACACCGCCAGAAAGAAGGACGGAAGCACATATTTCGCGCACGGCACAGCGACAACCCTGTGGGATGAAAATGGGAATCCGACCGGCTATCAATCTTCCGTCATTGACGTTACCGAGCGCAGGCAGGCGGAGGAGAAAGCCCGCCATTTGAACCAGGAACTGGAACAGCGCGTTGCCGAGCGCACCGTTCAACTTAAAAAGGTAAACGAGTCGCTGAAAGAGGAGGTCGGCGAGCGCAAACGCGCGCAGGATGCGCTTCACCTGAGCAACCAGCGCGTCATTGACATCCTCGAAAGCATTCAGGACGGGTTCCTTACGCTGGATAGAGACTGGCGCATCACTTACATCAATCAGCGCGCGGCGCAAAACGTCGGCTTCGCGCCCGAAGAACTGATCGGGGAAAGCATGTGGGAGAAATTCCCGGAGATCCTCGGCACAGAGCACGAGGCGCATTACCGCAGGGTCATGGAAGAGCGGACGCCGCTGGACTTTGAAATCACAGGCGTTCTGACGCCCGGCACATACAACATCCGCGTATACCCCACGCCGGAGGGCATTTCAATCTACTGGCTCGATATCAGCGAACGCAAACGCTCCGAAGAGGAGATCAAACGCCTCAACCAGGACCTGCAAGCCCATGCGCTCGAACTGGAAGCCGCCAACAAGGAATTGGAGGCGTTCGCCTACTCCGTCTCGCACGACCTGCGCGCGCCGCTGCGACATGTTGCCGGTTATGTGGAACTGCTGCTCAAAAATGCGCCCTCGCTCGACGAAAAAAATCAGCATTATCTCCAAGTCGTTTCCGCCTCCGCCAACCGCATGGGAATCCTGATTGACGAACTGCTGAACTTCTCACGCATGGGGCGGGCTGAAATTCGGAAGACCCTGGTACACATGGAAGAACTGGCGAGGGAAACCATTAACGATCTGCGCATGGAAACCGCCGGGCGCGACATCGTTTGGGAGATCGCCCCTCTGCCGCCCGTGTACGGCGACCGCTCGATGCTGAAACTGGTCTTTACCAACCTGATAGCCAACGCAGTGAAGTTCACAAAGCCGCAGGCGCAGGCAAGGATCGCAGTGGGCTTCCTGCCTCACCCCTCTACTCCCCTCGTCCCTGCGGGACACTCTCCCCGTCCCGCCAAAGCGGGATGGGGAGAGACAGAGGGGGGCGGAGAGGTCACGTACTTCGTGCGAGATAACGGCGTGGGCTTCGATATGCAATACGCCGACAAACTCTTCGGTCTCTTCCAGCGCCTGCACCACGCCGATGAATTCGAAGGTACCGGGGTCGGACTGGCAAACGTCCGCCGCATCATCCACCGCCATGGCGGCAGGATTTGGGCGCAGGCGGCTGTGAACGAAGGCGCCGCATTCTATTTTTCATTGCCTCGGGACCCGTTGAGGCTCGAAAAAAACGACGACGACGCTGGATAGGAGGCACCATGATTGACCTTGCACGAGTTCTGCTGGTGGAAGACGACCCAAAAGATGTGGAATTGACCCTGCTGGCGCTCGATGAATACAACTTCGCCAACGAAGTGGTGATCGTCCATGACGGCGTTCAAGCGATGGATTATCTCTACCACCGCGGGGAATATGCGCTGCGCCGCGAAGGCAACCCGGCGGTCATTCTGCTCGACTTGAAAATGCCAAAAATGGACGGGTTGGACGTGCTTCGCCGCATCAAATCCGACGAGAACCTGAAGTTCATCCCCATCGTGGTATTGACCTCCTCCCGCGAGGAAAGCGACCTGATCGAAAGCTACAAACTGGGCGTGAACGCCTACGTCGTGAAGCCGGTCGGGTTCGATGACTTCATCAAGGCAATGCGGGAGACGGCGCTCTTTTGGGCGCTGATCAACGAACCGCCGCCAGGCAGCATAAGGAAGCAAAACACGGGAAGCCTGAAAAAACGGACGCCATGACAAAGACCCTCCGCATCCTTCACCTGGAAGACGATCCCCGCGATGTCGAACTCATCCGCGAGACGCTGCTCGCCGAGGGAATTTCCTGCGAAATGACAGTGGCTGCCTCGCGGCACCGCTTCATCGCTGAGATCGAGACGGGCGGGTACGACCTCATCCTCGCAGATAATTCCATGCCGCATTACAACGGCTTGCACGCCCTGGCCGACTCACGCTCCATTGCGCCCGACCTGCCGTTTATTTTTGTTTCGGGAACGCTCGGCGAAGAGGTTGCCATCGAAGCGCTCAAGAACGGCGCCACCGATTATGTGTTGAAACAGCGTCTCTCGCGCCTGGCGCCGGTGGTGCGCCGCGCGCTGGAGGAAGTCGGGGCGAAGCGTGAACTCTGGCACGCCGAGCAGGCCCTGGTCGAGAGCGAGAAGCGTTTTCGCTCCCTGATCGAAAACAGCGCCGACGTTATCGCGCTGGTCAGCGCCGAGGGGGTCGTCACATACGTCTCCCCCTCTGCCTTTCACGTCATGGGCGCCCAGCCGAATGAAGCCATTCACATATCCATCTTTGATTTCATCCATCCGGACGATCAGGCGCGGGCGGGAGAGCAGTTCGAGAAAATTCTTGGGCATGCAGCGAGCCGCGTGCATTTCGAGTGCCGCGCGCTTCACAGGGACGGAACATGGCATTGGCTCGACGTGACCGGCACGAACCTGCTCGCCGAGCCGCACACAAACGCACTGGTCGCCAACTTCCGCGATGTGACCGAACGCAAACAGGCGGAGGAGGCTTTGCGAAAAAGCGAGGAGGAATATCGCAAACTTTTCGAAGATTCGCCCATCGCCTTGTGGGTGGAGGATTTCTCGAAGGTAAAACAGCGCCTGGATAAATTGAAACGAAACGGAGTGAAGGACCTTCCCGCCTACTTCCGCGCCAACCCCGGCTTTGTCCATGAATGCGCCGCGCTGGTGCAGATCCAGGACGTCAATTCCGCCGCGTTGAAGTTGTACCACGCCAGGAAAAAAAGCGAACTGCTGGGCAGCCTCGCGGATACTCTGGCGACCCTTTCGGTGGAGCAGTTCGAACAAGAACTGATTCAGATGGCAAACGGCAGGCTCGTCTTCGAACGCGAGGAGACGGACCGCACGCTCACAGGCAGTGAGATCATCGTCAGCGTTCGCTGGGCGGTCGCACCCGGCTACGAGGACAACCTTGCCAAAGTGATCGTCTCGACGCTGGATGTTACCGATCACCGGCTGGCGGAGAAGAAAATCCAGCGCCACCTGGCGGAACTGGAGGCACTGAACCGCGTCTCCACGGTTTTGCGCACGGCGCAAGCCGGGGAGAGTATGTTTCCCGCCCTGTTGGATGAAACCCTTGCCGCATTGGATTGTACGGACGGCGCCGTCTGGATATATCACCCGGATAAAGAGCGCTTGCGCGTCGCCGTCGCCCGAGGCTGGTTCGCGCAATTCCAGGAACTGCCCCTCAAGCCCGGCGAGGGCATCGCAGGGAGCGTCTTCTCCAGCGGGGAGGCACACCGCTCGGCTGAGTTTGCCAGCGACCCCCTTGCCCGCGCGCCCGCCGGAAGGACGATTCCAACCGGCTGGGGCGGGGTATGCGTGCCGATCCGTTCAGCCGCCGCAACCCTCGGCGTCATCTTCATTTCGGCGCGCCTGCCGCGTCAGGTCACGCCGGAGGAGATGAAACTGATCGAATCGCTGGCGGAAATGACCGGCATTGCCCTGCATCGTTTATCCCTGTATGAAGAGACGGTGCGCCGCCTGAACCAGATGCAAGCCCTGCAAGCCATTGACCGCGCCATCACTTCCAGCTTCGACCTGCGAGTGTCATTGGGGATTCTGCTGGAGAAGGTTACCACCCTGCTCAATGCAGACGCCGCCGACGTGCTGGTGTTTGTTCCCCACGCCCAAAGCCTGGAATACTTCGCCGGACGCGGTTTTCGCTCGTCCCAGGCGGAGCGATCCCAGGTGCAGGTGGGACAGGGCATTGCCGGGCGCGCCGCTTTGGAACGGCGTACTTTGCGGGTCGCCAACGTGAAGGAGGAGCCCGATGTTTTCCCGCGCGGCGGGCTGCTGGCAGATGAAGGGGTGGTCGGTCTTATCGTCACGCCGCTCATCGTTAAAGGGCAACTGCTGGGCGCACTGGAGGTCTTTCATCGCTCGTCGTTCCAACCCAACGACGAATGGCTTGACTTGTTTGAAACGCTTGCAGGTCAGGCTGCCATCGCCATTGACAACGCCAGGTCGTTCGAGAACCTGCAGCGCTCCATCACCGAACTGACGCTTGCCTACGATACCACCATCGAAGGCTGGTCACGGGCAATGGACCTGCGCGACAAGGAGACCGAAGGACACACCCAGCGCGTGACCGAGATGACGCTGCGGCTGGCGCGCATGGCTGGCATGCCCAGCGAGGAGTTGCTGCACGTCAGACGCGGCGCACTCCTGCACGATATGGGCAAACTCGGCATTCCCGATGCGATACTGTTCAAACGAACCAGACTGACAGCCGAAGAATGGGACATTATGCGGCGGCATCCGCAGTATGCCTATGAAATGCTTTATCCCATTCAATACCTGCGCCCGGCGCTGGATATTCCCTATTGCCACCACGAAAAATGGGACGGCACGGGCTATCCGCGCGGGCTCGCAGGAAGTCAGATTCCGCTCGCCGCGCGGCTGTTTGCGGTGGTGGATGTGTGGGATGCGCTTCGTTCGGACCGTCCTTACCGCAAAGCCTGGTCCCCGAAGAAGGTGCGGGACTACATCCGCACGCAAGCCGGGACTCACTTCGACCCGCAGGCGGTGGAACTATTCTTTCAGATGATGGACGAAGACGGCAGCGGGCAGATGAGCAGTCAGCGCGGCAAACGCAAGACAGGCGATTAACCCGCGTTAAGTGGTCGGTCGTAAGTCATTAGAAAACAAATTCCCGCTCAAGCCGCCGAGAGCATGTTTTTGTAAAATTTATTTCGACCGACTACTTAACCCGAGTTGCTACCTTGGTTTCAAGAGGCTTCCCTCACCCCAAACAAGGTTATATATTCTGGAATGGCTTCCCCCTCCCCCGATGGGAGAGGGCAGGGTGAGGGCTTTGGGCGGGGAACCTAGAAAATCTATTGGAAGGTGGCAACTTGAGTTTAGTTACTTGGCGTTCCTTTTATAACGCCGGGAAAGGCTGCGGGTTTGCGTAAATGAGCGAGATAGTATCTCGTTCTACAGACTTATCATCGAGAAAAAAAACTGGCAGAATGAGGTGAGGGTTAAATCAACAGACGGAGACGGTGTCTTTACCGTCTCCGTCTGTTTCGTTTGAATTTACACTAATACGACTTCAAGACTGCCGTGCTTGCGAGCAGGAAAAGAAATTGCGGGACGAAACTGACGGCAACCGTAGCCAGCGCAGTGAGCGCGGCGGTGAAACCAAGCCAGGGTTCGCGTTCGATTTCCGGGTCGCCTTCCTTCATGTACATGTTGACCACGACGCGCAGGTAGTAGTACGCGGAGATCAGCGACGTCGCCACGCCGATGACAGCCAGACCGGGGAAGCCGCCTGCAATCGCCGAGCGGAAGAGGTAGAACTTGCCCACCATGCCAAGCGTGGGTGGGAAGCCGATGAGCGAAAGCATGAAGACGGTCATGGCGGCGGCGAGGGCGGGATATTTCCTTGCGAGACCGGAATAATCTTCGAGTTCGAGCCCCTTGCCTTCGGCTTTCTCGAGCGAGATGACCACAGCCCACGAACCAAAGTTGCTGACGGCGTACGCCACGAGGTAGAACAAGCCAGCCGCAACCGCCGTCGGAGCGGCTGCGCTGTTTCCGAACGGCACGAATGCCATGAGGATGTAGCCCGCGTGCGCAATGGCGGAGTACGCCAGCATCCGCTTGATGTTCGTCTGCGAGATGGCGATGACGTTGCCGACGATCATGGTCAATGCGGAGATGACCCAGAGAATATCCGTCAGGTCGGGGGCGAGGATCGGGAAAGCGGTGGTAAACACACGGAACAACGCCACGAAGCCCGCAATCTTTGCACCCGCCGCCATGAAGGCAGTGACCGCCGTCGGCGCGCCTTGATAGACGTCGGGAGTCCACATGTGGAAGGGAACGGCGGCGACCTTGAAGCCAAACCCCACCAGCAGGAGCGCCGCCCCAATGGTCAGGAGCAGGGTCGAGGTCCCGCCGGAAGCGGCTTTGACGAAGATGAGGGCAAGGTTCGTGGTGCCCGTCGCGCCGAAGATCAACGCCGTCCCGTACACCACAAATCCGCTGGCGAATGCGCCCAGCAGAAAGTATTTGACGCCGGATTCTTCCGAGTCCAGTTTGCGGGCGATGGCGGAGAGGACGTAAAGCGGGATGGAAAGCAGTTCGAGCGCGAGGAAGATGACGATGAGGTCGGTCGCCTGCGCCATGAGCATCATGCCGGAGACGCTGAACAGCAGGAGGGTGTAGTATTCGCCCCGCTCGATGTCCATGCGTTTGGTGTATCCATAAGCCAGCGCCACGCCGAACAATCCGCTGGCGAGCAGGAGGATGCCGGCAAAGGTGGAGAAGCCATCCAGCGCGACCATGCGGTTGAAACCCGAGGCGGGCGGGATGCCGACCTGGGTGATGGAGTATCCCAATGCGCCTGCAAGCCCAACGGCGGCGAGGAAAGCCGTAATGCCCTTGCTGGTTTTCGGAATGAAGAAGGCATCCACGAACAAAAGCAGGCACGCCCACGCGGTGAGAATGAGGTATGGGAGGAGGGTGTAAAAGTCGAGGTAATTGACAGGCGGCGTCATGAACGCTCCGAAATTCTGACGATGGACGACAGACCGCAGACCATGGTCAATGGTCTATCGTCCATGGTCTCTTACAAAGGTAAAGCGGACAGCAACTTCTCAACCGCGGGGGCGAGAATATCGAAGAAGGGCTTGGGGTACAAGCCAATCCAGAACATGAGGACGATCAGCGGAACCATGGTGAGGATTTCGCGCCAGTTGAGGTCCTTGAGTTCGTGATGGTGCGTGACTTCACCGGCGGGTCCCAAGAAGACTTTCTGGAACATGTACAGGATGTAGACCGCCGCCATGATGACGCCGAGCGCGGAGAGACCGGCATACCAGGGACTGCCGATGGCTTCGGAGCCGAACGCGCCGAGCAGGATGGTGAACTCGCCCACGAAACCGTTGAGACCGGGCAAGCCCATCGAGGAGAGCGAGGCAATGAGCATGATGGTGCCGAAGATCGGGGTGATCTTCCACAGCCCGCCATAGACCTTGATCTCGCGGGTGTGAGTCTGTTCGTAGATCATGCCGATGAGGAGAAACAGCGCGCCGGTGCTCAACCCGTGATTGACCATCTGAAGAATCGCGCCGGAGACGCCTTCAGCGTTGAGCGCAAACAGACCGAGCATGACGAAACCGAGGTGGCTTACCGAGGAATAAGCGACCAGTTTTTTCACGTCTGCCTGGGCGTAGGAGACGGCAGCGCCGTAGATAATGCCAATGGTGGCGAGAAGCGCGATCCATGGGGCGGCTTGAATGGCGGCATCCGGGAAGAGCGGGATGTTGAAGCGCAGGAAGCCGTAGGTTCCCATCTTCAGCAGCACACCCGCTAGGATGACCGAACCGGCGGTGGGCGCTTCCACGTGGGCGTCGGGCAGCCAGGAGTGCAGGGGCCACATCGGGACTTTGATGGCAAAGGCGGCGGCAAAGGCAACGAAAAGCAGCATCTGGGTCGCGGCGGAAATATCGCCGCGCGCGTAAATATCCGGCAGGCGCACGAGCAGGTCGGGCAGGTTGAAGGTGTTTGCCTTGATGCCGAGGAAGAGAATCGCCAAAAGCATCAGGATGGAGCCCGCCATGGTGTAGAGGAAGAACTTGATGGCGGCATAGATGCGGCGCGGTCCGCCCCAGATGCCGATGAGGAAGTACATCGGCACGAGCGTGAATTCCCAGAAGATGTAGAACAGGAACAGATCCTGCGCGAGGAAGACGCCGGTCATGCCCACTTCGAGCAGGAGGAAGAAGAGCATGAAATCCTTCACGCGCTCTTCGACGGCGCTCCACGTGGAGAGGATGGAAATGGGGGTGAGGAGGGCGGTCAGCAGAACGAGCAGGATGCTCAAACCGTCCACCGCCAGGTAGTAGTAGATGTTCCATCCCGCCACCTGAATCCAGGGATATTTGGCTTCCAGCTGCAGGTCGGGGTTCAACGATTCGAACATCGAAAACACCCACAGCGAAACGCCGAACGTGACGAGAGAAGTGACCAGCGCAACCCAGCGGATGGCGGTCTTCTGTTCGGAATTCAGGAACAGGATCACAAGCACGCCCGCCAGCGGCAGGAAGGTCAGGATCGTAAGAGGTTGCAAAAGAAATTCCATGTTCTGTCCTCGAATGAGAGATCGTCGCAGGTCAAAGGTCGAAAGTCCGACTTTTGACTTTCGACCTTTGACTATTTAAGTATGAGATAACCCAGGATCAACACCACGCCCAACAGCACCGAGAGCGCGTACGAGCGCACGAAGCCGTTCTGGATTTTGCGGACGCTGCCGGAGAGCCGCTGGGTGAACGAGCCCCAACTGTTGAAGAAGGTATCAATGCCTTTCTGGTCGGCGTAGCGGTTGAGGAGCACATCGCTGAGCCAGTTGTACGTCCCGGCGATGACGGTGTCATGCACGAAGTCGTGCCAGAAGCGCCAGTCAATCACATCCGCGAGGAACTGCGAAAGTCTCCTGAACGGCGTGATGAGAAGCACGCCGTAGCCTTCGTCCACGAACCATTTGTTTTCCATGCCTGTGAACACAAAGCCAAGCGGTTTCTTGAGCGGGTCGGGCTGACCAGTCTTGAGCGGGCTGCGTCCATAGAGCAGCCATGAAACGAAAATGGCAAGCAGCGCCAGGGCGGTGGAGATGCCCGCCACCTGCAAATCGAGAGGAAGCGCTTCGACTTCACCGAGGGTATATTCCAGCCAATGACCGAATTGATGGAATCCCTTGAACGGGAGATTCAATGCGCCTCCGACCGCGCTCAAAACTGCCAGCGCCATCAGAGGGATGGTCATCACTTTGGGGCTTTCTTCGGCGTGCTTCGCCGCGTCGCTGCGCGCCTCGCCGAAGAAGACCATCCAGACCTGCCTGCCCATGTAGAAGGCGGTGAAGAAGGCGGCAATGGTCAACTGCCAATACACGCTGGTG
The DNA here is from genome assembly GCA_024434165.1 of Chloroflexota bacterium. Lineage (GTDB taxonomy): Bacteria > Chloroflexota > Anaerolineae > Anaerolineales > Villigracilaceae > Villigracilis. The sequence goes on along the minus strand of QMIW01000001.1, from coordinate 118,987 downwards.
AAATGCAGGCGGGCGTCGAGCAGAATTTCGTCTTTCGACCAGAAGCCCGCGAAAGGGAAGATGCCCGCCAGCGCGAGCGTGCCAATCATGTACAACCAAAAAGTGACCGGCATGGTCTTGCGAAGCCCGCCCATGTTGCGCATATCGCCGGGGTCAAAGACTTCGCCATGATTGTCATGTTCACCATGCCCGCTTTCCAGCGCGGAGCCTCCCTGTGGGATTTTCTTTCCTTCTTTCTTCTTTCCTTTTCCGTGATCGTTATGCCCATGATGTTCGTGCGCGTGATGTCCGCGCTCCAAGCCAAGAATGACCGAACCGGCGGAAAGGAAGAGCAACGCCTTGAAGAAGGCATGCGTCACCAGGTGGAACATCCCCGCCACGAACGCGCCCATGCCCACCGCGGCAACCATGAAGCCAAGCTGCGAAATGGTGGAATAGGCGAGCACCTTCTTGATGTCGTATTGACCGACGGCGATCGTCGCGGCAAAGAGCGCCGTCCCCGCGCCGACCATCGCCACGATGTATTGCGCCTGCGGAACCAGCGTGTAAAGCGGAGCGGAGCGGGTGATGAGATACACGCCCGCGGTGACCATCGTCGCGGCATGGATCAACGCCGAGACCGGGGTTGGACCCGCCATCGCGTCCGGCAGCCAGACGTAGAGCGGAATCTGCGCCGACTTGCCCGCCACGCCGATCAGCATGAAGAGCGTGATCGCCACGATCACCCAGGGGGCTGCTTCTGCAACGGCGGGCGCGGCTTGGAAGACCTCATCGAACTGGAAACTGTTTCCCAGATACCAGAACATCAAAAAGCCCGCGATGAGAAAGCCGAAGTCGCCCACGCGGTTGGTGATGAAGGCTTTCTTCGCGGCGTCGGAATTCGCCCAGGAGGGACGGGCGAGCGTATCCATCTCGAACCAGAAACCGATCAGCAGGAAGGAGCAAAGTCCCACGCCCTCCCAGCCGACAAAGAGCATTAAGTAGGAGTCGCCCGAAACGAGGATCATCATCGCAGCGATGAACAGGTTCAGGTAAATGAAGAAGCGGGCGAAGCGTCCTTCCTGGTGTTTGAAGCGCACGTCCTCGTGCATGTATCCGATGGCGTAGATGTGGATGAGCGTCCCCACGCCCGAAACGACGAGCATCATCGTGGTCGAAAGCGAATCCACGCGGAAGGTCCAGTCGAGTTTGAGGTCGCCGATGTGAATCCATTCTGCAAAGGGTACGCTTACGGGGAGACCATGACCGACCCACACGGAATACGCCAGCAGGACCGAGACCACGAACGACGCGCCGGATGCAAGGCTCGCCACCGCGCCGATCCATTTTTCGGAAAGCTGCCTTCCAAAGACGGCGTTGATGAGCAGCCCGGCAACGGGGGCAAGCACCAGCCACGGGGCGAGGAAATAAAAGCCTGTGTTCACAGTTTCGCTTAAGTGCATGGAAGTCTCCAGAGAGTAGAAAGTAGAGAGTAGAGAGTAGAGAATAGTGAATAGTGAGTGGTGAGTGGTATTTCCACTATTTATCCGATCAGCTACTCTCTAATCATCTAATGTCTATCCCTTCAAGGAATTCATCTCGTCAATGTTGATGTTCCTGCGCGTCTTGAAAATTTCCACGATCAGCGCCAGCCCCACCGCCACCTCCGCCGCGGCAACCGCGATGACGAAGAAGACGAAGATCTGTCCGCTGAAGGTCTGGTAGACCCTGGCGAAGGCCACAAAGGCAAGGTTGGCGGCATTGAGCATCAACTCGATGGACATGAAAATGATGAGCGGGTTGCGGCGTGTGAGCACGCCCAGCGCGCCGATGGCAAACAGGATCGCCGATAACACAATATAATAATCAACAAGGACCATTATTTCTGTCCTCCTTTTTCCTGGCGGGTCAGCACGATTGCGCCCACCATCGCAACCAACAGCAGAATGGACGTGATCTCGAAGGGCAGCAGATACAGATTGAAAAGTTCCATCGCCATTTCGCGCAGGCTGTCCATGGTGTTCAGCGAGGCTTCCGGCGCGGAGATCGCCGCACCGGACGGGCCACGCGCAAACAGGAGGTAAATCGTCTCCACCGCAAGGATGATGGAAAGCGCGATCGCCAGCGGTCTTTGCCAGGGCAGGGACCTGGATGGAGCCAGACTCTCCGCACCGAGCAGCATGATCACGAACAGGAACAGCACCATGATCGCGCCCGCGTACACCGTGATCTGCGACATGGCGATGAACGGCGCGCCGAGTAAAAGATAGAAGACCGCCACCGTGACGAAGTTCAGCACCAGGTACAGCGCCGAATACACCGCGTTGCGGCTGAACAGCATCCCCAGCGCGGTCGAGATGGCGACAAGGGCGAGAACGAGGAAGACGATGAGGTCGGAAGTCATAATTACCTTTAGTTGGTAGAGAATAGAGAGTAGAGAGTAGTGCCAGTCATCTAATCTCTAGTACTCAAACAACATGAAGGTGTAGGGCAAAAGCGGTGAATTTCAACCGCTTTTGCCCCTCCACTTTTTAAGTTGTTTGGGCACTAGTCATCCAATCTCTAATCCGCAGGATCCTTCATCTCCGGCACAGAACGGGTGAACACACCCGGCTCCACCTTGCGCGGGGTCAGCATCTGCTCGGAGGGGACGGGCTCCAACAGCATTTCCTTGGTATAGATCGCCTCGCGGCGGTCATAGAAGGAAAGTTCGTAGTTATCGCCCAGCACGATCGCCTCGGTCGGACACGCATCCTCGCAGAAACCGCAATAGATGCAGCGCAGCATGTTGATCTCGTAGGTCGAGGCATAGCGCTCGCCGGGCGAGAAGCGTTTTTCATCCGTATTCTCCGAGGCTTCCACGAAGATCGCATCCGCCGGGCAGGCGGCGGCGCACAGCGAACAGCCGATGCACTTTTCGAGACCGTTCTCGTAGCGCTTCAACACATGACGTCCGCGGAAGCGTGGACGCACGGGGCGCTTCTCTTCGGGGTACTGAACCGTGACGGTCTTTTCGAGCCAGAACGACCGCAGGGTCTCGCCGAGCCCCTTCGAAAGTTCGATAATGGGATCAAATACGCCCATGAGATTTTCTCCTCAAATCGGCATAAATAAAGGAAACCGCCACTAAAACACCAATGGTCGAAGCGACAGGAATACCCCAAATAATCATGGGGTTCTTCAACTCCTGCGCCAGCAGAATCCCCACCGCCGTGATGAACGCCAGCGCCAGCGACAGCGGCAGCAGCACCTTCCAGCCGAACGCCATCAGCCGGTCATAGCGGATGCGGGGCCACGTGGCGCGCACCCAGATCATGAAGAACAACAGCACAACAACTTTCAACAGCAGGTAGATCGGTCCGAGGAACCACGCCTGGAACTGCCACGAACCGATGCGCCAGATGGCATCCACGCTCAGGAAGGTATCCTTCAGGAACCAGAACTCGCGGTAGCCGCCGAAATACAGCGTCGCCGCGATCATCGAAATCACGATCATCTTCTGGTATTCCGCCATGAAGAACAGCGCAAACTTCATGCCCGAATATTCCGCGTGATACCCGGCGGTCAATTCCTGCTCGGCTTCCGGCATGTCGAACGGGGCGCGGTTCACCTCCGCCAGCGTCACGATCAGAAAGACCAGCGCGCCCGCCGGTTGAATCAGCGCAAACCACATATCCTTCTGGGCGTTCACGATCTCGTTCAGGTTCATCGAATTGCCCAGCATGATGGCGATCACAAAGCACAAACCAAGCGAAAGCTCGTAGGAGATCATCTGCGCCGAAGAGCGGATGCCGCCAAGCATCGCATACTTGTTATTGCTCGACCAGCCCGCCAGCACGATGCCGTACACCGCAATGGAGGCAATCGAAGTCAGGTACAGGACGCCCACGTTCAAATCCGCAACGTACAGCGTGATCTCGCGCCCGAACAATGGAAACGACGTCCCAAGCGGAATGACCGCCGCAATAATCAGCGAAGGCACCACCGTCAACACCGGCGCAAGCAAAAACACAACCTTGTACACCTTGCCGGGGGTCAGTTCTTCTTTGAAGATCAGTTTGACCGCATCCGCAATCGGCTGGAGCAGCCCCTGGGGTCCCGCGCGATTCGGACCCACGCGAATTTGAATGCGCGCCAGCGCGCGGCGTTCATACAACGTCAGGTAGGCAAACCCGGTCAGCAGAGCCAGGCACAAAACCAGTCCCTTCAAAAACCATTCGAGCCAGATCGTCCAATCCATGTTATTTCACCTTCGCAAGAGTCGGTTCGTGAATGGCGATTCCCATGCTGCGCGGCAGGAGCGCCACGCCCGTTGCAACGGTATCGTCAATCTTCACCGCCGCCTCGCCGGTCACGCCGTCGAAACTGACCTTCACAACCTGTCCCGCCTGCACGTTGAGTTTCTTCGCCGTCGCCGGGTGCATCGCAACGCGCGCCTCCCCAATGCGCCGGCTGAGGAGTTCCGTCGTCTGCACGGTTACGCCGAGGTCATACAACTTGTTGACCGGCACCGCCAGCAATTCCTTTTCTTTGGGACGAAGAGCCGCTTCTTTTCTGACCCTGGAGATGCGCACCGTTCCTCCAGCCTGAGCCGCCGGGACGAGTTGTACGCCCAAGCCCTGCGTATTCTCATAGGTTGTACCGCCGTAATACAGGTCGCCGCGTCCCACAATGGGCCACTGACCGCGCACCTCGGCGAGTTTCTCGTAGGTCAATTCGTTGAAGGCGTCAATGGAATGCGCCATGATGTCGAACACCACCGAGGGCGACGACCCTTCGAGGATGACGCCCATCTGTTTGGCAACCATCGAGGTGATTGCAAAGTCCGGTTTGCTGTCGCCTTTTGGGGGCACAGCCGCGTAGAAGCGCTGCACGCGGCGCTCGCCGGAGACGAACGTGCCCTCGCGCTCGGTAAACGCCTGCGCGGGGAAGACCACATCCGCAAGTTCGGCGGTGGCGGTTTCGAGAATATCCTGCACCGCCACGAACCTGGCTCCCTTCAGCGCCTTTGCCAGGTTTGGGTCATCGCCTGCCGGGTCCGCGCCCACGATGTAAACCGCCTTGCCCTTGAGCGCCTTCGCCAGGTCTTCTTCGGGTTCAAAGCCGATCTCGAACGCGCCCTGGTCGTTGGCTCGCTGCCATACGCCGATCAAGCCGTTGTTCGCGCGCCCGATGTGATTCGTTTCCTTCAACAGGTTCGCGCAAGCCGAAGCCAGCGCAGACGTGCCGTTCACGCCCAAGCCTTCGCTTCCGAAGAAAATGAGCGCGTTCTTCGCCTTCGCAAATTCATCGGAGATTTTGCTCTTCTTTTCGAAATCGTGAACGGTCTTCACCTCATCGCCGTACGCATAGCGGATGGCGTACTTCGCAAAACGATCCAGTTTGGTCTGGCGCGGGTTGGCAACGATCAACGTCGCGCCGCGGTCCGCCGCCTGCTTGACGCGCAGCCACCAGATGGGCGCCTCTTCATACAAGTCTGAAGCGATGACCAGGATGGCATCCCCCGCGCCCATCGTACCGATGTTCGTCCCGGCGCCCACGCCCACCAGGCGGGTCAGCTCGCCGCCGCCCATATCGGAATACAGAATGGCTCTGCCGCCCACCGTATCCGCCAGCGACTTGAGGTTGAACAGGTCTTCGTTGGCAAGCCTGCCCGAAGCCAGCACCACGAAATCCTTTTTGTTCGCGGAGAATTTCTCGGCGGCAAATTTGGCTGCGGCATCCCATGAGGCGCGCGCAAGTTTGTCGTCCTTGCGGACGAGGGGTCTGGTCAATCGTTTTTTGCTTTCCGTGTAGTGATAGGCGAAGCGTCCCTTGTCGCACAGCCAGATTTCGTTGACTTCCTCGTTCTGGCGCGGCATGACGCGCTTCACCACGAACTCGCCGCCCGCCTTCGCTTCGCGCCGCGTGTTGAGCGTGGTATTGCACCCGACGGGACATTGCGTACAAATGGACGCCTGCGCTTTCAGTTCCCAGGGACGCGCCCCAAAGCGGAAGTCCGCGGTGGTCAGCGCGCCGACGGGACAGATGTCGGTGGTGTTGCCGGAAAACACGGAGTCGAAGCCGGGGTCGGAGAGCGAGATGATCTGCGTGTTGCGTCCGCGCTCGTCGAAACCGAGCACCGCTTCGCCTGCAATCTCATCCTGAAAGCGGATACAGCGCGCGCACTGGATGCAGCGTTCGCGGTCCAGCCAGATCAACTCGCCGAGCGGAACCTGCTTTTCGAGATGCAGTTTCTCGTCGTAGATGAAGCGGCTTTTGCCGGGACCAAACTGCATCGTCAGGTTTTGAAGCGGGCACTCGCCGCCCTTGTCGCAGATCGGGCAATCCAGCGGGTGCGAAGTGAGCAGGAGTTCCACCGTTCCGCGCTGTCCTTCCTTTGCCTTGTCCGAAACGGTCATCACCACCATGCCTTCCGAAACGCGGTTGGTACAGGCGGTTTCGAGTTTGGGCATGAACTGGATTTTGGGCTGTCCGTTCTCCATCACCACCTGACCGGTGTTGCGGTCGAGCATGGGTCTGCCGATCTCGACGAGACACATGCGGCACATGCCGACCGGCTCCAGTTTGGGGTGATGGCAGAACACGGGGATGTCAATGCCAGCCATCTTCGCCGCATCCACCACCAGGGTCCCATCCGGCACGGTGATTTGTTTTCCATTGATCGTAAGATTAACTTGTTTCGTCATCAATGCTCCAACTCAGTCCTGAATATCTTCCCTTGCGATGCCGGCCTGCCTGAGGATTTCACGCAGCGTTCCCTGGGGCAGGTCTTTGCGATGAAAAGGGATAACAACTCTTTTCCGGGTTTCAGGATGATGTAAATTCCATGACTGCCTTTGCTCCTGTCCAGAACAAAGCCTTTCTTTTCGATGATTTTAATCACCCGCTGGGGCGTCAAGGCGGGAAACTAATGTATATTTGAACACGTCTTTTTCACCGTGTTTCAACGGGCTTTCAATATACAATTCAATGGCTTCACGCGCCGTGCTCACAGATTCTTCCAGCGTTTCACCAAACGTCACACATCCGGGCAGGGAAGGTACGCTGATGGTAAAGCCGCCTTCCGGCTCTTTTCTAAGCAGCACCCGATAACTCAAAGCATCCATGCGAAGCTCCAATCTTTTTTCACGCCAATTACGAAACCATTAAACATGAATACACAGACAGATCACACCTTTACTGCCTGCTTGAAATCCTGCGGGAACCGTTCGATACCCGTTACCACCGCCATCGTGGAAAATTCGCCCAGCGCGCACAGGCACTTGCCCTGCATTTGTTTGGCAACGTTCAGCAGCAGGTCCACGTCTGCGCCGGTGCCCTTGCCGGAGTGAATGCGTTCGGTAAGGTTGCGCATCCAGTAATTGCCCTCGCGGCAGGTGGTGCATTTGCCGCAGGATTCGTGTTTGAAGAAGTGGATGGTCTTGTTGACGACCCAGTCCATGCTGACGGTGTCGTCCAGCACGATGACCGAGGCAGAGCCGAGGTCCGCGCCAAGCGTGCGGACGGTGGCGTAGTCCATCGGCGTATCCAGCACCTTGTCGTCCACTGCGATCAGGGAGGAGGAAGCGCCCGCAGGCATGATCGCCTTGACGGGACGTCCCTCCTGAACGCCCATGCCATGTTCGTAGATCAACTGACGGAAGGTGGCGCCAAAGGGCAGTTCGTAATTGCCCGGTTTGCGCACGCGCCCCGAAAGCGAGAAAATCTTCACCCCGGCGCTGTCCACCGTGCCGATGCTCTTGTACCAGTCTGCGCCGTTGGCAAGGATGGGCGGCACGTTGGTGAAGGTTTCGACGTTGTTGATGATGGTCGGTTTGCCGTAGAGACCATAGGAAGGCGGAAAGGGCGGGCGGACGCGCGGCTGCCCGCGTTTGCCTTCGAGCGATTCGAGCAGGGCGGTTTCTTCGCCGCAGATGTATGCGCCTGCGCCGAGGTGGGTGTAAATCTTCAGCGAGTAATCGGTGCCGAAGAGGTTCTCGCCAAGATAGCCCGCCTCTTCCATTTCCGCGATCTTCTCATCGAGGAAGGCGGCAATCTGCCAGAACTCGCCGCGCAGATACACATACGCCGCGTTCGCGCCGACGGCGTAGGAGGCGATCGCCACGCCTTCCAAAAACTGGAAGGGGTTCCCCTCCATGATCTCGCGGTCTTTGAAGGTGCCCGGCTCGGATTCATCCGCATTGGCGACGACGTAATGGGGCCAGTTGTTCTTGTCAATAAACGCCCATTTCATGCCGGTGGGGAAGCCCGCGCCCCCGCGTCCGCGCAAGCCGGAGTTCTTGACCACCTCGGTCACTTCGGCGGGTTTCATTTTGGTCACGGCTTTTTTGAACGCAGCAAAACCACCGTTCTTTTTGTAAACGGTCAGGGTGTTGATATCGGGAATATCACGGTGACGTAAAAGGATGTGGGTCATGGGTCTCTTTTATTTTGCAAGAGGGATGATCTGCCCTTCGCGGCGGGCGATCTCGATGATTAAACTGCTGTCGTCTTCCCTGTATTGTTTTTCACCGACAGGGATTGGTTCGATGCGAACATCGGTATGCGCGGCAATGACCCATAATTTCGCCCAATCCTTATAGGTCCATTTTTTATCGTAGCGGGAGGAGACCACGAGCAGGTCAATATCGCTCCACTCATGTTCCTGCCCTCTCGCGTACGAGCCGAACAAATCGCCGTATCGAACAGGAATTCCTGACTTTGTTACAGCATGGAGATAATTCTTGATAGACTTTATAATTCGCTGATTAGCCATTCCAAACAACCTTGGTTCGTTCGACAATAGCCTGCGCTTCCTCTTTAGAGGGCAATCTTCCAAAAATACCGGGGGAACGGGTTTCGATGTTCATTTTATGTACAACATCCTTCCATGTTTCAAGAGCGCCATCGCGCCAATATGCAACATGTTTCTCGACATCGAACTCTGTTTCTTCGCTCATGGTTTTGAGATATGCGCTACACGGAATCCTTCTTCAACGCCTCGATCAACTCCATCGTCCGGTCCACGGTCATGTACTCGTGATATTTGATGCCGTCGGGTCCCTGTGTCTGGAACATGGGGGCGCGGTCACACGCGGCGAGACACATCACCGACTCGAGCGTGATCAAACCGTCTTCCGTCGTTTCACCGACTTTGATTCCGAGATTCTCGCAAAGATTATCGAGGAATTCATCCGCGCCGCGCAGGGCGCAGGGCAAATCGGTGCAGACCTGCATACGGTACTTGCCCGCTTTTTTGTCGTGATACAGCGTGTAAAAGCCGACGATGGAAGCCACTTCCGTCTCGGTGATATCGAGGATGCGCGCGATGTCCTGCATCGCCTCCTTGGTGATGTAGCCTTCCTCGCGCTGGGCAAGGTACAGGAGCGGCATCACCGCCGAGCGCTTGTGCTCCGGCGGGTATTTGGCAAGAATTTGTTTCATTTCCTTTGGGTATTTCTTCTCAAGGCTCATCGGTCAATATCTCCGAGGACGATGTCGGTGGAAGCGAGGATGGCGACCAGGTCCGCCACCAGATGTCCCTTGACGATCTCCGAAAGGACGGAAAGATTATCGAAGGATGGGGTTCGCATGTGAACGCGCCGGGGCTTGGGTCCGCCATCGCCTTCGAGCAGCACGCCCAACTCTCCGCGCGGGGACTCGATGGCGCTGTACACCGACGCATTCGGCGCAGAGAAGCCTTCCGTCCATAACTTGAAGTGATGAATCAGCGCCTCCATGCTGACGCCGATCTCCGAGCGCGGCGGCGGGACGAACTTGCGGTTATCCGAGCGAACCGGTCCCATGGGCAGTTTGTTCAACGCCTGCTCCACGATGCGCAGGGACTGGCGCAGTTCTTCGATGCGCACAAGGTAACGAGCGTAGGTGTCGCCTTCGGTCAGCACCGGCACATCGAAATCGTACTGTTCATAGCCCATGTATGGGCGGACTTTGCGCAGATCCCAGTTCACGCCCGAAGCGCGCAGCATGGGACCCGTCACCCCGCAGGACAGCGCGGTTTCCCTGCTCAGGTAGCCGATGTCCACCATGCGGTCAATGAAGAGCGGGTTCTTCGTCAGCAGCCGTTCGTATTCGTCAATACGCCTGGGGAAGATCTTGATGAATTCGCGCACCGCGGTTTCAAACTCCACCGGCACATCGCGCCACACGCCGCCGGGACGGATGTAGGTTGTCATCATGCGCTGGCCGGAGACCAGTTCGAAAATATCGAGGATCTGCTCACGTTCGCGGAAACAATAAAGGAACATGGACATCGCAGCGAGGTCGAGCCCCGAGGTGCCGAGCCAGACCAAATGCGAGGCGATGCGCTGAAGTTCCACCAAAATCACGCGCAAAGCCTGCGCGCGCGGCGGCACGTCCAACTCCACCAGTTTTTCCACCGCCATCACATAGGCAAGGTTGTTGCCCATCGTGTTCATGTAATCGAGGCGGTCGGTCATCACCTCGGCTTTTTGATAGGTCTTGGCTTCCATGTTCTTTTCAATGCCCGTATGCAAAAAGCCGATGTCGGGAATGCAATTGACAATGACTTCGCCGTCCAGCTCGAGCAACAAGCGCAGAACGCCGTGCGTGGACGGATGTTGGGGACCCATGTTCAAAAGCATGGTCTCGCCGGTGATGGCACGCTCCGAGACGAGATGCTTATATTGATCTATGGTGACTTCTTCGAGCTGTGCCATGTTTATTCCTTTGCGTACGGTTTGCGCAGGTCAATCTCATCGAAATTGAAAGTGAACTGCGGTTCTTCGTAACCAAGCGGAAAATCCCTTCGCAGCGGATGTCCTTCCGTTCCCTCCGGCATCAGAATACGACGCGGATCGGGATGACCCTCGAACTCGATGCCGAACATATCGAGGATTTCACGCTCGCGCCAGACCGCCGTCTTGTATATCCGCGCCGCAGTCGGGACCCTGGGGTTGTCTCCGTCCACCGGGACTCTCAACTGCACCGACAGATTGTGCGCCAGCGACGTGAGTTGATAGATGACATGAAAACGCGGCGAGGTCTGCGGGTAATAATCCACCGCCGTTTGGGCGGAGAGCAGTTCAAACTGATGCTCGTCGCGGAGCAGGGTCAGCGCGCCCGCGATCTGCTCCGGTTTGATGAAACAATGAACTTCGCCGCGGAACTCTTCGTACGCTGCGCCGAATTTTTCCTGTAGTTTCTTTACAATGGGTTCGAGGGGTTTTTCCATGATGACACCTGGGACCTGTCGGGCTTCCCCTTCGGGGGGGGTCGTAAAAAACCCGGCAGGTCTGATAATCTATTTGGTCTCCGCCGCCATATCTGCGAACTTGATGCCCTTCACTTTTTCATGGAGCGTAATGACGCCGTGAATCAACGCTTCCGGGCGCGGCGGACAACCCGCCACATACACATCCACCGGCACGACCTCATCCACGCCCTGATAGATGGCGTAGTTGTTGAACACACCACCGCAGGAGGCGCAATCGCCCATGGCGATTACCCATTTCGGTTCGGGCATCTGGTCGTACAGGCGGCGCAGGACGGGTCCCATTTTCTTCGAGACGCGCCCCGCCACGATCATCAAATCCGACTGGCGCGGGCTGGCGCGCATCAGTTCCATGCCGAAGCGGCTCATGTCGTAGTGCGCCGCCTGCGCCGACATCATCTCGATGGCGCAGCATGCCAGTCCGAACAGCATGGGCCACATTGCGTTCGTACGCGACCAGTTGACGACATTTTCCAGCGTGGTGGTGACCACGCCCATGTTTCCGAGTTTCTGTTCTACTCCCATTCCAGGGCTCCTTTTTTCCAGGCGTACACATAACCGATAAGCAGGATGACGATAAATACCACCATTTCGATCAAGCCGAACAGACCCAGCTGGCGAAAGGCGATCGCCCACGGCAAAAAGAACACCACTTCGATATCGAACAATATGAACAGCACCGCAATGAGGTAAAAGCGCACCGGCATGCGCCGCGTCCCTTCGCCATAGGGGTTCATGCCCGATTCATACGGGGTGTCTTTTGCGGCAGACTTTTTCTTTGGTCCAAACAATTCCCCCAATCCGATTGCAATGAAGGCGATCAGGGTGGCGACGAAGATCATCACCCCGATGGCAATGTATTCAAGCAGCATGTTCACACCTCATTGATGCGTGAAATTTGGCACAGTTTTGCGAAGTATATCACAAAGGTTTTTTAAAGCCTAGAAAAAGTGCCTCTTTTCACAAAATTGGTGATAATTGTCATATTGAGAGACCAGGCGGCGAAATGCCATTTTTTTGACCCGCTGAAAATGTTTGTTCAAATCCTGCCTTTCGCCCCGCCTTCAGTGGTCGCGTCCAAACTTCCCCCGCCATCATCCCTGCCTATGATATACTGCCGAATTAAGGATAAAAATTGTCTTAATTACTCATGTTACGCGGCAGGGGCGACCCTTTCTAGCAGATGGGCTGCCTGTTTTGCCCAAACGGGGCGCCCCCTGCGACAAAATCGCGTAAGGTGAGATACCATAATTCCGTTCCAAAGGAGCATATTATGAAGCATAGGACAATCTTGTTTATCTTGTTTCCTGTTTTACTTTTATCGGGCAGCGCCTGTGGATTAACAGCAGCAACAGAAGAGGTCAACGCTACGTCAACGGCAACAGGAGCCGCATTGGTCATGCCGACCCCAACAGCGCCGCCGCCGGGTCCATGCCCGACCGGGGGAGAATTTATTTACTTTTACGAAGATAAAGAGAAAAAAATCCAGAAGTATGATTTGAACGGAAACCTGGTGTGTGAATGGACCTTGACCGGCTCGAATGAACAGGCGTTTGCCGTTGATCCGGTGCAGGGACGCTTGTATACGGTTTGGGCTGGCGGCACCCAAATCGGTCAATATGACCTGACAGGGGCAGAATTGGAGCCGCTGGGAGAAGTCGAATGTCTGACGGCAAACCCGGGATTCCGCGACACCACGGCTCTCAAGTCGCGCGTGGACTCGCAGGGGAATTTGATCGTCATGCTCGCCGCCAGTTATTCATCCAAAGGGTTGTTGAAATGTGACCCAGAGGGTAACTTCGTTGCGCTTTCCCAAGGGCTGAATAATATAGCGGACTATGCCGTTGATCCTCAGGGAAATATCTGGGCGATCAGCGTGGTTGCAGACATATTCTCGGAAAGCCGGCTGGTGGTCTTATCCGGCGAGACGATGGAGGCTTTGGCGACCTTCGATATTCCGGGGCTGCGCGGCATTACGATAGACCAGCAGGGAAACGTCTTTGTCACCCAATATGTGGATGACATCACAGGCGACCACAAGGTGCTGAAACTGGACGCACAGGGGAACATCCTTGCGGAATGGGGCAAAGGCAGTGGTGAGGAACAGGGTCAGTTCAACCGCCCGGAGATGATCGCGACGGACAGCCAGGGGAATATCTACGTCTATAACGCCAATTGGCGGCTGGTCAAATTGAATACCGGCGGCGAATTCATTGCCGTTCTCGATATGAGCGAGTGGCTGCAACACGGGATGACCATCGTGACAGAGCCATTCGTTTTAAATGCCTTCCCGCCAGAGGTGATCACAAAACTCCTTGAGCAGCGTCCGTGGGCGCCAAGGGACATCGGTCTTCTTAACCCAAGCGTGTATCCCGGCAGTGAGGCGCTGCCCGCCGAAGGACCGGAGCGGGCGGAAGAACAGGTTGCGCTCCTGCTGCGCCAATATCTGTCTGTCGAATTCGACGGGGCGGAAGAAAAGATCCAAGCCGGTATGGATATTTTCAACAGCGATGCCGCCCGGCAGAAGATCCCTCATCCCAGTTTGCGGGCTGGACTCGTTGGCTTGCTCAACACGTTTGCGGAACCAGCCATCGAAACGATTCTATCCGCCCAGAACAGTCGGGGGAAACCTTTGTTCGTGCAGGCGGAGTTTGGCAAACTGGAACCGAATGTAGTGGCGACGGTCCTGCCAGCCGGTGACGAGCAGTTTCGCATCGTCTTCAATGAGGCGTTCCGCGCAGAAAACCCCTTCCTTTTCACCCGCACCTTTGCTCATGAGCCGCTTCATCAGGACGATACGAACGGCGTCTATGAAGAAGGTCTCATCACGGCGCTCGATACCCTGGTGTATTTGCACCAACTGGCACGCCACCCGGAACTGGCTTCTGAAGGTTCCTGGCTGGCGCGTTTCCATAACACGAACGCCCTGGCAAGGCTGAACTCAGGGGTTGGCGCGCAACTTGGGCTGCTGGCTGCCAATGGCAACCGCCCCATCCTGCCCGGCAGTACTGTGGATTTTGTAAGTTTTTGGGATCGCTATCGCGACAACCCCACTTTTGAAGCCACGCCCGGCAACCGCTTGTTGCAGGCGTATCTGGAGCGCATTGGCGCGCTCGATGCTGAAACCTGTCCGGGAACCCAATTCGATGAGACCCTCCTGGCATGTCTCGATCAACACCAGGGGGTGGTAAGCCCCGAAGAACTGCTCGCCGCCGCCCAAGCCTTGCGTCTGGATACAGGTTCGCCGTGAAATTCGCTGCAAGTTGCGATTAATCTACCCCAGCATCAATTTTGGTCTGTATTGCAGCGCCTCTGCCAGATGGGCAGATTGGATATCTTCGCTCCCCGCCAAATCCGCAATTGTGCGTGCCAGTTTGAGGATGCGGTGATAGGCTCTCGCCGATAGATTGAGTTGACTCATCGCCGCCCGCATCAGGCTTTGACCTTCGGGCTGTAACCTGCAAAACTGCCGTACCTCCCCGATGCGCATGTCTGCGTTGCAGACGATGTCTTGAGATTGGAGACCGGAGAATCGAGCCTGCTGAATTTCACGTGCAGATTGCACTCGTTTACGGATGGATTCGCTCGACTCTCCCAACCGGTCGCCGCTGAGTTTCTCGTAGTCCACACGCGGGACTTCGATGTGGATGTCAATGCGGTCAAGGATGGGACCGGAGATGCGTTTTTGGTATTTGGTCACGACAGCGGGCGCGCAGGTGCAGGGCTTTTGGGAATCTCCATGATATCCGCAGGGACAGGGATTCATCGCCGCAATCAATTGGAAGTTTGCCGAAAAAGTCAACGATCCCTTGGCGCGGCTGATGGTGACGACTTTATCCTCCATCGGCTGGCGCATGACTTCGAGCACGCGCGGACCGAATTCGGGGAACTCGTCCAAAAACAAAACACCCCTGTGGGCAAGCGATATTTCTCCGGGCTTGGGGATATTCCCGCCGCCCACCAGGCCCGCATGGGAAATGGTGTGATGCGGTGCGCGGAACGGACGATGTTTGATAAGCGGCGTCCCCGGCGGGAGTTGATCTGCGACGGAATAAATGCGGGTCACATCCAATGATTCTTCGATGGACATTTCAGGAAGGATCCCAGGCAGGGCGCGAGCCAGAAGTGTTTTTCCGCTGCCTGGTGACCCAACCATCAGCATGTTATGCCCAAAAAACCATCGCATTTCACCTTGAATTTAGCCCTGAAATTGTAGAGAAAGTCAGGTATGATCGGTTAACGTTGTATAGTCTTGAGAATCTTGTATATGCAGATAAGGCTCTTGGACGGAAAAAATAGATTCAGTTGGTTACTGGAACATCCCGGGTTGTGATTACATTCAAACAGAAGGCAGGTTTTGTGTGGGATATTTCTTTCTCCATACGCCATCCCAAGGCTGTAATCAAGTCTATTACGGGGTCACTATCTTCATCTGTTTATGCACTGTTTATGCAGGTGTGACTCTGAAAAAATTCGTGAGGCGGACTCATCTAATATGCTTACACCTGACTACAGACGGCAATCATTAATTCCCCAATGCTGCCCCAACCATTTGCAATGATAATGTCAGAGATGTGGTTGTAGCGACACTTCGAAACTACCCTTACTGTGTCTCCGGTATATTTGAATGGTAGGTTCTAATTTCTTCGGTATCAAGGATATCGGAATGTCTCGAGGAGTAGTAATCTATATTCGTACTTCTTCTGAAACCCTAGGTGAAAGTTCAAGCCCGGTTGAACAAGAATCGGATTGCCGGCGTTTGGCAGAAGAAAAGGGATTGCAAATAGTTCACATCTACCGGGATGTCGAAAAATATCAGGTGAGGAACAGGCTAGTCGAACCATCGGGGAGTCGCTCAGATCGCCCTGCCTTGCAGTCCATTCTCAAAGCCGCCGCCAGGGACAAATTCGATGTGGTTATTACCTGGCGCGAAGACAAACTGTATCATGGAATACGAGCTATATTGGCAAGCGAGACATTCAGGTGGAGCTTCACACCAAGATTTGGCGGTGAGATAGCAATTACTTGATTTTCCGAATAATAGCGAAATTATAGTTTAGCTATAATGAACAGTCATTAATGAAAAAGATAACACCTCGGCAATCCCGCTAAAGGGGAAGAATTGTCAAGGCGCTTCTCTTTTAAGTACGCACTCCTGAATGAAAAGTGCAGCAATCGTCTAGGGAGCAGGGTGTGGCATGTATTATTTGTAGTTCAATGTGGACCGAAACTTATACCCATATACATGATATATGCCACTCTGGACAGATCCGATTGCGGTTGAATTGACTGTTTTGACTTCACATCCAATTTTAGTAGGATTGTTACCCTAGTGTCGCTGCCCTGTCGTCAAGGATGGAGCCGTTCGAGATAGGGTAGCGACTGCCTCCTTGTTGACAGGGTGTACTCTGGAACATTCATTAACATTCCCCTACCTGAGGAATATAATCCCCTTCCACCCATTCCTCGCCTTTGGGTCCCACTTCTTTTTTCCAGACAGGCACAATTTCTTTGAGGCGGTCAATCCCATAACGCGCTGCCTCGAATACGCCTGTGTCTCGATGGGCTGCCGTGCATGCAATTAGAACCGTAGGTGTGCCGGGATACAGTTTGCCGATTCTCTGCACAATAGCAATCCCTTCGATGGCGCTCCAGCGTTCGCGGATTTCGTCCGCCACCTGCCTCATTTTCAACTCTGCCATCGGCTTATAGGATTCGTATTCGAGATAGGTGGTCTCGTGCGGGTCGCTGCGCGCTGTGATTCCCCGTACCATGCCCGTGAAAATTGCCGCCGCACCTGTGGAATCAAGCGTGATTTTGGCAAGCAGGTCGTCCAGGTCAATCTTACTTTCGGTGATCGAAAAAATCGTTGGGTAATTCATCTACTATCCGCCAATCTGACTCATGCCGCGTTGTGAACCAGCAGGCACAGAGACAAGCATATCGTGATGTTCAGGTTTTTGGGCAAGGGCTTGACGAAAAAAATCTTCGAGCGGTTTTCCATGCCGCACCGCGTCGCGCAAGGATACTTCAGCGGGAATTACAAGACAGGAACGCAACTTGCCATCCGATGTCAATCGCAGGCGATTGCAATTTTGACAAAAATGCTCGCCAAGCGGGGAGATAAATCCAACTGTGCCAAGTGCGCCTGGGATGCGATAAGTGCGTGCGGGACCATTGCCTATCGGTGCGGTCACGGGTTGAAGGTCAAAAGTCGAAAGGGCAGCACGCATCTCCTGAACTGAAACATATCTTTCATCGGGAGCGGAGAAGCCTTCGCCCCAATCTTGCGCGTTGCCGATGGGCATGACTTCGATAAAGCGCACATGCCAATCATTCTCAATCGTCAGTTGCGCGAGCGCGGGCAATTCGTCAGCGTTGAGTCCGCGCACGATTACAGTATTCAGTTTGAGCGGCGCGAGATGCGCGCGTTCGGCGGCGGCGATTCCCTTCCAGACGCGGTCAATCTTTCCCCCGCGTGTGATGCGTCTGAACTTGTCGGCATCCAATGAATCCAAACTTATGTTAACGCGTTTGAGTCCCGCGTCGGCGAGAGGCTGCGCGAGTTGAGCGAGCAACATGGCGTTGGTCGTCAGGCTGACTTCATCGATTCCTTTGATGGACGCGATGCCGCGCACGATTTCGACCACATGTGGATGAACCAACGGTTCGCCCCCGGTAAGACGGACACGCGTCACGCCTTCGCTCGCGGCGGCTTCGACCACCCGAACAATTTCCCCCACTGATAGTTGTTCTTCGCGCGGCTGCCATTGCAGTCCCTTGCGCGGCATACAGTAAACGCAGCGCAGGTTGCAGCGATCGGTGAGCGAGATGCGGAAATAGGTGATGGCGCGGCCGAACGGATCAATGAGCATGGCTGGCTTCCCAGTTTTGAATGGTTGTGAGAACGCTTTCGGCGATGCGGGCGGGACGCGGGGGAATTCCCGAAATTTGCGCATGTTCAAGACGCGGATCCACTTCGATGATCTTGGTCTTGATTTCAACAGGAACGCCATCATGGGTCAGTCCACGCAAGATGCCACAAATGGGCGCATGGAGAATCGTTCCGCCAATGCGGGCGATTTCCTGTCCTTCGGTTACGACATCGCCAATTTGATGTGATGTTGAAAATTTTCCAGCCACAGGCGCATAGACGTAGCGATCACGGGAATGCCCTTCTATGGAGATGGGTTCGCCCTCTAGCGGACATGTGCTGCCGTGGGTGAGCACCTGCCCCAATCGTTCGCCCCAGGCGGTTTCGATGGCGGTATGAACGGTGCGCCCTGCTGTGAAATTGGGTCCCAACCCAATGGTGAGCGGAGCAAGATGGATCTGCCTTTCGGGTTGGCTGTGTTTTTTCATACGTGCGTCCACCAGGATGTGTGGACGCAGTTTTGACAGGAGGCGATTGAAATCGCCGACAAGTACAGGAATGAATGTGGGTTGGATCAATATGCCTCTCAGGATGGAAAGGTTATTTACTCTGCTGGCTTGCACGGCTTCGAGCGTTGTGTTTCCATCAAAAATAGCGTCAGCGAAGGACATCTTGCGACGGGCGACCATGGGGAGAGGAGAATCGTGAAGTGCAACGGCATAACCCGACTTGTACAATTGGTGTGCGACCGCTGAACCGATGTCGCCGCTGCCTCTTACAAGAATGCGCCACGCAGAATGCACTTCATCTCCAGAATGTCAACCAGAAATTGGATACAGCGAAAGACATGATCGCGCCCAGGGTGCGACGCAGGTTGAGACCGTTGATCCGCACCGCTCCCAAATAACTGCCTGCCAACGCGCCGAGCAGACCAAACGGAATCAACGACAACCCGAAAGAGGTGATGATCAATGTGCCGCCCGCCACGCGCCCAAGTAATCCACTGATGGAATTGAGAGCAATAAAAGCCGCGGCGACGGCGGAGGCGTGTTTGGATGTCCCCCAGCGCGCAAAAATGATGATGGGGGCTAGAAAAATCCCACCGCCGATTCCGACCATACCAGAGAGGAGGCCGATGAGGAGACCAATGATGAGAGCGAGGAGGTAATTGGTCGAGGGTAATTGGCGATTAAGATTCGTTTCAGTTTCCACGTCGCGTCGTGTAGAGAAAAATAAAAGACGAACGGCTACGAAGGTGAGAACGATATAAAGAATGATCGAATAGGTCTCGTCGGTGATTTTGAAGTAGCCGCCAAGGAATGCGGCAGGAACCGACGTAACAAGGAAGGGGAGAAGCAGGTCGCGGCGCAGATGTCCCGCGCGGTAGAAAGATGAAAAGGATATGCTGGAGACCAGGATATTCAAAACCAGCGCGGTGGATGCCATTTCCTGCGGCGGGATACCGAAAAAACTCATCGCAGCCAGATAGCCTGTCGCGCCGCCAAAGCCTACGCTGGCGTAGAAGAAAGCAATCAGGGGAACAAGCAAATACAGGAGGGACGTCATCATCAGCCTCCACTGACGGGAGGGAAGATCGCGATATCATCGTTCGGACCAAGGATTTGTTCGGAAAAGGCGAATTCGTGGTTGACCGCGACGAGGATCGATTTCATCGACGAGGCAAGCGAAGGTTTTTGCACGATGATTTGAGATAGTAAATCTTGCACGGTCGGTTGCTCCTGTTCGATGTCCAGCACGAGTTGGCTGGCTTGCGCTTTGTCTTTGAGAGTGGCGAAGAGTTTGACTGTGAGGTTCATAGCGCGGCTTCCTGTTGGAGGGGATAGGACAAAATGGAATTTTGTCCTACATAATATCCGCCGTGCGCACAAAGACGGCAAAGGGTGAGACCGTTCTGTCTGACTTCGCGCTCGTTCATGATTTCTTCGCCGCACACATCGCAGTCCACGCGGATGCCTGGGCGCGAGACGATGGCTTCGATGGACATGACCAGTTGTACTTCGGTGACGGTGAACATCTCTTCATCGGGCATGATTTGATACGCCGCCATTTGCGCGAAGTAGTGACGCGGCTCATCGGGAGAATAGGCATACGCCTTTTGGCGTATGTCCGTTGCGGGCGCAATGCGGAAGGCGCGTCCCGTTTGTGTATCCACGAAAGTTGCGGCGGTTTTGCCATAGTCTTCCACGCGCAAGGTGCGATGCCCCACCGTGCAGTTGGTGGCGGCGGTCACTCCGTCTACAAAACAGCCATCTGCTTCGGCAATGACAAGCAGACGCTTGCCTGCAGGCGGCGTGTCGAAACCGAGAGCCGCCATCCCTGTCAGTCCAAGGCGCACGCCGAGAATCTGGCGCGGGCAAAGATGGGAATGGTCGCGGGAGGATTTTTCGAGCAGTGGTTGAATGTCCATGAGGTTTCTCCTAAACAAAAAGGCTGTCTCGCAGAAAGGAGACAGCCTTAATGCAGGCTGGAGTCTCCTTTCCAAGGAAATCCAAAATAGGATTTCGGGAGGCTTTCGCGTTTCCTTGAAAGCCCTGCCGCCTCGGGTGAAGCGGATGTCCGCGCGACCATTGCGTAAGCCGTAGGTCAGGCGGATCGGAGGGTTGGTAGTCTACGAAGCGTAGGTATTTCGGCGCCTCATCCACCAATATAAACCGACAAAGGGCAAAACGAGAACCAATAAAGTCATTAAAGAATAGGTGACAAACGTAACCACTTGCGCCGCGCCGATGCCCGCCAGCGCCAGGCGGTTGCGAATCTGTGCGGAAAGACTCGGCTGCCATTGAGGGGAAAGAGGGGATTCGGTTGTGGGGTGAAGCGCCTGTGTGACAATGGGGTCATAATCCACCGCTTGAATGGATTCCCCCGCTTCAATGCGGACCATTTGACCTGCTTCCAATTCGATGGGCATTTTCCCACCCGAAGGCTGGATGCGCGCCTCGCCGTCAAGCAAATAGAACCAGGTCTCTTGCGCGGGGAGGCGTTCGAGCGCAAACGACCCCGACGAGAGAGTGATTTGAGCGCCATCCACTTGCAGGATCAGCGGTTCTGCGTCTCCGCCCTGACCCCACAGCCAGCCCTGCTCAAATGCAATCTCCAGCCCATTCACATTGGCAACGGACTCTGGCGGCAGGGTGATGGTTCCTGAACCCCAGGGCAAGAATCGGGTCTCGGGTTGGGGCACCAACTCAAAGTCGAGAGAAGAAGCGTTCGCAATCTGCGCCTGACTATAATAGCCAGGCGCGGTGACGATTACAGTGGGCGGGTCGGCGGGTAATCCAAAAAGCGAGTACGGGCCTGCGTTGGGTAAAGTCTGTTGTGTCTGCATCCCGGCGCTGACCCAAGCAAAGGGCAGCGCCGTGTTTGTTTCATCAGTCACTCGTCCAGGAAGCGTCTCACCTTCGAGTGGCTGCAGCGTGAGTTCGATTTCCGATGAGGGTGACTGGCTCAAATCAACAATTTGTGGCTCCATCGTCAAGCCAGACGCTGCCAGAGCCTGCAAGTCGGCTGTTAAAAGATACTTGCCGACTCGCAGGTTGGCAAAGGAGAATGTGCCGTCACTCGAAGTAGTGACGCGCTGAACGGCTCCATTGGGCATCTCAATTGCCCAAAGTTGGAGCGGCTCTTTGAAGTTGGTAATGCGCCCGTTGATTTGCCCCAAACGCGCTCGCACTTGAATAGTGACGGCGGGCGCGGAGTCTGCGGCCGGAGGCAGGATTACCTCCACTGACTCAATGCTTTCATAAAGAACGCCGTCCACTACTGTGGGCGGAACGGAGATTTGATAGGTGGTGGGAATTTGCGCGAGAGATTCCACTTGCAGGGTGGCATTTCCATTCGAGTCGCTGAACGATTGAAACGCGCGTTCACGCCATTGATAAAGTTTGGTCACAGCCTGAATGGCGACGCCATGAACAGGTTGTCCATTCTCCAAGGCTATATCCGCAGGAAGGGTAGCGACACCACTTTTATTGATAAAAATGAGTCTTCGGTCTACTGCATGTTTTCCTTCTGGTGTGGAGGCGGTAACTTTCAAAAGAATTTCACCCTCCGTTAAAACGCCATTCGGCGACCTGTGATGACATTCGAGGCATTTATATTCTTGCGGGGCGTCTGTGTTAGGTGGGTTTCCCAAGTCTGTCAGGTTGAAGGAAAATGAAAATTGACCGGCGGAGCTAGGTTGGGATAAGACAAATGTTATTTGTTCCGTTCCTGACCACGCTTCCAATCTAACTGAAACCTGTTCAAGCGGCGTTGTGGACGAAAACACTTTTCCGTTGATTTGGAATGTGTTAAAGGTTTCACCTTTGGAATAAAAATGCTCACCATTGCCGGGTTGAAATATGATAACGCTGATCTCGTTGTTGTCTGTTGGAACATCCAGCGCGTTTTGCCAGCCCGGTAATGACATCGAGAGACGCATCGGTTCTGATGAGCGGGGCAGGAAAGGACACCAATTGAGGGCGAGCGCGCCGTTTTGATGGCAGACAATGCAACCAGTCTCGATGACGCGCGGCGGACCCTGCTTGCCGCGCGGGTGGTGGCAGGCGGCGCAATTGGACGGTGCTGAAACCTGTTCCAATGCGGATGGGTTGGATGAATCGGGCACACTCCAGAGTCGGGCGGTGTTGTCTACGGAAGCGGAAACGAGAGTCTTGCCATCGGGTGAAAACGCCACACCAAAAACGAAGTCGTCATGTCCGCGCAGGAGGGCGTAGGGTTCAGCGTTGGGTATGCTCCACATGCGCACGGTCGTGTCCACCGAGGCGGAAGCCAGCAGGTTACCGTCGGGCGAGAAGGCTACACTCAAGACGCTGGCGTTGTGTTCTTCGCGGGTGGCGAGCAATTCGCCATCCATTACGCGCCACAGGCGCAGGGTGGCGTCGAATGCGCCCGAAGCCAGAAATTCACCATTTGGGGAGAATGCCAGGGCGCGCACCCAGTCGGTATGACCCGTTAATTCGCGGACGAGAGTTCCATCTCCTACCCGCCACAAGCGGATGACTTTGTCGTATCCGCCCGTCGCCAGCAGCGTTCCATCGGGCGAGAAGGTAACGGCGCGCGCACCCGCTTCGGGCAGGATGTGGATAACGTTTCCATCGGCAAGCCGCCAGAGACGCACGGTGTTGTCGTCCGAGGCGGTTGCCAGATAGTTGCCATCGGGCGAGAACGCCAGCCCGCGCACCCAGGCAGTATGTCCGTTCAGTTCTTTTGTCAGCGTACCGTCTTTTACGTTCCACAAACGGACGGTGGGGTCGTACGATCCGCTCGCCAGCCAGCGCCCGTCGGGAGAAAATGCCAGGGCGCGCACCCAAGTGTCGGTGGGGATGAAGCGGGTTTGTTCCAATGAGGATGAGTCGAAAAAATAAATGCCTAGCGATGTGCCTACGGCTACTGTCCCCCCGTCTGGTGAATAAGCGATTGCATGTCCGCGCCCCTGCCCCGTGGCTGAAAGCGGGAGGATTTGCGGTCCCGCCTCTTGCGCTGAAACATCCCATGCCAGAATCAGGCTTGCCAGAGCGGTCAGCAAGATAATCCGGAGTAATGAAAAATTGTATATCTTTTTTGGCATGGGGGATTTGAGGGTGGGGAGGCGCAGCCTCCCCACCCATGAATTTAGCTAGATGCCAATGCGAACGTGTGCTGCGTAGAACATGAAGCGTCCCAGAACTTCCGCTGCAAGGACCATCACAAAGGCGGCGTAGGCGAGGGTACTTAATATTTTCTCTTCGCCCGCGCTCAAGGCATAGCGATAGAGGAACATGGCAAAGACGCCAGCCCCGATCACCAAAAACGCCACGCGCAACCCCAGATACCAGCCAAAGGAGCCAGCCAGCAGCTGAACGGTTGCCAGCCCGGCTTTGCTTCCGGCGGCAAGCGTGACCATGTAAAGCGGCAGGGCGATCAGGTGAATGCCAAGCAGGACGATGGCAGCGATGGAAATCCACCGCAAGGTTGCGCGCAATATTTCCAACTGGTTTGAGGTCTTTCCAGTATTTTTGCGTTTTTCATAGACGAAATTGGCAACCAAGGCGGCACCCATTGCCATCACGCCCAACAGGAAAGTGGTAGTGAAGAAGGATATTGGCGTATTCCATGAATTCCATGCTGGTTGCGAAGGCAACATGTAGACCATGGACATGCTGAGAACCAGGACCAGCCCTGCCAGGGCAGACAGCCAGGCGACGACGTTGCGCAGTCCGAATGAACCGAGCTTGCGCCATTGCATGAAGGCGAAGACCACTGCCAGCCCGGCAAAGACCACGCCGAAGAAAATCTCGCGGCTCAACCAGGAGTTGGTGATGTTCGTCACGGCGCGCGGCGCGTTGAACGGATCGCCTAGGTGAAGCAGAGACGCCAGAAAGCCCAGAGCGATGACCGGCACAATGGCAAGCAAGGCGCGGTCGCTCATGCGGTCTGCCTCTTCCATGCCGTACTTACGGGCGGAGAAGAAGTGAACCGTGCCCAGTACCCACATACTGCCAACGGACATTTGCACCAGGATGGTGAATGTTATTAGCGCCCAATCATGTACGTTCATATCACACCTCCTCTTCTAGGTTGAGGATTCTGCCGGTGCCCGCGCCGCTTTTTTGCGAGTGCTTGTGCGGGGTAATCACAAGCGACGGGTGGGTGATCTCATTGGTCGGCAGAGGTTCAATTTCGTTGAGATCGCCGTATTTGGCGCGTAGTTCATCCAGCTCGCCATAATCCAGACAGCGCATGACGCAGGCGTCCACGCAGGCGGGGTTCAGTCCCTGTGCCTGCAGGTCGTAGCAGAAGTGGCACTTGGTCATGGCTTTGGTTTCTTCATTGAACTGCGGCGCGCCATAGGGGCACGCCCATTCACAGTAGCGGCAGCCAATGCACTTTTCGCTGTCCAGGATGACGATGCCATCGTCCCGTTTGGTGATGGCTTGCACTGGGCAGACATCGCGACAGACCGGACTCTCGCAGTGCTGACAGGCGGTGGAGAGGTAACTGGAGAAAAGAGAACTTGGAACCTTGACTCCATTTTGCTCTACCCAACTTCCTCCACCATACTCAAATACCCTGCGCCAGCGTACGCCAAGTGGAAGATCATGCTTATCTTTGCAGGCGATTTGACAGGCTTTACAGCCAATGCAGGCGCTTGCATCAAAGTAAAAAGCTTTTTGCTTAGCCATGGTTATGCCTCCTCTCCAAAGATGATGCGTTGAGGCTGTTTATAATCCGCTCCAATTGATTTCCCAGTCCATATTTCGACTTGGGCATTGGTAGTATTCCACCCTTGAACACCCTGCCCTGTTGGAACAGGACCGCACAGACTATTGGTTGCACCAGCCATGTCAATTCCTGTATTATCGTCACGGTCGGCCCAGGCGCCTTCGCCGGTTGCGATCGTGCCGGGCATGATACCGGCATCCACCTTGACGTGGCGTAATGCGGTGCCGTGCTTTGTCGTGATTTTAATGGTGTCGCCCTGTTCGATGCCGCGCGCTTTGGCGTCCATGGGGTTCATCCAGACTTCCTGCGGGAAAGCTTCACGCAGCCAGGTAACATTGTCGAAGACCGAGTGGCTGCGACGCAAATAATGCGGTGTCCACAACTGTAACGGATATTTGCCGTCTAGCGTTCCTTCGTATCCTTCCACGGGCGGCTCATACTTTGCAATTGGCGCGATCTCATCCCACCCAAACGCGGCGATATGACCGGCGAGGTTGGCGCTGTGAATTTGCAACTTTCCGCTGGGAGTGCCAACCGGGTTAGCGACTGGGTCATCCCGGAAAGCCTTTAGTTGAATGTGGGTGAATCTGTCACCGGGTTTGCGTTCGACCTGGTAAACACCCTGCTCCTGGAACTCTTTGAGCGCGATGCGCCCTTTTTGGGGTTCGCCTTCCACACCCCATTCCTTAATGTCATCGGTGGTAATGGTGACTAGCTTTTCAAAACCTGAGCCGTCAGGTTTGATGACTTCAGCCCCAGCGACCTGGTTAAATATAACCTGTTCAAAGGGAATCATTTCAATATCAATTCCCATTTTCTCAGCCAGAGCAAGCGCAATGTCAAGGTCACTCTTCGCCTCGAACAACGGCTGGCTGGCTTGCTGCCACCAGAAGATGGACTCGCGATTGGCGGATATTAAGTCTCCAACGCGCTCCCAGTAGGTCGTTACTGGGAAGACCAGATCAGCGTACTTGGAGTTGGTGGTAAGAAACTGCGACGCTGACACGACAAACTCTACTTTGCGATGTGCTTCAATGCCTTTGTTTAAACTTGGCGATTGATTGAGCATGGCGCTGTGACCGTGGTAGATCATGCGGATGTCAATGGGCTGTTTCCCGCGCACGCCTGCAGTGTATTCTCCGTTCAGGATGGCGTCCCATTGTTCGGACCAGTTGAGCCCCGTCCAAGTCTCATCCGCCGGATCAGGGAACGGGAACAGGTATTTTGATGGAAATACGGGATTGTCTTTATAACTTGTTCCACGAGGTCCAAGTTTGACCAGTGGCGGTCCGCCTGGCAGTGGATCCCAGGTTACCACGCCGCCCGGAATGCCGACATTGCCGGTCATCCAACCAACTGTGAAAAATGCCTGGGCATATTGCTCGCCGCGGTTCGTTCGCGCAGGCGCATAGGAGCTGATAAATGCCGCAGGTTTGGTGGTTGCTATTTGCTGAGCCAGCGAGCGAATCACGCTGGGATGGGTACCGCAAATTTCCGAAGCCCATTCAGGAGACTTGGGTGTGCCATCATACTTACCGAGCACATAGTCCTTAAAATTCTCCTTGGGGTCTGCGCCCTCCGGCATGTGATCGCGATCAAAACCAACCGCGTAGGTGTCAAGGAAAGCCTGATCCTGCAGGTTGTTTTCGATCATGTGGTAAGCAATAGCCAACAGCAGAGCGGTATCCGTGCCAGGGCGGCAGGGAATCCATTCGTCCGCCAGTGTCTTTGCCGTGGCAGAGTACATCGGATCCACACAGATAATCCTTGCTCCAGCCCGCTTCGCTTCCATGTAGAACGAAGTCGTGTTTCCCTGACGGCTCCAGGCAGGATTGGCTCCCCAAAGCACAATTAGCTTAGAATTTTGAAGGTCTAGGCGATCGTTGGTATTGGGGAATCCACCCATCATGTGGATGCTTGGCGCAGGCCATGCTCCCCAAGAGACCGTTCCCCAGGCGCCGACATTACCGCCCAAAACGCTGAAGATGCGCGACATGGGGTCGTAATACAGAGCGCCAAACGCGTCTCCATACGAGGTGGCATAGATGGATTTGTTCCCGTGTTCATCTAAGATTCGTTTGGTTTCGGTCGCAAATATATCCAGCGCTTCATCCCACGAAATGCGCACCCATTCATCCTTGCCGCGCAGTTCCTTCTTGCCGCCACCAGGCGCCCAGTTCTTTCGCTTCATGGGGTATTTCAATCGGTCTGCGCCAAAGACCTGCATACGCTGGGAACGTC
Organism: Chloroflexota bacterium; assembly: GCA_024434165.1. Lineage (GTDB taxonomy): Bacteria > Chloroflexota > Anaerolineae > Anaerolineales > Villigracilaceae > Villigracilis. Next base: position 91,433 of record QMIW01000001.1, on the reverse strand, counting down.
CGCGTACGCACGCGCGCTGAACCGGGAAATTGGGGCTGTCGGGGTGAGTGTCGTCAGACTTAACCCGGGTCACCACACCATCAACCACATGGGCTTTGAGCAGACAGCGTCCGCCGCAGTTATGCCAGCAGGCTACCGTCACCCATTTTCCGTCTGTCTCTGCGGCGTTTTGCACAGCCGCCTCGACTGTTTTCAAGCCGAGGTTCATGCCGCCTGCCAACGCGGCGGTTCCGCCCAGCGCCGCGCTCCATTTTAGGAAACTGCGCCGGGTGAGGACCGTGTCGGTCAGGGCTTTTTGAATCATGCTTTCTTCATTCATTTTCTTCCTCCAGAATTGTTTCTGCGGAATGGACAATTTGCTCCACCAGGAGCGGGACAAAACAGTTGATCGGTTTCGTTTTTTTGCTCAAATGCATTCTCCAAAAATCGAAGTGGACAAGGGAAGCCCTTGTGGTTTTCTATACCATCAGTGTAACTATTTGCTCTCCAGCGGTCATCACTCTACGGTGGAATTCCGCCCTCACCCAGTCGGGTGATTTTTGGGGACGAAAAAAAACTCCGTCAACAGGGACGGAGTTTTGGTCGGGGGACCCGCTTCAAGGTCAGGAACGAGGCGGGGGTTTCAGGTGGATTTTTCCAATGTTTTATCCACCTCACGTTTGACGTCACGCAATTCGTCCAGCATGTCGAGTTCAGTTTTCAATTCGCCGCTCAGTGAACTGAAGTAGGCTTTGGCGTTGCGGATGAATTTTCCCGCTTCGCGCCCCACGCGGGCAAGCCGCTCAGGTCCCAGGATGATGCCCGCAACAAGCAGGATGACCAGCAGTTCCGCGCCGCCAATTCCAAAGATGTCCATGTTTACCTCCCGGCGATCCACGCCAGAACAATGCTGACGATATACAAGCCCATCAGCGGAAGCGTCACCAGCCCCATGTTGACCGGATCCACGGTGGGGGTGATCGCCGCCGCCACGATGGTGATGGCAACCACCGCGTAGCGCCAGCCGCTTGCCAGTTGTTTGGCGGTGACAAATTTCAGCCGCGCCAACAGCGTGAAGACGATGGGCATTTCAAAACTCAAGCCAATCCAAAACATCAGGTTGGTAATGAAGTCGAAGTAACTGGCGGGGCGCACCTGCGTGGTGATGCCGATGAAACTGGTCAGGAACGGTACGGCGGTGGGAATCATCACGAACCAGGTGAATGCCATCCCCCCGGCGAAGAGCAGGCTGGCAAAGGGAATGCCCAGAATGAGCCAGAGTTTCTCGCGCCCCTGCAAGCCGGGCAGGATGAAGCGCATGGCTTGATAGAGGATGACTGGCATCCCCAGAATCACCCCGCCGAGCAGGGCGACGCGCATATAGACCGCGATGTTTTCGGTGACTTCGATGGAGACCAGCGCCTCGCTCCCGCCGATGGGAGAAGCAAGGTAGTTGATCGCCTGCTCGGTGAAGGCGAAACTAACTCCTACGCCAACGATGACCGCCGCAAACGCCTTGAAGACGCGCTTGCGCAGTTCATCCAGGTGACGCAAGAGCGGCATGGAAGTTTCCATCTGCGCGCTAGCTTTGCGATGGGCGCGCCCGAAAGCGCGGAAGTACCCCGCCCAGCCACGGCGGGGCTTGGAAATTAGGTCAGGTTTAGCGGTCACGGCGGTTTATGATTTGACCTCCTGTTCCTGTTTTGTAGCCTTGTTTTCTTCATCCTTGTTCAAGCCGTCGCGGAAGGCGCGAATACCGCCGCCCAGTTCGCCGGCAATTTTACCGATGCGCCCAACGCCGAAGAGCAGCAGGACAATGACCAGGATGATGATCAGTTCAGTGGTTCCCAAATGAAACATGGTGTTTTCTCCTTATCGCAAATAACTGAGTTAGATATCCATCTCCAGATCGAAAAGTCTGGGGGTGGTGAATTCCATTTTGAGTTCGCGCGTCAGCGTTTTGCCACCGCGCTGTTCCAGGATGCTGGTAGCGATGCCGATTTCCACGTCCAAGCCCTGCAGGGCGCGGATGTCGCGGACGTGAAACTCCAGGCAATCGAATTGTTTCTGGTAGTTGTATATGGCTTTTTTCCTCTTTTCCAAAACTTTTTTCACGCGGGGAACATCCTCGCCGAAGACTTTGGCGGTCTTAAAGAAAAAATCCTTTTTCGACGCCAACGCCATCTCTGGCGCAAACCCGCTGTGATTCTGCTGATAGACCTGCCCGGTGTGCTTGTTCTCCAGTGAGCAGTAATGGACGCCCATCTTGAAACCGTTGTCCAATGCAAATTCGAGCAGTTCCAGCGAGTCCAGTTCGCTTTGCGCCACAGGCAGTCCGCCCGCGTACCAGTAGTTGTACGTAACGCGATAGGGCGGCGTCTTGACCGCGTAACCGCGCTGGTTGTATTCCTCGGCGTTGAAGAGTGGGAAGCAAAACTCCAGCAGGTTGATGCTGAAAATGCCGATGCGCTCCAACTCGCGCAGGAGGTCTTTCATCTCGTCCAGTTTGCCAGGCAGGACGGGCATTTCGACCATCACAAACGGGATGTACTCTTTCGCTTCTTCGATTCTTCCCAGCGTGTGACGGATCGCCTGCGGGCTGTCCTCCACGCGGATGCTGAAGCGAATCTCCTGCAAGCCCGCCTCTTTCAACGCCGTCAGCGTGGCGGTATCGGCGTGGTCGCCGCTGGTGTAGAGGCGCGTGTAAACGCCAGGGAACAGCCGCTGCGCTTCACGGAAAAATTCCAGCGTTTCTTCCTTGTATAAAAGCGGCTCGCCGCCCGTCAGCGCCAAATGCTTCATACACGCGTCGCGGCGCTTGAACTCTTGCAGGTCGGCGCTCAGGTCGCGGGTCTGCGCCGAGAAGCCCTCGTAATTTTCTTGATTCGGGTTGAAGCAAAAGAAACACTGCCGATGACATTTCAAGGAAACGAACAGCGTGGCGCTGCCCACGCCCGTCTGGCAGGCAAGGCAGGCGGGCGAGATGTTATTGATATACACGCTGCGCTCATCGTTGCGGACATGCGCGCCTTTTTCGCGCAATCGCTCCAAACGGGTTTTCATCTCCTGCCCGTCCTCCGCTTTGAGCGGCACGCCAAACTTGCCAATCTGTTCAATAAAGTCTTCGCTAATGTCAACGTAGCGCGAAGCGTAAGCGCGGAAGGCGGGGTTGCGGATATCCCCCAACGCGGCGCGGTCAATTTCGGTAATCATCGTTTCATTCCTCCAGGCAGGACCATGCCTGCTGGCAGGCGCGAGCCAAACGGATTTTTTCTGCGATATTCGCAGGTGGGACAAAGGTGGTTTTCCTCGCGGGCGGCGAACAGCGCACTGCAATGCTCACAGCGCGAGAGTTCCCCACTTTGAAGAAGAACCGCCTCTTTCGGACCCCAAACCTGTTCCGCCGTAGGAGCCGAATCCACGCCGACGGCTTTTTCCATGCAGACGTGCAGGCAGGCTTCACAGTTGATGCACTCTTTGGGCGAAAAGCGCAGGGCGTAACGATGGGCTTCTTCATCCAACTCAATAGTCAGCGCGGCGGTGGGACAGATGCGGGCACACGAGCCACATGCCGAGCAGGAGTCGTTGACCGTCAGCATAGCAAAGTCCATGCCCGCCAGCGATACGCCGCTGTCCTGTAAGTCTCCAAATTGCGCGGCGGCATGGATCATGCGCGTCCGATTCCGCCCAATGCTTTTGCCCGCTTTAGCGGGCTGGTTCTCGATAGCGCGCGCCAGGGCAATCTGTCCCTGACGGGAAACCAGTAAGAACATATCACGCCGCGAGAGAGGTGGATTTTTCGCGTCCCACAATGGGCGTTCGACGGGTTCGGTCAGCGCGTTGGTCAGGCGTAGAGTCTCCGCCCTGCCCCAAGCAGACAACAATTGCTTCGCTTCATTGAATTGCCTCTCCACCTGTCCGCGCAGGGAAACCCAGGGACATTCGCCGCAGGCGTCCAGCCGCAGCGTGATTTGCTCCACGCCCAGCGCCGCCAGCGCGAGGTACGTTCCGCCGCCCAGTCCCGCCAGACAGCCGCGCAGTCGGATTCCCGTCGCTTCGGCGGAGAGACCCATTTCAGCGCGGGGGTGCGCCTGACAGACCAATTCCACGGCGCGGCTTTCGACGCGCGCCGCGCAGTTCAGCAGATCGGCGACGGAATCATCAGCGGAGAAAGCGCCTGATGGACAGAGCGGTAAACAGGTCAGGCAGGAGATGCAGGCGGTGGAGTCGAGGAGCGGCGGTTTATCCGCTTGAATCGCATCTGCAGGGCAGACGTTCAGGCAGGCTTCGCAAGTGGAGAATTTATCGCGGGAATGCAAACAACGCGCCGCGTCCAGCGTGATTTCGGAGCGGTCAATCGCTGCCAGTCGTTCTGCCGCAGTAAAGAGATTCACAGGCTATTATCTCCCGTTGGGAAGGATTTCCGCCAGTTCGATCAATGCGCCACGCGTCAGCAGCGCCAGTCCTTTGTAGAAGGGCGTGCGGGCGTGTTCGAGGACACCTTCGCAGAATGTGGTAGCCCACTGGTTGGGATGCTGGTCGAAAAATTCGCGCTGGGCGCGCAGGAGTTGGTTGAATTCGTCCTGTTCGCCCCGCTCCAGCGCGGAGATGCCGCGCTGCGCCAGAAGGGCGAGGAACGCCAGTTCGAGACCGATGTGGTCGTCGGGTTCGTGGTAGATGCGTTCCGCCTGCAAGCCGAAGCGGCGATACCAGCCGCGCACGCCTAGGGTTTGTTCCTGAAAGGTGAGGCGTTCCTTGCTGAAATATACCGATTCCCACAGGGCGACTCGCACCTTGTCAGGACCGATGAAGGTGTGGGTGTAGTCGCTCTGCAGGTCTTCACAAGCGGAGTCGCTCAAACCTGCGCGGCTCCATTCCTGCAAAAGCCGCAAGCCTTCGATCACGTCAGGCTGTGAGGCGGCGAAGGGCGCTTCCTCAAACATCTCTTCGTCTACGAGTGTTTGCAGCCAGGGACGTTCTTCGGCGGCGGGGTAGTTTTGGAATGCGCGCCCCAGCAAGCCGAATAAGAGCATTTCGCCTGTCAGAGTTTCTGTCCAATCGAGGGTGGTGGGTGTGGTCACTTGAGTCTCCTTAATCAGTCTGTGAAATAAATCCGTTTTGCGCTGCGTACGCCGCGACCTGGGTGCGGTTTTCCAATTGCAGTTTCGCCAGGATGTTTTTCAGATGAGTCTTGACGGTGTTAACCGTGATGCACAGCGTTTCGGCGATGTGCGGGTTGCTCTCGCCCTGTGCCACCAGTCTCAACACTTCGACTTCGCGCTCGGTCAGCGTTTCAAGATGCGGCCGCGATTTTTCGGGCATGTAGAGAGTCTGTTTGAGCAGGCGGGCTGCCATGGCGCGGGTGATGACGGGTTCGCCGCTGGTCACGCCCGCCAGCAGGTCGAACAACTCGTTGGCGTTGAGGTCTTTTAGCAGGTAGCCCGCTGCGCCCAGCCGAAATGCCTCACGCAGATGTTCGTCCTGCTCGGAAGAGGTCAGGATGACGATGGCGGTTTCGGGTGAGATTTTGCGAATCTCGCGCGCGGCGTGAAGCCCGTCCCCTTCGGGCATGTAAATATCGAGCAGCGCCAGGTCAGGGCGCATTTTGGCGGCGAGTTGCACCGCCTGCGCTCCACTGGAGGCTTCGCCAATGACTTGCACCAGATCGGGGCGTGTCTTCATCAGGCTGATGAGTCCCTGCCGAAAGAGGGCATGATCATCTACGATCAGGGTTTTGAGGGGATTCATTCATACTCCTTTATCTATTTCAGCACAGGCAACCAGGTTTCGACGCTGGTGCCTGTACCTGGCTGCGAGGTGACAATCAATCCGCCGCCTGCTGATTCCGCGCGCTCGCGCATGGTGACCAGTCCGTAATGCCCAGGCTTGGAAGCGCACTCGAAGCCGATGCCGTCGTCGCTGACGATAACGCGCAGGGAACCGTTGCGCTGGGCAATCTGCACTTGGGCGTGTTCGGCGCGGGCGTGTTTGCGGACGTTCGTGAGGGCTTCCTGAATGATGCGCGTCAGCTGGGCCTCCGCCAGCGGAGATAGGGCGGGGTCGCTGGTCAGCCCACATTGGAATTGCATTTGGATGCCCGTTTGCACACCAAACTCTTCGATGTATTCGCGCAAAGCGGGGAGCAAGCCCTTTTCGTTGGACAGAGTGGTACGCAGGCTGAGGATGTTTTCGCGCACGTCCGCTTGGGCGAGTTGGACGCTGCGCTGTGCCTGCTGGAGTTCGGACAGAACCGCTTCTTGATTCTGGGCATGCGTCAGGGCTTCGATGGTTTGGAGTTCCATACCGACATAGCCCAGTACCTGCGCCAGCCCATCGTGCATTTCGCGGGCAATGCGTCCGCGTTCTTCCATCGTTGCCAGGGATTGCAGGCGGGAGGTCATCATGGCGTGTTCGAGAGCGATGACGGTCTGGGCGGCGAGACGCTCCAGCCCCAGCAGGTCGCCTGTGGAGAAGATGGAGCCTGCTTCCCTGCCGACCCAGAAAACGCCGATGGGTTGGGCATCCAGGCGAAGCGGCACAAAGGCGGCGGCGCGGATTTCCCGTTCGAGGGCGGGACAATCCCAAAAGTCCAGAGAAGAAGCGAAGTTCTGCGGGAAGAGGCTGGGGTCGGCTTTTCGGGCGGCGGTCAATAGGAGGGGCGTTTCAACCCTGCCGAAATTCCTGGGCGGCGCGCCTTCGGGCAGGGCGGCACAGCGAATCTCCAGCGCGGTCAGATCTTCGTTCCATAATGCCAGGGCGGCAATATCCGCTTGCAGCAGGCAGCGGGCGCTGTGTGTGATAACGCGAAGAATTGAGTCTACATCCTCGAGATTGGCGATGCGGCGGCTAATGTCCACCAGCGAGTCGGTCCAGGCTTCGGATGTTTGGAGCGCTTGAGTCTGGGCGGAGAGAGTGGCGCGTTGGGCCTCTTCTTTTTGGTTTTCGAGTTCCGTCACCTTGCGGCTGCGCTCGAACTCGAAAATTCGCAGCACGCCCACGAACAACAGGGCAATGGCAACCGCCATGACAGCCCGCCAGATTTGAACGGGATGTCCGGCAAGGGTGAGGAAACTTTCTTCGTTGATTAGGGCGGGCAGTCCCCCCGTTCCAGCGGGGGGAATCAACCCCGCTGCGACGGCGTTGATAAAGAAGGCGGTGGATATGAATTTGAGAAAACGCGAAGCCTGTACAGGATATGAATCTCGAATGTGGCGCGACTGCCTGAGAAAGCCAAACCCCGCCAACAGGTTGCCAGGGAAATAAAGGAGATAGCGCGACCAAATTTCCGCCATCAGCAGTGTGGAATTTGAACTGAGGATGACGATGAGGGCAAAGCCGAGTAACAGACCCAGCGGCACGATCAGGACGACGGGAGCGAGGGTCATCCAATCGGGCAGGGGACCTGCTTCATTAATCAGACCGATGCCGAAGCGAACCAGGAACAGGCTGGAGAGCGGCAAGAGCGCGGCATGGGCGATATCCAGCGCGGCATGCGGAGTGTGTAGGGGCTGGAGCATGACAAACATCTCCAGCCACTCCACCAGACTGTGAGTAAATGCAAACGCCGCCAGCCAGGGAAGTTGGTGCGCCAGCGGCAGGTCACTGGCGTGGCGCTTCTCCACCCAGATGACCATGCCGAGGCTGAAAAATGCGAGACCGTAGATGAAGTAAATGGCAGGCATGTTAACTCAAAGAGGAATATCCAGGTCCGTATTCCAGTTTCGTCCATCGGAAGGCGAACGCGGATAATGCTGTATAAAAGGATGGCAATGCCCTTTCCTCCACGCGCTGACAAAATTCGGGCAGCCAGCGTCCCAAGTGGTCGGTGAGGAAGGCGCGTTCCTGACGGCGCAGTTCGCGGGCGGTTTGGGAAGTCCCCGCCTGCCAGGCTTGGGTCTCCAACTGGCAGAGGTAGGCGATAAATTCCAGTTGAACGGGCAGGCTGTCTTCCGCGCCTGTTTGCGGTTTAAGTCCGTATTGCCTGTAGATGTTGATGAGGGCGCGGTCCAACTCTCCCGCTGCGTCCGCAGGGTGCGTGACCGAGCGCCACAAATAGGCGGATTCGCGGGCGGCAATGCGCGAGACGTTCTTGCCGAAGAGCGCTTCGTAGGCAGCCTGCAATTCAGGCAGGCTGGCGTTAGCATAGGCGTTCACTTCATTTAAACAATCCGACAGTGGACGCTGATCCATGCCGAGCCAGTAGGTTGCCTGAGTCAATTCCTGTTTCAGCAACCCTTCCCGCAGTGACCGAAGCAATTCTTCATCGGGCGCGTAAAACCCAAGCGCCAGCCAGCGATAGACGCAGCCGCGATCCCTGGCAACCTGTGTGAGGATGCCAAAGGCGTTTTGGAAAGGGTCAGAAACGGAGACAGGGTTCAGCATGGTTCAGGTCAGGTAAAAGGTGGAGGGGTCGGCGCCTTTTTCCACCAGCAGTTGAAAATGCGGACGTTCGCGCAACAGTTTGGAAACTTCGCTGTTTGGGTCGCCCAAATCGCCGAAGGTACGCGCCACCATCGGGCAGGAATCCACGCAGGCGGGGAGTAGTCCGCGCTTGAGGCGGTGGGCGCAGAAATTGCACTTCTCCACCGTGAATGGACGATGAATCATTGGGTTGTCGCCCGTCGGGAAGGGCAGAGAGTAGCGCAGGGTTTCGCCCGCGAAGACGCGCACACCCGTGTAGGGACAGACCAGCATACAGTAGCGGCAGCCGCCGCATTGGGTGGGGTCTTGAATGACCAGCCCGTCTTCGGTTTGTGCCGTTGCGCCCGACGGGCAGACTTCCACACAGGGCGCGTTGACGCAGTGCTGGCAGCCCAGCGGCAGATAATCCATGAACAAATTCGGGTATTCGCCCGCAGGCGAATCATTGCCGTTGTCGCCCAGCGTGACCACCTGAGTCCACCACACGCCGTCGGGTAGGTTATTCTCCTGTTTGCACGCCACCGAGCAGGTGTTGCATCCCGTGCAGGCTTGCAGGTCAATGACCATCACCAGGCGCTTTGTCATGGCAGGCTCTCCCCTGTTTTCTCCATCTCCACCAACACGTCGGAGAAGGAACTGTTTTCGCCGAAAGCGTTGGCGGCGTTGCCGCGCGCGTGCGTGAGCGATTGGGCATGCCCATTCTGAAAATCCACAGATTGCCAGCCCTGGCTGAGATAAACTGTTCCAGGCGGCACGGCTTGACTTAGGTGGACGCGCAGGGTGACGTGCCCGCGCCCGTTGTAGATGCGAACCCAATCGCGCTCGACGATGCCGCGCCGTTCCGATTCGAGCGGATGGACAGCGGCGCGGGGTTCGGTTTCGATTTCGCGCAACCAGGGCGCATTGCTAAAGGTGGAATGGACGCGGTAACGGCTGTGTTCCGTCAGGCAGACCAGCGGGTAACGCGGCGAAAGTTCGTTCCCTGGAAAGGCTTCCAGCGGCGGTTCGTACTTGGGCAGGGCGCGTCCGAAAGGCAGCAGCCGCTCGACGTAAAATTCCACACGCCCGCTGGGGGTGTGGAAATGCAAATCGCGGTGCATCACTTCCCAGTCCAGAGGCAGGCGGCGTTTCATCACGCCTTGCGCGATTAACTCATCCAGCGCAATGGCACGGGTATCTTCGTTGCGAGCCAGAACCTCCACCAGATATTCGCGCGGCGGCTTTTCGAAAGCGTCCCCGCAGCCCAGCCGCTTCGCCAACTCCGCCGCAATCTCGAAATCGGAGCGGCATTCGCCGCGCGGCGCGACGATGGCGGGCTGGTATTGGATGTAGGGTCCAGGTCCCTTCACCATGTCTTCCCGCTCAAAGAAAGTCGCGGCGGGCAAAACGTAGTCGGCGAAACGCGCTGTCTCGGTCATAAAATGATCCGCCACCACCAGTAATTCCAGTTTGGGCAGGGCTTCGTGCAATAAGCGGTTCTGGTCGGGCAGTTGGTTGATCCAGTTGCCGAACGCCACGAAGACGGACTTGATGGGATGCGGCTGTTCGGAAATAATCTGTTCGGGGAGCAGCAGCGGGTTGATAGGGCGATGACTCTTCCCGTTGGGCGTGGGGAAATCACTGGCGGGTAGGGTCGCTTCGCGCGAGCCGTCCACGCCCACGCCGCCGCCGTGAACCCCCAAATTGCCTGTAAACGCCGCCAGCGTGACAATTAGCCGCCCGAAGGTCGCGCCGTGATTCCAGCGGTCAATGCCGTACAAGGTCATGATGCGGGCAGGCTTGACAGTGGCATATTCGCGCGTCAGCCGTAAAATCTGCACCGCGTCCAGCCCCGTCTTTTCGGCGGCAAATTCGGGCGTGTAAGGCGCGAGCATTTCGCGCAGGAAATCGAAAGCCGTGCGGCACGGGATTCCAGCGACGACATGTCGTCCGCTTAATGCTGGGGATGACGACTGCGCGGCGGGAAGTGCGCGCCCCGCTTCCGCATCCCAAACCAGACTTTGGGGTTGGTCGCCGTTTCGAGAGGCATTTTCCAGCCTGAGAAATTCCCCGTTATCTTCGCGCACCAACAGCGGCGCGACGGTGTGACGCAGGACGAATTCCCTGTCCATCCAGTCGTTTTCGATAATCAGCCTGAGCATGGCAAGCGCCAGATGTAAATCCGTGCCAGCGCGGATGGGAAGCCACTCGTCGCTTTTGCTGGCGGTCAGGCTGAAGCGCGGGTCAATCGTCACCAGCCGCGCACCCGCCCGTTTGGCGTCCATGAAGAAACTCCACCAGTTCATGCGGCTTTGGGCGGGGTTGCCGCCCCAGATCAGAATCAGCCGCGAGTTGGGCAGATCCGAAAAGTCATTTGCCAAATAGCCTGACCCCGCTCCGAGCGTGTCTTCGATTCCGCTCGGGACGGCGCTGTCAATTCCGTATTCGCGCAGGCTCGTGCCAGACGCGCCCAGCGCCGCCGCCAGCCGCAGGTAGACTCCATTGAATCCGTTCAGCACGCTGAGTTGCCCCGAGTACGGCAGAAAAACAAGGCTTTCCGCCCCAAAGTCATCCCGCAGGCGGCGCATTTTTTTGGCGATTTCATCCAATGCCTGCTCCCAGGAAATTGACTCCCACTCTCCTTGTCCGCGCTGTCCATTGCGTTTGAGCGGGGTGAGCAGACGTTCTGGATGCGCCTGCATTTGCACGTGGCTAATGCCTTTCATGCACAAACGGCGGTAGCGCGGGTCGGGAAAATCCGCCGCTTCGATCTTGACGATCTCCCCGCCACGCACGGTCGCGTTCAATCCGCAGAAATGCGAGCCGCAGTTCAGATTGCAGGCGGTGCGGACGACGCGCTCGGTATCGGGCGAAATCGGCGCGGCGACGGAAAAGGTCAGCCCGCGCAGGAAGGTGGATTGGGATATCGGGGGGAGGCTGTAGTTTTCGGGGATGGATCTTTTTTGGGCAAGCCGCTCAATTTTGATGCGGCTGCGCTCGGTCAGGCTGGGGTCAAAGGCTGGCGCGCCAGCGGGGGCGCTGAGGCTGGCGGCGTTTTCGATATACTTCGATACGCCCGTAATCAGCCGTTTCCGCCCCAAGAGGCGTTCCATGACGGGCAGCAGCTCGGTGGCGGTCTCGCTCCATGCGAGCGTGTAGTTGGCTCCCATTTGCACCGCCGCGTCACGGTACTCGGGCGTATCGGCGGGGAGCAGGGCAATCAGGGGCGCGGCTCCCAAACGACAGCGCAACGCCTTGTAATACGCGATGGTATCGCCCTGTTCCAGCGCAAACGGGTCAGCAAGGATTAAGTCCAGTTTGGATTCCAACGCCTGTGCCACGTCAGCGGGCGTGGCGGCGCTCGTCCAGCGCAGCGCGGAGCCGAATCCGCTTAAGACCTGCGCCAGTGAATCGCGCAGACTGGGCTGGCGGACGATGAAAAGGATTTGAAGGGGAGATTGTGGCTGCATGGCAAAAGCTGGAAACTCGGCTTGCGACCTTTATGATATTCCAGTCAATTGCCTTTGTCTGTCCAAAAAGATGCGCGATTGCGTAGTGGTTTTCACCACAAGGAAAAACAACGTCCCGAAGGTGTTGAAGCCTTCGGGACGTAATTCTTCAAAGCAGGAATCAATCTCAATCCAGCAGGTGATTTTTTACTGCATACTCCACCAGTTGATGACGGTGTTCCAACCCCAGTTTTTGCATGATGCGAGCGCGGTAGGTATCCACCGTGCGCGGGCTGATGTTCAACTGTTCGCCAATCTCGGAACTGGTGAATCCGCGCACCACGCGTACCAGCACGTCCCGCTCGCGCTCCGAAAGGGACGCCAGAGCCTCTTGCGCGTCCGCCGATTTCCTGCCATGTTTCAACAAATCCTGCACGCTTTGGGTATCGAGAATCGTCTGTCCCTGCACAACCTTTTGGATGGCGTCCAGCACATCGCGGTCGGCGGCAGATTTGCGGATGTAACCCGCTCCGCCCGCTTCAAGAAACGGCGAAAGGTACACCTCTTCGGCGTGCATGGTCAGCGCTACAACTCGCGCCTGCGCCCATTCCGCCGTGATACGTCGCGTCGCTTCTACCCCGTCCATACCAGGCAGGGTGATATCCATCAGGATCACATCGGGTTTGAGCGCCTGCGCCTGAGCGATGGCTTCTTCTCCCGTTGCGGCTTCTCCCACGATGCGCGCCCCATAAGACTCAAGCAGCATACCCAGACTGCTGCGCATGATGGCATGGTCGTCCACGAGCAGGATGCGGATATTTTCAAGCATGGGCGGGATTTGCCTCCGTCAGCGGAATCTCCACCCACAGCCGCGCCCCGCTACCGCGCTGTGATTCGATTCCACATTTACCTTTGAGTAGAGTCACGCGCTCACGGATGCCCACAAGCCCCAAACCGCGATGCAATCCGTCCGCGTCAAAGCCCTGCCCGTCGTCGCTGACGCTCAACCAGACGAAGAGCGGCGTATGCTCCAGTTTTACTTCGATGTGTTTCGCCTGGCTGTGACGGATGGCGTTATTTAGTCCCTCCTGCGCGACACGGTATAGCACAATTTCCACTTCGGGCGGCAGACGTTCCATGCGTTCGGGTGCGGTGAATTGAATCTCGATCTGGTTCTGCTCCATACTTTGCCCGATGTGCCAGCGCAAGGCGGGGAGAATGCCCAAGTTGTCCAGCGCGGCAGGTCGCAGGTCCATGGAGAGGCGGCGCATTTCTTCGATGGTCTGCGATGCAAGGTAACGGATGCCGTCAAGGCGGTCGGTCATCACGTCCAGGTCGGTTATGTTTTGGAGACTCTTGAGGCGGATCAAAATGGACGTGAGGGCTTGCCCGATTTCATCATGCAGTTCGCGGGCGATACGTTTGCGCTCCTCTTCCTGCACATCCACCGCGCGGCGCAGGGCAAACCGCAATTCGGTTTCTTTGTCCCGCAATTCCTCGATCAGGCGTTTGTTCTCGGCATCGAGCGATTCCAGTTCGCGCTGATTCTTCATCAAGTCATCGCGCGATTGCTGCAGACCGCTGACCATTGTGTTGAAGGCGGCTTGCACCTGTCCGATTTCATCCTGCGACCAGACGGGCGAGCGCGCCGTCAGGTCGTCCGCTTCGACTCGCCCCATCGTTTTGACCAATCCGCTGAGCTGGCGGATCAGAACCCAGGTCAGCGTGACGGAGGCGCCGATCCCGATCAACGCGCCCAAGCCAAGCCAGAGAAACGCCCGCCACGAAAGATCAAACAAGGTTTGGGCGTTTAGCGTAATATCAGGACTCGCGCGCAAGGGTCTGAATATGTAAAATTCCGCGTACAGCCACGCGGAAATAATAATCGTCGCTACTGGCAGGACTGCCAGCCCCACAAGTTTGAGAGCGGCAGGTGCTGAGATAATGCGCATCCAAAAAGTGTGGACAAAGGTTGGAAGAGCGGCGCGATTCCTTTTCATGCCGCTATTATAGCGTCAATGACATCCCTGTCGTTGAAGAAGTCCTTGCTTCTTAGGCGATCAATTTTCCAAATACTCAACAATGATTTTAGAGAATAAGCGATAGACCGCTACCATATCCACTTTCTTGGGATCAAGCAGCCATTGGATTTGCAGTCCATCCATGACCGCCAGAATTAATATGGTCAGTTCATTCAGGTCCACATCCGGGCGGATTTTGTCCTTGATTTCCCCAAAAAATTGGTTGACATAGCCCTCCCTGACGCGGCGGTAACGCTCGATAAAATAATCGTGGGCGGGGTGATCGCTGCGGATGCTTTCACTGACCAGCACCGTGAAGAGTTGAATCAACCCGGGGATTTTCTCGTTTTCAGCAACCAGGTCTTCCAACAGGCTGAACAAGTCCGGGATATTTTTCTTCTCTGCCTGAAGCATGGAAAGATATCTTTCGGCATTTTTTTGTTCGTGATATTCCAACACGCCCTGCAATAAATGGATTTTGCTGGGGAAGTAATGCAGAACGCCCGGCTCGGTCAATTGGACTGCTTCGGCAAGGAGCGAGAAGGTCGTGCCTTGATACCCATGTTCGCTAAAAAGGCGTGTGGCGGTTTCCAGTATTTCTTCGGTACGATCCCGCCGCACTCGTTTTTTCTTGGTTGTACTATTGTATTTGTTCATGCCATGTATTATAACTCTTTCTCATTACTTACCTAGCGCAAGTTAGGTAACGGTGTTACAATGCGATTCTCGATTCAGCGTCCTATTTCACTCATTCGGAGGAACAATGGCAGCGCAAGCAGGTAATCCCCCCATCGCTTTTCAAACTTCAAAAGCAGAACGTACCGCCTATGGTTTTTATTTCTTCGGGCAGAATGTTTTTTACATTCTTGTATTGAACTTTCTTCAAATCTTCCTGACCGATCAGGGAATTACCGCCGCCGCAGTAGCGACCATCTTCCTGGTCGCTAAAGTCTGGGATGCAGTCAACGACCCGCTCTTTGGCGTAATCATTGACCGTTCCAAGCCCAAGAGTGGAAAATTCCTGCCCTGGGTGCGCGGCTCTGTGCTGCCAATTGCAATCACAACTGTTATGATTTTTGCCATGCCCGCCTCGATGTCCCTGGGGGCAAAAATCGCGTGGACGGTTATTGCCTACCTGCTTTGGGATCTGGCATACACCTTATGTGACGCGCCTGTCTTTGCCCTGACCACAGCGATGACCGAAAACATCCAGGAGCGCACCGTCCTGATTTCCATTGGGCGTTTGGGCGGAATGCTCGGCGCGATGATTATCGCGCTTGGCGTGCCTATGCTATATCCCAACCTCGGCTGGCTTCCCACCGCGATTGGACTGGCAATCGTGGGGGTGGCGACCATGTTTCCCATTACCGGGCTGGCGAAGGAACGCATTCTCAGCCGCAAAGAAGAAGCGCCATCGCTGGATGCGATTTGGAAATATCTCAAAGGCAACAAGTACCTTTTCATTTTTTACGCTTCGATGGTGATCTACTTTTTGACCAATTCCGCTTTTACCATCACGCCATTTTTTGCGGTCAACAATCTCGGCGGCGCTGAAGCGGCGACTGCGCTTCTTGGAATTACCATCCTCCCAATGGTTCTGCTGGCGGGATTTGTCCCTGCGCTTTCCAAACGTTTTGGCAAATTCAACCTGTATGTCTTCTCCATCATCTGGTATATCGTTTTCAGCCTGATCATCTATTTTGCCGGATACGAGAATTACCCCCTCTTTATGGTTCTCCTGCTCCTGCGCAGTATTGGTGCGGCGCTGACAGGCATCATGATGTTCATGTTTACCCCGGATTGCGTCGAATATGGAACCTTCAAGACTGGCGAGCGCGCCGAAGGTATCACCTTCTCGCTGCAAACCTTTGCCACCAAGTTGATGAACGGACTTTCGGCGAGCATTGCGATGGCTGGACTGGCTTACTTCGGGTTTATGGAAGGCACGGGCGCGGTTCAATCAGCGGAGACGCTGAACGGCATCTGGTTCATGTATTCCATCTTCCCCATTTTTGGCGCGTTGCTTTCCCTGCCGTTGCTGAGAATGTTCAAACTGCGCGATAACCATGTGCAGGTCATGGCGCAAGCCAATAACGGCGAAATTACACGCGAAGAAGCCTTCAAACTTCTGCCTGAAGAATTCCATTTCAAATAATTATCAGGGAGCATCATCGGTATATCACAAAACAGCCATTGCAACTTATTTGCTCTGGCTGTTTTTGTAACACTTACCCAAACCCCAAAGGAGAAATCGCATGAAAAACAAGGCACTCTGGATTTCGGTTACTGTATTTGTACTGCTGGCAGTCATCTTTGCTTTCACCGACTGGCAAATCTCACAAGCGCTCTATGACCCCGAATCGGGCTGGGCGCATTTTCTCGAAGGTTACGGACAACTACCTGGTTCATTTCTCGGCTTTTTGTCTGGCAGCATTCTCCTACGCACTTATCGTGTTGAGAAAAACACCAAAAGCATCCTCGGCGTGATCGGGCTTTTCCTTCTGACCGCCTTCGCCGGGCTGGGCTTTTTCGGGGATGCCTTCGGCTTGCAAACTGGGGCAGAAGTCAATTTCGCTGTGGTCATTGGTGTTGCAATCCTCACGCTGATTCTAGGGCAAGTTATCCTGCGCCGCTTCCCACTGGAAACCGTCAGCCAGTACAAAAACGCCGCCAAAGTCGGTTTGACGCTCATGTTTGTTGCAGGCTTCGTGACGGTCTGGGCGATCAAGATTCCCTGGGGACGCTGGACATACCGCGATATTCTTGACGCCGGGAATACTGCCTTGTTCACACCCTGGTACCTGCCGCAAGGCAATAACGGACATCACTCCTTCATCTCCGGGCATACCGCGCTTTCGTTTGTAGTGATAGGATTTATCCTCTTCTTGAAAAAAGGAAGTAACGCCCGTAATATCCTGCTTCCTGTGCTTTTGCTGTGGGGCATCGTCGGCGCGCTCAGCCGCGTGGTGATTGGCGCGCACTTCGCCTCTGACACCCTGTTCGGCGCGGGTCAGACCTTGCTCTGGTTCTGGTTCCTGAAAAACAAGTTTGTACAATAGACCGAAGACCGTGGACGATGGGCAACGGTCTATTATCCACGGTCATTTGACAAGGAATTTTTATGCAAGACCCCAAAACTCTCCTCTCCCAACTTAAGCTTGAAGAAAAAGCAGCGCTCGTCGCCGGGCTGAACATGTGGCAGACCCAAGCCATCGAACGGCTGGGCATTCCTTCCATTTTGATGACCAATGGACCGCACGGCGTGCAGAAGCAGGCAGGCGAAGCAACCGACTTCGCCGGGATGAGTAACAGCATCCCAGCCACCTGTTTCCCGCCTGCCGTCATCCAGGCAGCGACCTGGAACCGCGAACTCATCCACGAGATGGGAGTCGCCCTCGGCGAAGAATGCCGTCAGGAAAAAGTCAGCATCCTGCTCGGACCTGGCATCAACATCAAGCGTTCCCCGCTTGGCGGACGCAACTACGACTACTACTCCGAAGACCCCTATTTCGCGGGAGAAATGGCGAAGCAACTCATCATGGGCATTGAGAGTCAGGGGATCGGCGCATCGCTGAAGCACTTTGCAGTTGGCAATCAGGAATACCGCCGCATGACCATCAACGCCGTAGTGGATGAACGCGCCCTGCGAGAAATCTACCTGGCGGGCTTCGAGACCATCGTCAAAGATGCCCAGCCCTGGACGGTGATGAACGCGTACACGCTCGTCAATGGTACATACTGCTCCGAAAATCCGTTTCTTATCCGCGACATCTTGAAAAAGGAGTGGGGCTTTCAAGGAGTTGTGCTTTCCGACTGGGGTTCGGTTAATGACCGCGTTGCCGGGTTGAAAGCGGAAATTGACCTCGAAATGCCGGGTCCTGCAACGGATAACCAGCGTGCCATCCTCGCGGCGGTCAGGGCGGGGGATTTGCCCGAAGCCACCCTCGACCGCGCCGTGGAGCGCATGCTCGCGCTCATCTTCAAAGCGCAAGAGACGTTCGCCAAAGGCGATTTCACTTACAACAAGCAGGCGCATCACGATCTCGCCCGCCGCATCGCCGAAGAAGGCACGGTCTTGCTCAAAAACGAAAACCAGATTCTGCCCATCCCCGAAACTGCCAAGGTTGCCCTGCTCGGTCACTTTGCGAAAAAGCCGCGTTTCCAAGGCACGGGCAGTTCACTGACCAACCCCACGATGGTGGACAACCTGTACGATGAAATGGTCGAGCGCATCGGTGAGTCCAATGTGTTGTACGCGCCCGGCTTCCCCGAAAAAGACAGGGCGCCCATTGATGAAGCCCTTCTCGCTGAAGCCCTTGAAGTTGCCGCCAAAGCCGATTATGTCGTTGTCATGGTTGGCGTTGCAGTCGCGGAAGGCGGCGACCAGCCCAGCATGAAACTTCACGCTTCGCACACCGCACTCATCGAAAAAGTCGCTGCCGCGCACAAGAAAGTCATTGTCCTGCTTAGCAACGGCAACCCGCTCGAAATGCCCTGGATCAACAACGTGTCTGCCGTTCTCGAAGGCTATCTTGCGGGGCAGGCGGGAGCAAGCGCACAAGCGGATATTCTGCTTGGCAAGGTCAACCCCAGTGGCAAAATCGGCGAGACCTTCCCCATCAAACTGGAAGACAATCCATCTCACCCTTATTTCCCCGGCGGTCCCTCTGCCGTCGAATATCGTGAAAGCATTTACGTTGGTTATCGCTATTACGACACCGCCAATGCACCCGTCCTGTTCCCCTTCGGGCATGGCTTGAGTTACACCACCTTTGCATACCGCGAGCTGTCTATTCAGGCGCGTAACGATTCAGCCTCGGTCACATTCAAGGTACGGAACACGGGCAACAGGTCAGGAAAAGAAGCGGCGCAGGTCTATGTTCGGGATGTCGAATCCAGCCACTTTCGCCCGTTCAAAGAACTCAAGGGCTTTGCCAAAGTCCATCTCCAGCCCAAAGAAGAAAAGTCTGTGACAATCGAACTCGACCGCCGCGCCTTTTCCTTTTACGATGTCGGAAAAAAGGATTGGATTCTGGAAACGGGCGACTTCGAGATTTTGGTGGGCGCATCCTCCCAGGACATTCGCCTCAAAACGACCCTTCGGCTGGATTCTGACCAGCAGGCTTCTGCTTACACTGACAGAGCCGCCCTCGCCCCGTACTTTTCTCTGACCCCTGCGCCCATCTCCCGCGACACTTTTGCCGCGCTCTATGGAAAACCCCTGCCCGAAAATACGAAGCCGCAAAAGGGCAGTTACACCCTCAACACGCCCTTCGGCGACATGAGCGATTCATGGCTTGCCCGTCAACTGCTCAACCTGATGAACGCGCAGGTCAAAAAGATGGTAGGCGGAAACGACCCCGATAATCCCCTGCTGGCGATGGTCGAGAACATGCTCAAGGAAATGCCCCTGCGCGCCATGCTGATGATGACCAACGGCGCGATCAAGCGCGGGACACTGGAAGCGTTGTTGATGATGATTAACGGCAGGGGCTTGCGCGGCTTTGGCGCATTGGTCAAGTCGCTGGTAAGAAAATAGAAAGTTAATTCTGTGTAAAAAAGATAATCCATGAAAAACGTCAATTCCATCATTTCGCAAATGACTCTTGAAGAAAAAGCCGCGCTTTGCTCTGGCAAAGATTTCTGGCATCTCAAAGGGATTGATCGTCTCAAAATCCCATCCATCATGGTCACAGACGGTCCACATGGTTTGCGAAAACAGGCTGGGGAAGCAGACCATGTGGGCTTGAATGAAAGCGTTCCCGCTACCTGTTTCCCCACCGCCTCCGCGCTTGCGGCCACATGGAACCGAGACTTGATCTTTGAAGTCGGAAAAGCATTGGGACAAGAATGCCGTCAGGAAAAAGTCGGCGTTATCCTGGGACCCGGCATCAATATCAAACGTTCTCCCTTGTGTGGTCGCAATTTTGAGTATTTCTCCGAAGACCCGTATCTCACAGGCGAAATCGCCAAGAGTCATATCAACGGCGTGCAGAGTCAGGGCGTGGGGACTTCCATGAAACATTACGCCCTCAACAATCAGGAACACCGCCGCATGACCGGCGACTCGGTCGTAGATGAACGCGCTATGCGCGAAATCTATCTGGCGGGTTTTGAGATCGCCGTCAAGGAGTCCCAACCCTGGACGGTGATGTGTTCCTACAACCGCATCAACGGGACCTACGCCTGCGAAAACAAATATCTGATGACCGACATTCTCAAGGAAGAGTGGGGGCATCAAGGATTGGTTGTCACCGACTGGGGCGCGATGAACGAGCGCGTGGATGCTCTTAACGCAGGCGTGGAACTCGAAATGCCTGGTACGCCAAACGGAAACGATGAACGCATCATCGCGGCTGTCAAATCTGGCGAGTTGGATGTCACTGTTCTCGACCGCGCGGTGGAACGCATTTTGACATTGATTTTCAAAGCCGATGAAACCCTCTCAAAGGATTTCACCTACGACAAACAGGCGCATCACGAACTGGCACGCCGCGCCGCCGCCGAAGGTGCGGTATTGCTCAAAAACGATGGGCAACTCCTGCCCTTTCCCGCCAATACCAAAATCGCCCTGATTGGGCGCTTTGCGAAAACGCCTCGTTACCAGGGCGCGGGCAGTTCGTTGATGAACCCCACCCAATTGGATAATCTCCACGATGAACTGGTCAAACTCATCGGCGCAGAAAACATCCTGTACGCGGCGGGCTACACCGAAAAAGGCGACGCCGCCGATGACACCCTGATTCAGGAAGCCATTGAAACCGCAGGGAAAGCGGATGTCGCCATCGTCTGCGCGGGGCTGCCCGATATGTACGAAACCGAAGGCATTGACCGCGCCCACATGCACATGCCGTCTGGTCACAACGCGCTCATTCAGCGCCTTGCTGCCGCGCATCAAAAAGTTATCGTCGTGTTGAGCAACGGCGCGCCCGTTGAAATGCCCTGGGTGGATGATGTGCCTGCCATTTTGGAAGGCTACCTCGGCGGGCAGGCGGGCGCGGGCGCGCTTGCCGATACTATCACGGGCAGGGTCAACCCCAGCGGCAAACTCGCTGAGACCTTCCCCCTGAAATTTTCCGATACTCCCGCCCAGCCTTACCCTGGCGGTCCCGAAGTGGTCGAATACCGCGAAAGCATTTACGTTGGCTATCGCTATTACGATACCGTCGGTCAGGACGTGCTGTTTCCATTCGGGCATGGCTTGAGTTACACTGCGTTCGAGTACCGCGACCTGTCTGTGAAAGCGGAAAAGGATTCAGCGAAGATAACGTTCAAGGTCAAGAACACAGGCAATAGGTTAGGAAAAGAAGCGGCGCAGGTCTATGTGCGGGATGTCGAATCCACCGCATTCCGTCCGCAAAAAGAACTCAATGGATTTATCAAAGTTGAACTTCAGCCTGGCGAAGAAAAAGAAGTGAGCATCGAGTTGAACCGCCGCGCCTTCGCGTTTTATGATGTGACTCAGTGCGATTGGATTGTGGAGGCGGGCGACTTCGAGATTCTCGTCGGCGCTTCCTCACGCGACATCCGCCTCACTGCGACCATTCGGCTTGATTCTAACCAGCAGGCTTCTTTCCCCGCTGACAGGGAGCGGCTCGCCGCCTATTACGACTTCCCCAAAGGAGCATCCGTCAGTCAAAAGGATTTTGAAGCCCTGCTTGGGAGACCCATCCCTGCTAATGCGCCAACCCCCAAAGGGATGTACACGCTCAATACGCCCATCAGTGAAATGAGCGGCTCGTTCATTGGCAGGCAACTGTTCCAAATGATGAAAGACCAGATTGGCAAGATGATCAAAGACAAGGAAGATACGCCAACAGGCGCGATGATGGCGCACATGGTTCAGGAAATGCCCTTGCGCAGCATGTTGATGATGGGCGGAGCCTTCAACCGTGCAAAACTGGAAGCGCTTCTGACGATAATTAATGGGCGCTTTTTTAGAGGCTTGTTTGCCTTCGTCCGCGCAAGCATGGCGACGAAAAAGTAACTGCGTGAGACTTCTTTCGGGGCGTTCTGCGTAGTAATAATTGAAAGGAGTATCCTATGACAAAATGGTCGGGTGGGTATGTAAACGCAAATGGCTTGCGCCTGCATTACTATCGCACAGGTGGCGACAAACCGCAGGTGGTCATCAATCACGGCGCGGGAGATGACGGTCTATGCTGGACGCATGTCGTCAAGGGGTTGGAGCACGATTACGATGTTATCCTGCCCGACGCGCGCGGGCATGGAAAGTCGGCGTCTGGCAAGGGAGATTATGCAACACAACAGCGCGTGGCGGATTTGGCGGGGCTGATCGAAGCCCTGAAACTGGAGCGCCCTGTGGTGGGTGGTCATTCAATGGGCGCGGATACGTCCATGCACCTGGCGGCGGAGTACCCCCATTTGGTGCGCGGCGTGTTTCTCGAAGACCCGCCCATCGTCTTACCTGGCGAGCAATTGGGCGACGGGAAGCAGGTGATGGATCCGAAGGAACTCGGCAAGATGATGGCGAAGTACATGCGCATGTTCAAACTGATGCCGCGCTTCATTGGATTAAACATGGCGCGCAAGGGGATGGCAGCCTACCCCGATGATGAAATCCAACCCTGGCTGAACTCGAAAAAGCGACTGAGTTTCAACTTTCTGGGGTCAATGGCGACCATGCCGATGGACCTCTCCGCGCCGTTCGATGTCATTCGCAAAATCCAGTCGCCCATTCTTTTGATCATCGGTGATAAGGAAAAGATGTCCATTGTCTCGCCTGAAGCGGCGCAAAAAGCGGCTGAAGCCAACGCAAAATTGAAGTTCGTCCACCTCGAAGGGGCAAGTCATGACATCCGCCGCACGCGCTTTGACGGGTACATGCCCGCGCTAAAGAATTTTCTCGCGGAAGTGTACGGCGGGAGGTAAGCCCCAAAAGAGAAAGATAAACTCCCGACGGTCTGAAGTCGGGAGTTTTTTGTGGGGATGGGGAGATTACATGTTTGTGTATTTTTTCACTTGACAAATTAACTCACAGGGGATAGTATTCCGCCTATATTTTGGTTTTTTTGGGAAAATTTGTTATTTTGGTATTCTGATGAAAATCACAAAAAGACAAAAAGCATTTGTTGAAAAAATGCTGGATATCTATAAGGAAATCCAGGAACCCATCCACTATTCAACCGTAGCGGAGCAATTGAATCTCAGCAAATACACTGCGTATGACATGCTCCGATTGTTGGAGGAAAAAGGCTATGTTGAATCGGTGTATGAAACCCATAGCGAGGGTCCCGGGCGGGCTTCTGTTTCATTTAAACCTACCAAAAAGGCTGAGGAAACCTTCAGAAAGTTGGCAGGGGCTGAAGCAACATCCTGGGAGGAAGCCAAGGAAAGAATTATCACAAAGATTGCAGCTGGGGAGTTTGAAGACGCAAAACTTGCCGAAGACATCCTCCTTCAGGTGGAAGGCGGGCTCGACGATGTGCTATATTGCTCAAACCTGATTAGCGATCTGGTTACAAGGTTGCGTGCCAGGGGACGGCATCGCATGATGGATTATTACGCTTCCGTGATACTGGCATTAATTGAGAAAAAAAATGCGGGGGATCTCTACCTGCTTCCGGGATTCATGCTGGGACTGGCATCAAGTGAAGATGATGCGGTGGAACTCACAGATGGTTTTCTCAAGAAAATTCGCAAATATGAAATCCTGCTCGAACGCATGGATAAGGAAGCCCGTAGTCATTTAGGAGACATGCTCTCAAAAATAATCGCGCCCTTGAGAAATGAATAATCATTGGGCATAGTAATTACCCTACAGGAGAAGTAAATGGAAGGAATTGTAATAGCGCAGCAACTCACAAAATACTACTCAAAAGGAAGGGATGCGGAACCTGCCCTGACAGAGATTGACCTTTCAGTAAATAAAGGTGAACTCTATGGGGTGGTTGGACCCGATGGAGCGGGGAAAACCACGCTGCTGAGAATCCTTTCCACTGTCATGGAAGCCACCTCAGGGTCGGCGCATCTGGCGAGTTTTGACGTTCACAAACAACCGGAGGAAATCCGCGCTCTGCTTGGGTATATGCCGCAAGCCTTTAGTTTGTACCCCGATTTAAGCGTGATGGAAAACCTGCGTTTCTTTGCGGATATGAATGGTGTGCCGCGCAACGTGCAAAAAAGACGAATTGACGAATTGCTGGAATTTGCGCGCCTAACGGATTTCACCACCCGCCGCAGCGAGAACCTTTCGGGCGGGATGCGCAAAAAACTGGCGCTGGCGTGCGCCTTGATTCACGAGCCGCAAATCCTGTTGCTAGATGAACCCACAACAGGCGTGGACCCGGTCTCGCGCCGCGAGTTATGGCAGTTATTAGCCAAAGTCATTCAGCGCGGCGTGACGGTGATGGTCAGTACGCCGTACATGGATGAAGCCGAACGTTGCAACCGCGTGGGCGTGCTTTATCACGGGCAGATGCTGATTACGGGCGCGCCAGCGGAATTGGAAGAGCAGATGCCGTTCCGCATTGTGGAAGTCAAAGCCCAGCCGCGCAAAACGTTACGCGCCGTCGCCGACCAGACGAAGGGCGTGCTTGGCTGGAGAGCCGTCGGCGACCGCCTGCGCCTCTCGGTCAGCAACCCGGCTGAGGTCATGCCGAGAATCGAAAAATCCCTGAAGAAAGAAGGCGCGGAAGTCAGCATCCTGCGCGAGGCAAAAGTTTCGATGGAAGACGTCTTTATCCATCTTGCGGAAACACAGGAGGCGAAAGTATGAGCGTTGAAAAAGCGGTAGAAGCCCAGGAATTGGTCTGCCAGTTTGGTGATTTCATTGCAGTAGACCATGTCACGTTTGATATTCCGCGCGGCGAGGTTTTCGGTTTGCTTGGTCCCAACGGGGCTGGAAAAACAACCACGATGCGCATGTTATGCGGCATCATCCGCCCTACAGCGGGAAGCGCGCTCGTGATGGGCTACAACGTGGCAAGTCAATCGGAAGAGGTCAAGCAGCGCATTGGCTATATGTCTCAAAAGTTCTCGCTATACAACGACCTGACCGTTTCCGAAAACCTGGATTTTTATGCCAACCTCTACGGCGTGCCGCAGAACAAGGTCAAAAGCCGACTGGGCGAATTGATTGACATGGCGGGGCTGCGCGGGCGCGAGAAACAATTGACCAGCGACCTTTCGGGCGCATGGCGGCAAAGGCTGGCGCTGGCGTGCGCCATTGTGCATGAACCTCCCATGCTTTTTCTCGACGAACCCACAGCCGGCGTAGACCCGGTTTCGCGACGCGAATTTTGGGAGATGATCTATCGTCTGGCTGGCGAGGGCGTGAGCGTGTTGGCAACTACCCATTACATGGATGAAGCCGAGTTCTGCAACGTGATTGGGATGATGTACCGCTCACGCCTGATTGCCCTGAGCGACCCCGATGCATTGCGCGAAAGCATGAAAGGCACGCTCTTTGAAGTGGATTGCGACGACCCCGGACGCGCCGAACAGATTTTGAAAGACCTGCCCATCGTGCATGATGCCGCCGCGCATGGCGTGTTGATTCATGTTCAAGTCGATTCTGAGAAACAAAAGCCGGCGTTGGAGAAGGCATTGAGGTCCAATCACATCGCCGTAGAGCGTATCGAAAGAGTCCTGCCTTCGCTGGAGGATGTGTTCGTTTCGCTCGTAGATCAAGAAAATCGCCTGCAAGCGCGGGCAGAAATTAAATAGGAGGTTTTTATGGGACAAGGGTTTCGCCGTATGGCGACGATTGTTCGCAAGGAGTGGCTGCATATCATCCGTGACCCGCGCACTCTGATGCTGGTGATTGTCATGCCGGTTATGATGTTGGTTCTGATGGGATACGCGGTTGCCAATGACGTGGAAGACATTCCATTGGTGGTCGCCGACCTTTCGAATACAGATAGTAGCCGATGGCTCGTCGATAAATTTACTGTAAGCGGGTTTTACATGGTTACACACACCGCCCATAGTGAAGACGAAATATTGGACATGCTGGATGCTGGGACAGTCAAAGCAGGGTTATATATCCCAGAAAGTTTTGGACGCGAAATTACAACGGGAGGTACCGGGACTATCCAGTTCTATATTGATGGTTCAAACCCCACCGTGGCGCAAACCGCACAGTTGGCGGCTGAAACCATCAGCCAGTCCACATCGCAGGAAATTCTAATTCAACGGCTGGAGCGCAGCGGCACAGGTTTGGCAATCAGCCTGCCGGTGGATGCCCGCGTGCGCTACCTGTACAATCCCAACTTGAAAAAGATGAACTTCATGATTCCGGGTTTGGTGGCGATCATCCTGCAAATTCAAACCCTGCTATTGACCGCTTTTGCCATCGTGCGCGAGCGCGAGCAGGGCACATTGGAACAGTTGATAGTGACGCCGATCCATTCCTGGGAATTAATGCTGGGCAAGATTTTGCCCTTCGTCCTGGTTGCCTTTGTCAATGTTGCCATGACAGTTGCCGTAGGAGCGATCTGGTTTGGCGTGGAAGTGGCTGGCAGCATCACGCTGTTGAGCGTCCTGAGTTTGATTTTCCTGCTTGGTTCCCTGGGCTTGGGCGTTTTGATTTCCAACATTTCCCAAACGCAAATGCAGGCGATGTATATGGCGTCCTTCATTATGATGCCATCGTTCATCCTTGCCGGGCTGCTCTATCCGCGTGAAAACATGCCGTGGATCGCCTACTACGCCGGTTACTTGCTGCCCGTCACTTACTTTCTTGAAATTGTGCGCGGCATCATGCTGAAGGGTGTGGGCTTTGTCACCTTGTGGAGTTGGGTCTGGCCCATGACAGTCTTCAGTATCGTAGTATTTTTCGCCAGCGTGTTCATGTTCAGAAAACGTCTGTAATATCCATTATCTCGGAGTAAAAAAATGAAAAAGCAAAAAAGTTCCATAATCGTTGCGCTGGTTGTGTCCAGCCTGCTCTTGGGCGCTTGCGCCGGAGTCAATGGCTCGGATACCTCCAATCTATCTGCATCCGGCACGATTGCCTCACGTGAAGTGCGAATTGCCCCGCAGGTTGGCGGGCAGGTCGTTTCCATCAACGTGGAGGAAGGTCAGCAGGTGACAGCGGGAGACGAACTCTTCCGCCTCGATGACAGCCTGCTCAAGGCGCAGCAACAGCAGGCGCAAGCGTCAGTGCAGTTGGCGGAAGCCGCAGTCGCCACAGCCAAAGCCCAGTATGATGTGGCTTTGAACGCTGTTCGTTTGCAAGACCAGCAGGCGCGTACCAGCGCATGGAACGCCACGCAGCTGGATCAATTTGAACTGCCGGTATGGTATTTTGATAAGGAGGAAAAAATTGCCTCCGCTGCCTCGGAAGTGGAAGCCTCCCAGTCCAATCTTGATAAAGAGAAGGCAAATCTTGAAAAAGTATTGGGCGATTTAACTTCGCAGGATTTTCTGGAGGCTGAAAAACGAGTCGCGGACGCGCAAGCGGCTTTTCTCATCGCCGACCTTGTCCTGACGCAGGCGCAAGCCGCCCAGGACAAGGAATATATGGAGGATTATGCCCAGTCGCTTTTTGACGCCGCCGAAAGCGAACTAAAATCGGCTCAAACTGACTATGACCGCCTGCTGACCACCAAAGCCGCCGAAGATGTTCTCGAGGCTCGCGCCCGCCTGAAGGTCGCGCAGGAACGCTTTGACCGCGCCCTGGATTACCACAACTCCCTGCTTACTGGCGACCAGTCCATGCAGTTGAAAGCCGCCGAAGCTGGTGTCCAACAAGCGGAAGCAGCTCTCGCGCAAGCGCAGGCGGCTCTAGCGGCGATTGACGTTCAACTCGAAAAGACGATAGTCACTGCGCCGGTGGATGGAGTTGTTTTAACTCGCGGGATCGAAGTCGGCGAGACGCTCGCCCCGGGCGGTGTGGTCATCACCATCGGGCAACTCCAGGAAGTAGAACTTGTGGTGTATATCCCCGAAACTGAATATGGCAAGGTCAATCTCGGCGATCAGGTTTCCATTGCAGTGGATTCTTTCCCCGGACAGACCTTTACCGGCAGTGTGACCTACATTTCCGACAAGGCGGAATTTACCCCGCGCAACGTTCAGACCGTGGAAGGACGCCAGGCCACCGTTTATGCCATTAAGTTAAGTGTGCCAAACCCCGAACTGAAACTCAAGCCCGGTATGCCAGCTGATGTAACCTTCATGACCCCATAAAAACAACGAGACAAAATAAAGACCGCCAGGGTAAGCATATCCTGGCGGTCTTTGTTTTTTGCGTCTGGCTTATTTTGCTTCTGCCAGCGAAGAATAGCTTGAACTACCAATGGGACTGAGGAGACGCGTCTTGCTGTCATGATGAGCACAAAGCAAGCCTGAGTGTTCTTTATCCCTCATATCAGAAATCTAGATGATGCTTAAGACTCAGGATTCCTGTTTGACAATTCCTTTAGCAGGGAATATAATTAGAAATCAAAACTATTAGAAAAGGAAATGAAATGATAGATACGGTTCGGGGTACCGCTGAGCGGATTATTGATGTCGTTCCACTCGTGATGCGCAGCATCCGTGCCAAGCTTCATGAGCTGCGCGCCGCCGACATTAATGTCCACCAATTCCGTGCGATGCTATATATCAATCGCAATCATGGCACTTCCCTTTCAGACGTTGCTGCTCATGTTGGAGTGTCACTGCCAACGATGTCCGTGTTAATTGACAAGCTGGTGGATCGCAAGTTGGTGAGCCGCGATGCTCGTGGTGGAGAGGAAGACCGACGCAAAATGTGCCTTTTTCTGACTCTGCAGGGGCAAGAGGAACTGAATGTTGCCTATGATTTCGCGCAGAAATTTCTAATGGTCAAAATGTCCCGCCTGTCAAAAGAGGAACTGAAGACAATCTCTCAGGCAATGCAAATCCTTCAAGACCTGTTCGTACTCAGCCCGGAAAAGTAACCGGTCATGCAAGCCGAAAAATGAAAATGGTTATCGCTGCCCAGGAATTAATCCACGAAAATGGCAGTGCAGAAAAAATCAACAGTGTTTCACATTGTTTTGCAGATCAACTTCATTGGAAAATGCCGAATAGAACGATCATGCGCGATGTCTGCAAATAGATTCGAGAAATCCCCCTAAAAGGAAGTATAAGTTTAAGAATATGTCACGAAAGCGTATCATTATCGTCACGCTGGGCATCATGCTCAGCCTGTTCATGGCTTCGATGGAATCCACCGTCATTGCCACTGCCATGCCCACCATCATCGGGCAGTTGGGCGGGCTGGAACATTATTCGTGGGTCTTTTCGGCGTTCATGCTGGCCTCGACCGCCACCGTCCCCCTCTATGGCAAGTTGTCCGATCTGTTCGGGCGCCGCCGCCTCTATATCTTCGCCATGGGACTGTTCTTGATCGGTTCGGCATTGAGCGGACAGGCGAGCAACATGACCCAGCTCATCATTTTCAGAGCCATTCAAGGACTGGGCGCGGGCGGTGTCCAGCCTCTGGCATTCATTATGATCGGCGAAATGTTCTCACTCCAGCAACGTGCCCGAATGCAGGGATTGTTCTCCGGCGTGTGGGGAGTGTCATCCATTGTGGGGCCGCTTCTGGGTGGTTTCCTGGTGGATCAGCTCTCCTGGCGCTGGGTCTTTTATGTCAACGTCATCCCCGGTTTGCTGGCCGCCGCACTGGTGGCGTTCGCCTGGCGAGACCAGGTGCATCATCACGAAATGCCTGTCGTAGATTACGCTGGCGCAGGTCTTTTAACGGCCTGCGTGGTCGCGCTTCTCTTCGGGCTGATGGAGTTGGGGACGCCTGCCGGTTGGGCGCTGATCAGCCTGGCAGCGATTCTCTTCGCCGTTCTTCTATGGGCGGAACGCCGCGCTGTGGACCCCATTCTGCCGCTGAATCTCTTTCACGACCGACTGTTCTCGGTCGCCGTGGGGCATGGTATGCTGGCAGGCTGGGCGATGTTCGGAAGCACATCCTTCGTCCCATTGTTTGTACAATCCGTACTGGGAACCAGCGCCACACAGGCGGGCATCACGATCACCCCTATGCTGCTTGGCTGGGTGACTGCCAGCATTATCGGCGCGCGCCTGATGTTGATCGTCGGTTACCGGACGCTGGGATTGATCGGCATGACATCGTTGAGCCTGGGCACCTTCCTCATGTCGCAAGCCAGCCTCAACACTAGCCAGACCCTGTTGATGGTCTTCGTCGCCCTGATGGGCGTTGGTATGGGGCTTTCGATCCCGTCCCTCCTGATTGCCGTACAGTCCAGCGTGGAACGCCGTCATCTTGGTGCAGCCACCTCCACCGTTCAGTTTAGCCGCTCCATTGGCGGGACTCTCGGCGTGAGCGTGATGGGCGCCGCATTGACCCTGCACCTGACCTCCGGACTGCAAGCGGCGGGGCAAGATGTGAGTATCATCCAACAGCTGCTCAACCCCACGCCCGGCTCACAAGTGGTGATTGCCGAAAATGCGCGCCTGGCAATGGCAAATTCGATCAACTTGGTCTTCATGATTGCCTTCACTGCTGCTCTGTTGGGGCTGGCAGCGATCTTCCTCGCCCCGCGCCGCACACTGACCGACGCCGCACGCCACAGCACTGCCTCCAAAGGAGACCGCGAGTCTTCCTCCCAGCAATCGAACCTTGAGGAATCGATTGACGCCGCCAGTGCGGATTAACGGTCAAGCCGCTACCGTACAGAAGATTTTAGTGGTGTTGAAATAGTACTGGACGCGCCCCTGAGTGGCGCTGATTCGATAAAAGAAACCGCCCGGTCAACTCTTGCCCGGGCGGTTTGATTCAGATCTGGTTCAACTGCAAATTCGCCTCCGCCAGCGGCAGAACTTGCTCCACGAATTTGTTTAATGGCTTACGGTCTTTCTCATCATTCCAATATTGCGCCAGCCCGTAGATCGCCCAGCTTGCAGCGGTCGACGAGATCTCCGGCGAAACATTGGAATCGACTTGATCCAGCCAGGTCATTAATAGGTCTTTTATTTGCGCTTTGACCTGGGCCTCCATGAGCGGCTCAAACTGGCCGCGAGGCGATTTACATTGACCATTCGCCTCTCGAATGAATTCGCATACCGCGAGAATGAGCGCGCGCAGATTGTCCTGACTGTAGTGGCAGGCGTTCAGCGTGCGCTTTTCGATTTCTGCTCGAAATTCCTGGCGGATTTTGTAATCGAGCAGGGCGTATTTGTCGGGGAAGTGGGCGTAAAACGTGGCGCGGTTGATTCCAGCGCGTTCGGTAATATCCTGAATCGTGATGGATTGAAAATCTTTTTCATGGATCAGGGTGGAAAATGCCTCTTCCAAAAATTGAAGAGTGCGCCTGATACGCGGATCCACTCTCTCTTCGGCAAGCGAATTATCCAACATTTTTACTCCTTTGTCGTTTATCCAACAAATATTGGATTTTGGTGATTGACGAAACCATGTAAAAGGGATTTAATAAACATCATCTGTTGTATAAGCGACAAGAGTATCCTATCACACACAGCCGTTCAAGTCAATGTCAAACAATTCAAAAGATAAAAGGGATCGTCTCCAATGACCGACCAGTCTCTCCGCCCTGCGCTGAAAATTGTCCCCATCGAAAACGCTGTCGGCGGCTACTGTGACCCGCTAACCGGCGAATGTTATCCCGCGTTCGAAAAGGACGTTCCAACTCAAAAGGAGAATCTCATGACCACTGCAATTGACCCCGTTTGCAAGATGGAAGTTGAAATCGAAACCGCGCAATACAAGAGCGAGCACGCTGGCGAAATGTACTACTTTTGTTCCCCCGGCTGCCAGAGATCCTTCGAGAAGGACCCGCATAAATATCTGCCGCAAAACCATCATGGAAACAGTGGGCACGACCACGACCATGAAGGTCACGAACACTAAACGCCTGCCTTGCCCTGGACCTCATACATTTTTCATGTGAGATCCGTCCCCATGCTAAAAATGACCAATACATCCGTAGTTAGCCAAACCGCCCTGCCAATAGACGACTTACGCTGGGATCAGGGACTTACTCTGCCCGAGTTCGTCGCCCAGATGAGTGTAGATCAAGAGGCGATGACGCGCCGCCTTGAGACCGTCCAACTGAGCGAAGAGGAACATGCTGCCGCCGCCGCGCTCCAACGCCCCATCCGCGTCCTTGTGATGACCGAGGACTGGTGCGTCGATTGCCTGATGAACCTGCCCATCCTGGCGCGCCTGACCGAAGCAGCCCCCGATATGGAAGTGCGCGTATTCCTCCGCTCACGCTGGCCGGACTTGCAAGCCTGGTTCGCCGCAAGCGACATCACCAGCATCCCCGTCTTTGCCTTTTTGGACAAACCCTTTCGTTTGATCGGTACATGGGTCGAACGTTCCAAAGCCGCCCACGCGCGTCTGGCTCTTTGGAATGAAGAACATCCCGAAGTGTCCGCCATCCGTAGGGACGAGAGCCTGAGCAGGGAAGAACGCAAAGCCCGCCTCGATCCCATCTTCGAGCGTCTCAAAGCTGACATGGAAACCTGGTACGCCGAAGGATTGCAAGCCGCTACCGTGCGCGAAATCATGGAGATTCTGCAATGACTGCCGAACCGTCCACCGAGACCCTCACCCTGCCCCGCCCGCAAGGCGGAACGCTGGACGCTTACCTTGCGAAGCCTGCAGGCGCGGGTCCTTTCCCCGGCGTGGTCGTCATCCACGAAATCTTCGGGCTGAACGAAAACATCCGCGATATTGCCCGCCGTTTCGCCGGCGCGGGGTACGTTGCTCTGGCAGTGGATTTGTTCAGCGCAGGCAATCGCATCGCCTGCATGACGCGCATCTTTCACGGCATCCTCGTCCGCCCGTTGAGCAACGGCGTAGTCGGCGAATTACGCGCCGCGTTGGATGTTTTGCGAAACCTCCCTGAAGTCGAAGCGGGGCGCGTGGGCGCCATTGGTTTCTGCATGGGCGGAAGTTATGCCCTGCAACTGGCTTGCGTGGATGAAGACTTACGCGCCGCCTCCGTTTTCTATGGACAGAACCCGCGTCCGCTCGACGCTGTGGTGGACTCCTGTCCGATTGTCGGCAGTTACCCCGAAAAGGATTTCACCGCCTCCGCCGCCCGCCAGTTGGAAACGCGGCTGGAAGCCCATCAGGTGGCGCACGATTTCAAAATCTACCCGGACGCGCGTCACTCGTTCTTCAACGACACGGGTCCCACGCACAACGCCGAAGCCGCCGACGACGCATGGAAGCGCACGCTGGCGTTTTTCGAGAAACACCTACAAACGGCTTGATATCACAAAACAGGAGAAAAAAATGGATCAACTCAAACTAACCATCTATTCCGATTACGTCTGACCCTGGTGCTATGTCGGCCAGGGTGTGGTCGCAACGTTAATTGAAAAGCACAACGCGCAAGTCGAATGGCGTCCGTTTTACCTGCGCCCCGACACACCGCCCGAAGGAATGGACCTGCCCGATTATGTCAAATCGCGCATGGCGCAGACCAATGCCCGTTTGAAACAAATGGCAGACGCCGCCGGGCTGGAGATGGTCTTTGCCAC
The DNA here is from genome assembly GCA_024434165.1 of Chloroflexota bacterium. Lineage (GTDB taxonomy): Bacteria > Chloroflexota > Anaerolineae > Anaerolineales > Villigracilaceae > Villigracilis. Next base: position 58,105 of record QMIW01000001.1, on the reverse strand, counting down.
GCGCATCCCCAATACGCGCCTTGCCCACGAAGCCACCGAATACGCCACGCAAAAGGGTAAACACTTTGAGTTTCACCGCGTCGTCTTCGACAAATTCTACGGGCGCGGCGAAGACATCAGCAAATGGGACGTTCTGCGCGACGCCGCTGTACAGGTTGGGCTGGACGCGGACGAGATGCAGCGCGAAGTGGAAGCGGGCAGGCACACCGTTGCCGTCAATAACGCGGTGCAGGAAGCCCAGCAAATCGGCGTGACGGGCGTGCCGACCTATGTTCTGAATGACCGCTACGCCATCGTCGGCGCGCAGCCTTATGAAGCCTTTTTGCAAGCGCTGGAACAGATTGCGAAAGACCAAAAATAAACCAGAAAGGATGTGATGCCTTCCGCTTCAATGCCGCAGATTTTTACATCTATCTTTACAGAGCGCGAATTTTTTTGCAAGTTCAAACCAACCATTCACTAAAGGAGAGAGTAGAGTATGGACATCGTATTTCTTATCGGACGTATCATCGTGGGCGTGTACTGGATTTTTGGCGGCTACGCCCACTTCGCCCAAGCGCAAGCCATGATCCCCTGGACGCAATCCAAAGGCGTGCCTTTCCCCGCCCTAGCTGTGTACGGCAGCGGTGCGATGATTATTCTGGGGGGCTTGAGCATTCTGCTCGGCTTATACCCGCTGATCGGCGTTGCCCTGATCGTTTTGTTCATCATTCCGGTCGCGTCCATCATGCACAACTTCTGGACGGTTCAAGACCCCATGGCGCGCCAGACCGACATGCTCATGTTTATGAAGGATTTCTGCATGTTGGGCTGCACGCTGATGTTCGTGGCGATTCCCCAACCCTGGGCGCTCAGCCTTTCGTTCTAGTGAATGATGGGAAGCAAGGCTAACTTTGCCTCCCATTCAACTATAAGGATAAGCGATGGCTGACTTAACGGTACTTCCCAAACGAAAACGACCCCGCCCACAAACCCACAAATGGATGCCGCACACTCAGATCGGGATCAAGCCCGTTCCTGATGTGAACGCGGAACTGTATCGCCGCGCCTACGCCCTGCCCGATGTCCGCAACGAACCGACGCAGATTTCGGTGCCGGGAGCGCGCGCCTTGTGGCTTAGAGAAGACCTGCCTCTTGTGCGCGGGGAATTGATTCTAGTTGGGCGTGAGTTTGCCCACATTCACCCCGATGGCAGCCTGCACATCACGCTTTCGCCCGAACGCGCCCGCGAAGCGATTGCATCAGGCTGGGCGGAGATGCATCCCATCGCCGAGCAAATCGGTAACGAAGGCATGGTTCTCGTTTACACCCCAATGGACATGGAAGAACTGGATGTCGTCTTCCAACTCATCGTCGATTCATATAATTTTGTCACCGGACGTTCCATTGAACCCGCGTCTATCGAGGGAAAACCAGCGTAAAGGAAAAGTATGATAACACCCTCCCCAATGAAACCTCACGCCATCGCCGCTGACCGCATCCACCCTGAAAGCCTGCCGGGCTATATCCATATCAAAGTCGCCAATCTCGAAAATCAAATTCTTTTCTACAAAACAGCGATTGGCTTGGAGTTGAACTGGCGCAAAGACCAGATTGCCGCAATGGGCATGGGCGGGCGCGATCTCGTCCGTATGACCCAGATCCAAAATGGCAAGCGCTATCGCAGCGTGACGGGCATGTATCACTTTGCCATCCTCTTCCCCAACCGCCGCGAACTGGCACGCGTCATCGCCCGCCTCTTTGCCATGAAATATACCAATTACCCCACCGACCACATCATGACGAAGACCACCTATCTCGACGACCCTGAAGGCAACAACATCGAGTTGTACTGCGAATCGCCCGAAGACGGCGTGAATGAAATCAGCAACGGCAACTTTTTCGTCCGCCGCGCCGATGGCTCCACCAGCGACGGGCGCGAAGCGATGGACTTGGACGCGCTCTTCTCCAACCTGACCGAAGATGACCGCCTCGACCTGTCCGCTCCGCCCGAAACCCGCATGGGACATTTCCACCTCTACACCGCCAATCTCAACGACACCCTGCGTTTCTACCACGACGTTCTCGGCTTTGACGACATGGGAACGGCGCGCGGCTTCCGCATGGGCATGGTCTCGGCTGGAGCGTATCACCACCACATCGGCTACAACACCTGGCAGGGAGAAGGCGCGCCGCCTCCTCCTGACGACGCCCTGGGCTTGCTCTATTACACCTTCAACCTGCCCAACGCCGACGAATTGGAGCGCATGGACGGTCTGCTTGAACAAAAAGGAATCGCCTTCGAGCGCCGTCCCGACGGTCTCTTTTTGCGCGACCCATCCCAAAACGCTTTACTTTTGACCACTGCCGAACTGGCGGAATCAACCAAGTGACCGAATCATGAGCGCTGAGTTGACAGTGGGTTCACGAGCCCCCGATTTTAGGCTGCCCTCCAGCACAGGCGGCGAAGCGGGAATCGCCGATTATCGCGGCAAGTCGCGTCTTGTGCTTTTCTTCGTGCGCGAATACAACTGAATGCAGTGCCGAGCGCACGTCGCCCAGTTGGGGCGCATGGTTGAAGATTTCCAAAACGCTGGCGCGGACATTCTCGTCATTTTGGGAGACACACGAGAACGCGCCATCAAGTATGCGGAAGGACTCAAAGTCCCATTCCCCGTGCTTGCCGACCCTGACCGCGTGGTGTATCAGGCATTTGGATTGGATAAAGTTGCCTTTGTCATCCAGCGCACTGCCTCGGTGGTTTTGGACCGAGAGGGCGTAATTCGGTACATAAAACGCACTGCCAACCCGATGACCTGGCTTCAGGAAAGCCGCGAACTGCTGGAATTTGTCGAAGGAATGGAAAATAAACCATGACCGTCTCATCCCAACCCGCAGACTGCAAGCAGGAGCCGGGCGTTTTCATGCCTGTCGTCAACCGCGAAAAATGCGAAGGCAAAGCCGAGTGCGCCGCCGTCTGCCCATACAATGTTTTCGATATTGGCATCCTGCCTGCGGACGAGCGCGCCGCGCTGAGTTTCATCGGGCGATTGAAAGGCGCGGCGCACGACTGGAAGCAGGCTTTCCCCGTCCGCGCCGAAGCCTGCCACGCCTGCGCTGAATGCGTCGCCGCCTGCCCCGAAAAAGCCATCACCTTGCGGCGCGTGGCGGCTGCGTAGCCAGACAATTTATCTTCATTGGAGTTTTTGTGTCGGAAATTAACAAACCTTTTGAAATCGGACTCTACACCTTCGTCGAATGGGAAACCAACCCCCAGACGGGCGGAAAGGTGGACGCGCAGACGCGCATGAAACACCTGCTCGAAACCATCGAACTGGCGGATCAGGTCGGCTTGGACGTGTTCGGCATCGGCGAACATCACCGTCCCGATTTTCTTTCCTCCGCCCCGGCGGTGATTCTGGGAGCCGCCGCGTCGCGCACCAAAACCATCCGCCTCAGCACGGCGGTGACGGTTCTCTCCTCCGACGACCCCGTGCGCGTCTTTCAGGATTTTGCCACTCTGGATTTGCTCTCGGAAGGACGCGCCGAAATCATGGCGGGACGCGGCGCCTTCATCGAATCCTTTCCACTCTTCGGCTACGACCTGAATGATTACGATTCGCTCTTCGCCGAAAAATTGGAACTGCTCTTGAAGATTCGCGCCGCCGAAGTCGTTTCGTGGCACGGCAGGCATCGTCCGCCCATGGACCGTCAAGGGATTTACCCGCGCCCGCTCCAGCGCGAGATTCCAATTTGGGTTGCGGTGGGCGGCACGCCCGAATCCGCCACGCGCGCCGGGGCGTTGGGTTTGCCCATGGCGCTGGGCATCATCGGCGGAATGCCCGAACGTTTCTCTCCGCTGGCGGAGTTGCATCAGCAAGCCTGGCAGCAGGCTGGACACGACCCCGCCCAATGGCAGTTGAGCGTCAACTCGCGCGGCTTCATCGGTGACGATTCCAAGCAGGCGGTGGACGATTACTTCCCCTTCTTGAAAGCGATGATGGACAAACTGGGACGCGAGCGCGGCTTTCGCGGCTTGAACCGCGCCGAGTACGAATCCGCCCGCAGCCTGCGCGGCTCCGATTATGTCGGAACGCCCGATGAAGTCATCGAGAAGATTCTCTTCCAGCAGAACATTTTGCATTACGACCGTCTGCTGCTGCAAATGGACATCGGCGCGGTGACGCACAAGGAATTAATGCGCTCGATTGAACTGCTTGGCACAAAAGTCGCGCCGGTCGTCCGCAAGGAAATTCAAGTCCGCGCGGGCGCGTAAATGAAATATCTCGTCATTGCGAGAAGGGCGTTAGCCCGATGAAGCAATCCATCGTTTGCAAGCGAGATCGCTTTGAATTGTCCCCTCACTGTGACGACAGTGGCTGATATAAAAAACTTTAGGAGTTCCCATGAATCAAATCCCCGTCGAAGAAAAAACAGACCTTTCGATTTATCACCTTTTGCAAATGCCCGCAGGTTACAACCCCGCTGACAAAGAGACTCGCTACCCCGCCATCTTTGCCCTGCACGGACACGGCAGCAACGAACGCGACCTGATCGGTCTCGCGCCGCACTTGCAGGATAACCTGCTGTGGGTCAGCGGGCGCGGACCCGTGGACTTTGCCCCCGGCGCGTATGACTGGTATCCCGTCACTGAGTTTGGGAAACCCGACCCCATTCAACTCGAAGCGGCGCTGGAACGGATTGACAACTTCATCAGCGAGTTGCTGCAAGCCTATCCGATTGACCCGCAAAAACTCTTCCTGATGGGTTTCAGCCAGGGCAGCATGATGTCCATGTCGTTTCTGCTCACCCGTCCGCAGCGCATCAAGGGAGTCATTGCCCAGTCGGGCTATGTTCCCATACAGTCGGGGCTGCAAGTGGATGAGGCTGGCGTAAAAGGCAAACCTGTCGTGATGACGCACGGCTACGAAGATTCGAGTATGCCGCTCGAATGGTCGCACCAGTCGCGCGATTTTCTATTGAAATACGGCGTGGACGTGGACTATCACAACCTTCACATGGGTCACACCATCACCGCCGAGTCGCTCTCAATTGTGAGGACATGGCTGGACCGGCAGTTGTAGGGGTGGGGGAGAGGAGATTACGCGCTGACATTACACTCCCATACCCTTTCCCATGTGGGAAGGGTATGGGATAACTTGCGAAGATCTGTAGCTACGCATCTCCCCAAATCTGGCGCGTTAGGCTCAGGATTTCCGCATGTTGTTCAGGGGTCATTTTAGTGCGCGGCGAATTTGCGCGCGAAGTATTTCGATTTTCTACAATTAATAATTTCGCATTTTCACTGAGTGCGTGGGCATGCCAGGCGCGGCGGCAAACGTTGTACAGTTTGAACGGCTCCAGATCAAGCGCAAAGACCTGCGTGACGGCGTCTTCGCCTTCCCCAAGAAAAAGGATGCAGCGTCCGCTTAATAACACGAATACTTCGTCGGTTTCGTTGTGACGCTGAAACTCAGAAAGACGTTGAGGGGTCAGTGCAGGTTCAAAGTTCAAAAGGGCAACGCGCCAATCATCAGAATCCACCAACGGCTTGAAACCTGGTAGATGGGATTCATGAATTTCGAGAAGGGTGGCAGGAATTTGGTAAGTCATGATTTTCCTTGACAGAGTGAAAAAATGATGATATTTAATGACAACGTTGTCAGTAAACGTTGTCATTATGTATTTTACCTACAATAAAAGGATGTGCCAATGGCGACAATCAAAGATGTAGCCCAACTTTCAGGTGTTTCCATCAAGACCGTATCGAGAGTCGTTAACAACATGGCAGAAGTTTCCTCGGAGACCCGCCAAAAAGTCCAGCAGGCAATCCTGGAACTGGGGTATCAGCCGAATAACATGGCACGTAGCCTGGTTAACGGAAGAACAAACACCATTGGTGTGATCATCCCCCATTCTGCGGATTACATTTTCACTCACCCGTTTTTCACGGAAGTATTGCGGGGTATTGCTGAAGTTCTAAGTGCAAACAATGTTAATTTGCTTCTCCAACTTGCACATGGCAGGATACCATATGCAAATTTATATACTCAACGGCAGGTAGACGGTTTGATCTTGATGAGCATTCCGCTTGGCGATCCCAATCTGGAAGGTTTGGCAGAAAGCGGCGTTCCCTGCATTGGAACCTGTCGTATTGCTGAGAACGACAATTCGACCCACTGGGTGGATGCTGATTTTGCGGGTGGCGTAGAACAGGCAATGGAATATTTAGTCTCCCTGGGTCATCGCCATATTGCGCTATTAACGGGACCCAAGAGTCTTGTATCCGTACGTCTGCGCGAACAGGGGTATCGCAATTCCTTGATAAAAAATGATCTGCCTCTCGTGGAGAAATACATTCTGGAAGGTAGTTTTACCTCTGAATCGGGACATGCGCTGGCAATCCAGGCGATGAAGCTTCCTGATCCTCCCAGCGCCCTAATTTGCGGCGACGACATGATGGCGTTTGGCGCGGTGCAGGCGTTGAAGGAATTGGACCTTCGCGTGCCTGAAGACGTATCTGTGGTTGGTTTCGACGATGTCAGCCTTGCCCGATTTTCCAGCCCGCCTCTCACCACCATTCGGCAGGATACCTACCAAAAAGGGCGTATCGCCGCTGAGACTCTGTTGTCATTCATTCGCGGCAGCCATGATTCTGTTCCAGCCCAAATTATGTTGGATACATCTCTCGTTATCAGAAACTCAACCGCGCCCGCTGTGCGCCAATGAGATGTATGGTTTGAAAGGAGGCATTTCTAAAACACTTGTAAAGACATAGGTTGTTCTTCAATCAACACTTTGAACCCAAAAGGAGAGAAACAATGAATCTACACTTTATGAAAAAGACGCAACGCGGTCTTTTCCTCAGCCTCAGCCTGCTGGTCGTCTTTTCGTTCCTGCTTGCCGCGTGCGGTCCCGCTGCCGCAACGACCGAAGCGCCCGCCCCGACTGAAGTTCCCACCGAAGCGGCTGCCACCGAGGCTGTTCCCACCGCCACTGAAGAACCCAAGCCCCTGCCTCCCATCACCATCCTCATCAATGAATCCCCGTGGCTGGCTGGTTTCGAGGCGCTGGTCAACAAGTATGTGGAAGAGACCGGCAACCAGGTCACGTTGAACCGCACTCCGTTCAACGGCATGTTGGAAAAATCCCGAAACGCCGTGCAAGCCTCTGAAAGCGAATTTGACATCCTGACGCTGAACGAGCAGTGGTACATGCAGTTCTATGCCGACGGACTGGTGACGCCCATCAAGGACATTGACCCGAACTTTGAACTCGACCCGCAGATCATCGAATACGAATGGGCGACTCGTTGGGACTCCGAATTGGGCTACTCGTCTGAAAAGGGCGAGTTGTACGGCTTGCCGATCAATGGCAACATCATGCTCTACTTCTACCGCAAGGATCTGTTCGAGGCGCAAGGACTGGCTGCTCCCCAGACCTGGGCGGATGTAGAAGCCGCCGCGCAAGCGCTCAAAAGTGGAGATATGTCCGGCTATGTGGTGCGCGCCAACCCGCCCAACTGGGAATTCCAGGCTTTCCTTGCCAGTTATGGCGGCAACGTCATCAAACTGGACGAGCAGACTGGCGAATGGGAAGTAACCCTCAACAGCCCCGAAGGCTTGGAAGCCCTGAACACATGGCTCAAACTCGGAACCGAGTACGGTCCTGCCAACTTCGCGGATAACGGTCAGGCGGAAATGATTGCGCTCATGGCGAGCGGAAAAGTCCCCCAGATGGTATTGGTGGGAGCCGCAGCGCCCGACTTTGACAACCCCGAAAAATCCACTGTGATCGGGAACGTGGCGGCTGTGCCGGTTCCTGGCTCGGCGGCGGGCATGAACGCCACCATGTCCGGCATCTGGGTGATGGGCGTACCCCACAACCTGCCCGATGAGCGCAAGCAAGCCGCGCTCGCCTTTCTAAATTGGGCGTTGAGCAAGGATGCGCAGCTATTCTACGCCCAATCTGGCGCGATCCCCGTCCGCCAGGATGTGTACGAAGAAATGGCAAACGACCCCAAGCTGGGTTGGTGGATGAAAGCCATGGCAGATAGCACGCCGTTCATTCATGCCCAGCCGCGCCTGGCGGAAACGCCTCAAATCATTGAGGTCTTGGATCGCCGCTTGAAGCAGGCGTTGATTTCTGAAATTACGCCCGAACAGGCGCTTTTGGAAGGCGCGAAAGAGATTCACAAAATCTTGACCGACGCCGGTTATAAAGTCAAGCCGCTGGCTGAGTAAGTCGTATCAGGGGAGGTGAACGAAATATTCGCCTCCCCTTTTCTTTAACTCAACTATCCATTGCGAGTCGCCGTGAACCCTTCCAAACTTTCTCCCACACCCAACCAGGTTGGAATTTCCAGCCGCCTAGGTAAATTTATAGATCGCACCTTCCAATATTGGACGGTCGCTCCGCTGGTCATCACCCTGCTCCTGCTGGTAGCGTACCCCAGTTATCAATTAATCCGCATGAGCGTATCGGAAGTAGATATTGTCAAAGGAGAAACCGTCTGGGAGTTTGTCGGCTTGAAGCACCTCGAAACGGCGCGGCAAGACCCGGTTGTGCCGACCGCTCTGAAAAATACCCTTGTTTTTGTGATAGCCGTCGTCATCATCGAGACGATTCTCGCTCTAGTCATCTCCCTTCTGGTCAGCCGCAGCAACCATTTTGTGGGCTTATACCGCACGGTATTGCTGATTCCCCTGCTGGTTCCGCCCATCGCCATCGGCACCATGTGGCGGTTGATGTACGACTACAACTACGGTTTTATTAATCAAGCGCTGGCGGTGTTTGGCATTCCCGGTCCTACCTGGACGGCGGACCCCCAGCTGGCAATGCCATCCGTCATTCTGGTGGACTTGTGGCACTGGACCAGCTTCATGTTTCTGATCATCCTGGCGGGGTTGGAATCCCTGCCGCAGGAAGTGAACGAAGCCGCCCGCGTGGACGGGGCGTCTGAATCCCAAATCCTGCGCTATATCACCCTGCCCCTTCTGCGCCCCACGTTGCTCACCGCCGTCATGCTTCGCACCATTTTTGCCTTCAAAGTCTTTGATGAAATTTTCCTCCTGACCGGCGGCGGTCCCGGCACCGCCACTGAAGTCATCAGTTTGTATATTTATGACGTATTCTCCGGGCAGTTCCGTCTGGGGTACGCTTCTTTCCTCGCGCTCGGGCTGGCGCTCATAATTTCCATCTTCGTCATCTTTTACCGTCGGGTTGGGCAACGCGCCCAGGCATAGCAGGAGAATCGCCATGAAGAAATTTTCCATTGAACCCGTTTTTCGGCACGGCTTTCTGATGTTTGTGGTGGTTTTTACGCTGGTTCCCATTTTTTTCACGCTGATGACCTCCCTTAAACTCTTCCGCGACATTATTTCCGGCAGCCTGGCATTTACGCCCACACTGGTCAATTACGAAAGACTCTTTGACCCCAGTCAGAGCAACTTTTTACGGCTTACATTTAACAGTCTTGTGGTTGCCGCTGGCACAATGGTGATCGTGCTGGTAATTGCCAGTTTGGCGGCATACAGCCTCAGCCGTTTTCGCTGGCGTCCCCTGTGGAGCGGCTTACTGCTGGGAATGATTTTATTCATTCATATGCTTCCGCCTGTCACATTTTTGGGACCTTTCTACCTGATTGCCCGCTCGCTCAACATCTACGACACAGTGTTGGCGGTCATCATGGGTCACATCGTTTTGAACCTGCCCACCGCCACTTGGATTTTGCTGGACTTCTTTGCAGACGTTCCCAAGGAACTGGAAGAAGCCGCCATGGTGGACGGCGCGAACCGCTTCCAATCCCTGACCCAGGTTCTGCTCCCGATGATTCAGCCGGGCATCGCCGCTGCGGGTGCGCTGGCGTTCATCTTCTCATGGCGCGACTTCCTCTTCTCCCTCTCGCTGACCAGCACGCCGCGCGGCATGACCATCCCGGTCGGTATCTCCAGTTTTGTGCAGGAATACAGTATCCGTTACGGCGAAATGGCGGCGGGCGCATTCTTTGCCATGATCCCCGCCCTGCTGATGGTTGCCTTCGCCCAACGCTATATTATTAAGGGATTGACACTGGGCGCCCTGAAAGGATAAGGATTGCAATGACTGAAGAAAGACCCGCTTCCGGCGCCGACGAATCGGTCTGGTCGTATCGCGGCTACCACCTGCGCCCCTCTGAATTTACCACAGCGATGGTGCATTATTACCGCGCCGAAATCCAGCGTTCCAACACTTGGCGCATGAGATTGGATAATACAACGAATTGGGCGGTTGTCACCACCAGCGCGGCAATTTCTTTTGCCCTTTCATCCCCCAACAATCACCACGGCGTCCTGCTGATTAATACTCTCTTGATCGCCATTTTTCTGTGGATAGAAGCGAGACGTTACCGTTATTACGAATTATGGGCATACCGCGCCCGCCTGATGGAGACCGACTTCTTCGCCGCCATGCTTGCGCCCCCGTTTGCGCCCCACCCCGAATGGGCGGAGAACCTTGCGGAAACGCTGCTTACGCCCGAATTTCCCATCAGCATTTGGGAAGCCTTCGGACGTCGCTTTCGCCGCAACTACTTTTGGATTTTTCTTCTAGTGGGAATGGTCTGGGCGCTCAAAGTATATCTGCACCCCGTTCCCGCCGCTGCCTGGGCGGAATTTGTGACACGCTCAGCGCTTGGTCCCATCTCTGGCACGACCATGTTGATTTTAGGTTTGATATTCAACGGAGCGCTGGTTTTGGTGGGAATTTTAACCGCCGGGCTGACGCAAGCCAGCGGCGAAGTGCTGCCAAAGTTCGATGGTATGCCAATGATGAATTCGCTTTGGCGCGCGATGAGGGTGAAACCAGATTTCGAACCATTAAAAAAAGAACGCGTTTCCCGCCGCCGCCGCCGCATCCTGGCGCTGGTTGTGACCAAAGACCCGCAGGCGGTCTCGGAAAAAATCATCAAAGAGATGAAGCGCAGCGGCACACTCCTTTCCGGGCAGGGTATCTACTCGCATCAGGATCGCCCGGTTTTGATGGTGGCGCTCACGGTAACGGAAGTGGCGCATCTGAAATCCATTGTTAGCGCCCAAGACCCGCAAGCCTTTGTGGTGGTCATGCCCACGCAGGAAATATTAGGCGGCGGTTTTCAACCTTTAGAGGAAAAATAAAAATGAATCAATTTCTTACCATGCCCGGCGCGGAGCCGTTCCTTTTTCCCGGCAGCCACACGGGCGTTTTGTTGATTCACGGCTTCACCGGCTCGCCCGCCGCCATGCGCGGACTGGGGAAATATCTGAATGAAACGCAAGGCTACACCGCGCTGGGCATCCGCCTGCCCGGACACGGCACGCATGTGGACGATTTGCGCCGTCCCGCCTGGCGCGATTGGATTACCGCCGTGGAAGACGGCTTGAATCTTTTGAAAGACATGAGCGACCACATTTATGTGGCGGGACTCTCCATGGGCGGAATCCTGACTCTGATCACGGCAAACCGTTATCAGGTCAGCGGTGTGGCGGCGTTATCCGCGCCCTATGGGCTGACGAATGATTGGCGCGTCCCCTTGATGCGCCCGCTCAGTTTATTTGTCCCCAAATTCAAAAAGCCGGGCGCGGTGGGAATTGCCGCCGAAACATCGTATCGTTATTTTGTGCCTCATGCCATCGCGGAAGCGGCTGGGCTGGCGAAACTGATGCAGGCAGGTCTGCCGAAGATCAATGTGCCTGTCCTGCTCATTCAATCGCGCGGCGACAAAGTGGTCGAGCCGAATGCGCTGGACTTGTTGAGCGAGCGCCTGACCACGCCCCACAAAGAGACGCTTTGGCTCGAAAAAAGCGGACACGTCATCACGCTGGACGTGGAGCATGAAATCGTGTATCAGCGTGTCGCGCAGTTTTTTTCGCAGTTGGAAAAATAATCTCTCACCCTCATCCCCAGCCCTTCCCCCGAATGGGGAAGGGGATTCCCTCTCCCTTTGGGAGAGGGCAGGGTGAGGGTCATATTAAAAGGAGTTCCCATGACTGCTGTTTCCGAAACGCTTCCCGCCACCGAAGCCACGCCCATCAAGGGACGCTGGCGCAATGTGGTAACGCTGGCTTTCGCCGGCATTGTGGACGCGGGCGAAGACCAGGCGATGTCTTCCATGTTCCCCGCCATCCGCGCTTCGCTCAATATGACCACCGCCCATCTTGGCACAATCACCAGTTTGGGCAAAGTGATGGAAATGATTTTTGGTCCCATCTGGGGAATGCTCGCAGACCGCTTCAGCCGCAAGCGCATTCTGATTATCGGCACGGGGCTGTGGGGCTTGTGGACGTTGTTGATCGGTTTCTCCGCCAGTTACGAGATGCTGCTTTCCCTGCGCATCATCGCCGCCATTGGGCTGGTGGCGCTCGGCTCGCCGATGAACTCCATGCTCACCGACCTGTTTCCGCAAAAGGAGCGCGGCAAGGTCTTCGGCATTATGCGCATGATTTCCTCGCTGGCAGTCATCGTCAGCATCCTGTTCTTTGGGCGCATGGCGGAAATTCCCGAAACCGGCTGGCGCATCGGTTTTGTCACCTTCGGCGCGCTGAGCATGTTGAGCGGTCTGCTCTTTGCCTTCTTCCTTAAAGAACCGCCGCGCGGCGGCGCGGAAGCCGTCATTGCCGATGTGGCGCAGAAGTCTGAAAAAAAATACACGTTTTCGTGGCAGAGCGTGGCGGCCATCTTCCGCGTGCCGACCAACCTGCTGTTGATTTTTGAAAAGATTTTCGGCGTGCCTGTTCAACTGACCATCCTGACCTTTGCCGTTACCTGGCTGGTGGATGAGCGCGGCTTCCGCCCCGGTCAAGCCACCACCGTGCTGACAGGCATCGTCATCGGCTCGGCATTAAGCACGCTGATTGGCGGTCTGCTGGGCGACTGGGCGGAACGCAAAAACCCGCGTTATGGACGGCTGTTCATCGCGCAGGGTTCGCGCGCCATGATGGCAGTTTTGGGCTACTTCTTCTTCCAGCAGGTGACGGGCAATATGATGACCTTCTTTGCCTTCGCCCTGCTGTTTGGCTTGTTCATGGACATGGCATTTCCCGCCGCAATCGCCTCGATGATCGCCGCCGTCAACCTGCCCGAACAGCGCAGCACCGCCTACGCTGCCAACCGTCTGGCAAACGGATTGGTTCAAGCCGCCATCGCCGCGCTGGTTGGTATTATCGGCAACCAAATTACGCTCACCAATCTGTTCTTCTGGTCGGTGACCGTCTCGCTCGCTTTCAGTGTTCTCTCGTGGTTTGCCTTCTACCCCTACTATCACCGTGACCGCATGGCGCTGGATGACACGCTGGCAAAACGCCGCGCCGAACTGGCATAGAGAGAGACATGGAGACAAATAACGTAACGTCCCTGAAAGCGCAAACAGGCAGCCCTGCTGTCGCTTTTCAAACGTCAAAGCCAGAGCGCACTGCTTATGGTGTCTATTTCTTTGGGCAGAGCATCATCTACATGCTGCTCTTGAACTTCCACCAAATCTTCCTCACCGATCAGGGCATCACCGCCGCCGCCGTAGCGACCATCTTTCTGGTCGCAAAGATTTGGGACGCCGTCAATGACCCAATTTTTGGGGTCATCATTGACCGCTCCAAACCCAAACGCGGAAAATTCCTGCCCTGGATTCGCTGGTCTATCATCCCCATTGCCATCACCACCGTCCTGATTTTTGCCATGCCCGCTTCCATCTCGCTGGAGATGAAAATTGTCTGGGCGATGATCGCCTACCTGTTATGGGATTTAACCTACACCCTCACCGACGCGCCCATCTTCGCCTTGACCACCGCCATGACCGAAAACATTCAGGAGCGAACCGTTATCATTTCCATCGGGCGCGTGGGCGGAATGATTGGCACAATCACCATCGCGCTTGGCGTCCCCCTGCTTTATCCAAAAATCGGCTGGCTTGCCACCGCCCTTGCGATTTCCGTGATTGGCGTCATCGCCAAGTACCCTGTTACCAATCTGGCGCAGGAGCGCGTCCTAAGCAGGAAGGAAAACGCCCCCTCGCTGGGCGACATCTGGAAATACCTCAAAGGCAACAAATACCTGCTGATTTTTTACGCCTCGATGGTGGTCTATTCGCTGACCAACACCGTGCTGACGCTCACTCCCTATTTTGCGGTAAACAACCTCGGCAACCCACAGGCGGCAACCACCCTGCTGGGAATCACCATCCTGCCCATGTTATTACTCGCCGCATTCACGCCCGCGCTCACCAAACGCTTTGGCAAATTTAACCTGTATGTGTTCTCCATCATCTTCTTTATCGTTTTCAGCGTGGTCATCTACTTTGTCGGATACGAAAATTACCCGCTTTTCATGCTCATCCTGGTTCTTCGCAACCTCGGCGCGGCGCTGACGGGCATCCTCACGTTTATGTTTACGCCCGATTGCGTTGAATATGGCACATTCAAAACGGGCGAGCGCGCCGAAGGCATCACCTTCTCCCTGCAAACCTTCGCCACCAAGTTGATGAACGGTCTCTCCGCCGCCATTGCCCTGGCGGGTCTGGCGTACTTTGGGTTTGTGGAAGGCGCGGGCGCGATTCAAACGCCTGAAACTCTCAAGGGCATCTGGATGATGTATTCCATCTTTCCCGTCATCGGCGCCCTGCTTGCGCTGCCGCTGTTGCGCATGTTCAAATTGCGCGACGACAACGTTCAGGTGATGGCGCAAGCCAACAACGGCGAAATCACGCGGGAAGAAGCCTTCCAACTTCTGCCCGAAGAGTTTCATTTCAAACAGATTTAATGCCGCAGCGCGATAAACACACCGCTTCAGCCCTGACTTGGGGCTGGTCTCTGCCCTCAAACCCGCCTCCAAAAACAGTGAATCCATGCCCAACCATCTCATCATCGTAGAACTCGCTTAACCGCCATGTCGTTTCAGATTGCTGACCCGGCGGGCTTGGGCGGCGGACGGCTCGACCCGCGCTTGAAGCTCTTGTCCCGGCTTACACCCAAACCCTCCTCCCAGGAACTTTCTCCTGAAGAAGAGCGGGCGCGGGAACAAAGGGCGCTCAACGGGCTGATGCGCTTTCTCATCCGTCGCGATCAGGTGAAGCGCATCGAAGACCGCTTCATTCCCGCGCAAGGCAGGGACATCCCCGTGCGCGTCTACAAGCCCGATGCGCCCTCGCCGTTGCCTGTGTTGGTCTTTCTGCACGGCGGCGGTTGGGTATTAGGCGGATTGAGTCAAGCCGACGCGGTTTGCCGCCGCCTGGCAAAGCGTGGAAAGTGCATTGTAATTTCTGTGGATTACCGCCTGGCGCCTGAGCACAAATTTCCCGCCGCGTTGGAAGATACGCTTGCGGCGCTGGATTGGGCTTTTGAGAACGCCATAAAATTCGGCGGAGATTCTGCCCGTTTGGGCGTGGCAGGCGGCAGCGCGGGCGGAACGCTGGCGGCGGCTGCCTGTCTGACGGCGCGTCAGCGCGGCGCGCCGCCCATCCGCTTTCAAATTTTATTTAATCCTGTCACGAACCTTGCCCAAATGGATACCGACTCGCACCGCCAATTTGGAACGCAGGGCTATGGCATCACCACGTCCATGCTGGAAAAGCGGCGGGATCAATATCTCAGCGCGCAGGCGGAACGGCTCGACCCGCGCGTTTCGCCGCTTCTCGCGCAAGATTTGGGCAACCTGCCCCCCGCTTTGATTCTCACTGCCGAGTTCGACCCTCTGCGCGATGAAGCCGAACGCTATGCGGCGCGGCTGGAAGAAGCGGGCGTTGAGGCGCGCTGCGTGCGGTATCAGGGCGCGATTCACGGCTTCTTTAACTTTGTTGGATTCCTTCCGCAAGCCAACGCGGCGCTCAATGAAGCGGCTTCTTTTCTTCGCCATGTCAATCGGTAAATTTTTTTGAAAGAAGACAATTCCATGTCCAACCCTCCCAACATTGTCATCATCATCGCCGACGACCTGCGCGCGGACGCGCTGGAGAATCCGATCGTCCGCGTGCCGCATCTTTCCGCGCTGGCAGCGGACGGCGTGACCTTTGCCCAAAACTACGCCGTCAATCCCGTCTGCGCCCCGTCGCGTATGGCAAACTTCACGGGCTTGTACCCGCAGGTCAACGGGCATCGCTCGCTGTACCAGTTGCTGCGCCCGCACGAAGAGAATCTCTTCAAACTGCTGAAAGACAACGGCTACCAGACCGTCATGGCGGGCAAAAACGATTTGATGACCGCGCCCAGTCTGCGCGCCAGTTTCAGCCGCCGCCTGGCGGGACCGCAAAACGCCCTGCTGGGAATTTTGCGCCAGCGTTTGCGCCGCCTGCCTTTCGGGCGTAAAGTGAAATTACTGCGGCTGGTCTTCCGCTTGTTTGTGGTGGAACGCAAATCGTTCAGCGCATTATTCGGCGATGAACGCCTGCAAGAATTTGCGGACGTTCTGCCAATGGCGCACACGCCCTACCCGCGCGGACACCGCCTGCATCATTCCTTCTACTTTGGCAAAGCCGAAGCCGATTCTCCCGCCGCGCAAACCGAAGGGCTGATCTTTGATTCCGCCGTGCAGTGGCTGAAAGACGCGCCGTCCCAGCCGTTCTGCCTGTACATCGCCGCCAGCCTGCCGCACACGCCGTATCATGTCGAAGAACCGTATTTCTCGATGTACGACCGCGCCGCCGTCCCCGACCCCATCCCCGCTCAACTGGACGACAAGCCGCACTTCATGCGCGAACTGTTCTCCCGCTACGAGATGGCGGGCGTCACCCCCGAAGACTGGCGCGAAATCCGCGCCGTGTATTACGGCATGGTCACAAAACTGGATGAGCAGGTGGGGCGCGTGATGGACGCGCTCAAAGCGCGCGGACTGTACGACGATGCGCTCATCCTGTTCCTCAGCGACCACGGCGATTACGTCGGCGATTACGGCTTGCCCGAAAAATGGCCCACAGGTTTTCAGGATGTTTTGGCGCGCGCGCCGCTGATCGTCAAGTATCCCAAAAATATGTACGCCGGGCGCCGCGTGGACGGCTTCACCCAATCGCTCGACCTGTTTCCCACCGTATTGGAGCAGGCGGGGGTTCAGACGCCGTACACCCACTTCGGTCAGTCGCTCACTTCTTTGATGGAAGGCGCGGCGGAACGGGACGCCGTTTATGCGGCGGGCGGATATGACCCGCGCGAGCCGCAAGCCTTTGAAGCGGGCATCACCTCTGCCGACGATCCCTTGATGGGACACTACTTCGAGAAACTCAAACTCCAGCAGGACGACCCAACCACGGTGGCGCGCGCCGCCATGATTCGCACGCGCGAGTGGAAACTGGTCATCCGCAGCGCGGGCAGGGAAGAACTGTACGACTTGACAAACGACCCGCAGGAACTGGTCAACCGCGCCAACGACCCCGCCCTCAGCCAGATTCGTGACGATTTACGGGAACGTCTGTTATATTGGTATCTTCGCGCAAGCGATAATCCACACTGGGAACATGAAAGAAGTATTTGAAAAGAAGAAATGACTGCCATTCCCCTGCCTCCCGCCTTTCATGTGATGACCAAGCCGCGCGGCGCGATTTGCAATCTCGACTGCGACTATTGTTTTTATCTCCGCAAGGAAGATTTGTACCCTGGCGCGTCCTTCCGCATGTCGGACGAGACGCTGGAAACGTACACCCGTCAGTACATTCAGAGTCAGCGCGCGCCTGAAGTCAACTTTGCGTGGCAGGGCGGCGAACCGACCCTGATGGGCTTGGACTTTTTCCGCAAGGCGGTGACGTACCAGAAGAAGTACGCCCGCCCTGGCATGAGAATCGAAAACGCCCTGCAAACCAACGGCACGCTGCTGGACGATGAGTGGTGTAAGTTCTTCGCTGAGAATCGCTTCCTAATCGGAATCAGCCTCGACGGTCCGCGTGAAGCGCATGATTTGTATCGCCGCGACAAGGGCAGGAGTCCCACCTTCGAGCGCGTCCTGCGTTCCATCGCATTGCTCAAAAAACATAAAGTGGATTTCAACATCCTGACCTGCGTCAGCGCCGCCAACGTGCATCAGCCGTTGGAAGTGTACCGCTTCCTGCGCGACGAAATCGGCGCGGAGTTCATCCAGTTTATTCCCATCGTCGAGCGCGAGAACGAGACGGGCTTTCAAGAGGGGCTGGCGCTCACGCCGCGTTCCATCACGGGCGGGCAGTACGGCGATTTTCTGATCGCCGTTTTCGACGAATGGGTGCGCCGCGACGTGGGCAAAGTCTTCGTGCAGATGTTCGACACCGCGCTCGGACGCTGGCTGGGCGCGCCTGGCGGTTTGTGCGTTTTTCAGGAAACCTGCGGGCTGGCGCTGGCGATGGAGCATAACGGCGACCTGTATTCCTGCGACCATTTCGTCGAGCCGCGTTACCGTTTGGGAAATATTTTTGAAACGCCCATGAACGAACTGGTGGGCAGTGAGCGGCAGCGCGCTTTTGGATTGGACAAAAAATCGTCCCTGCCGCGCTACTGCCGCGAATGTCCCGTCCTGTTTGCCTGCAACGGCGGCTGTCCCAAAGACCGCACCGACTTCACGCCCGACGGCGAAGCGGGGCTGAATCATTTGTGCGCGGGCTTCAAAGCCTTCTTCACGCACGTTGACCAGCCCATGCGCCAGATGGCGGACCTGCTCCGTCAGCGCCGACCACCGTCGGAGATTATGAAAAAACTTTGAACCGCGAAGGGTCACGAAGGAAAGCCTATTTCTTAATCCTTTGTGTATTTTGTGCCCTTCGTGGTTAAGAATCTTGTAATGAACTAGAGGATCACCCATGAACACCATCTTCATCCTGATAGATACCCTGCGGCGCGACCATCTCGGCTGTTACGGCAACGAGTGGATTCAAACCCCCAACCTCGATGCGCTGGCGAAAAAAAGCGTCGTCTTTGACAACGCCTACCTCGGCTCGTACCCGTGTATGCCCGCCCGCCGCGATATGTGGACGGGACGCTTCGAGTTCCCCTGGCGCGGCTGGGGTCCGCTCGAAACCTCCGACCCCGACCTCGCCAAAATCGTCACCCAAAACGGGCATACCAGCATGGTCATCAGCGACCACTATCACATGTGGGAGCGCGGCTCTGGCAATTACTTCTTCAACTTTTCTGGCGCGGAGTTCATTCGTGGACAGGAAAACGACCTGTGGATCACCGACCCCGACATCCCCGTCGAATACCCTGGCGAAGCGGAGCGCATGGCGCGTCACGCCCTCCGCCCTGGCTCCTTTGCCCGCTACAAACGCAACACTGCCCACTTCCGCGTGGAAGAAGACTACTTTGCCCCGCAGGTCTTCCGCAAAGCCTCCGACTGGGTGGAGCGCAACCGCAACTTAAAAGACTTCTTCCTCCTGCTCGAAGTTTTCGACCCGCACGAACCCTTCGACCCGCCCTTCCCCTACGACGAGATGTACAACCCTGGCTTCAAAGGTCAGCGATTCATCTGGCCCACCTACGGCAAATCCGACCTGTACAGCGAAGAAGAACTCAAGGAAATCCGCGCCCTGTACGCGGGCGAAGTGACGATGGTGGATCGCTGGCTCGGACACCTGCTTGATAAAGTGGAACATCTCGGCTTGATGGACGACACCATGATTATTGTCGTCACCGATCACGGGCATCTCTTCGGCGAACACGGCATGATCGGCAAACCCTGGAGCGACCTCGGCGACTCGAATATGTATCAGGAACTCGCCCACGTCCCGCTCCTCATCTACCATCCCAAAGGGATGGGGGGACGCCGCGTGCCACACCTCGTTCAACCTGTGGATTTATTCGCCACCGTATTGGATGGATTCAACATCCCGCTTCCTGCCGGGACGCATGGGCGGAGTTTGCTCCCATACATTCTCCACGCTGAAAGCGATTCGCCCATCCGCGAGACTGCCGTCTATGGGCGCTACGGCGAAGCCATGAACATCACCGACGGCGAATGGACTCTCTACCTCTGGCCCCCCAGTGACAAAAACGAACCGCTCTACTGGTACTCGCCCCTGCCGCCCCAATTTGGCGACGTGCGCGTGAACGACGACTTTGATGGCAAACGCTACTCCGCCCGCGTCACACGCGGACCGATGTCCAGCGCCCTCTACAACGTCAAGGACGACCCGCAGCAGCAGCAAAACTTATACGCCGAACATCCCGAAGTCGTCGAGCGGCTGAAAGCCAGCCTGCGCGAGTTCCTCACCTCCATCAACGCGCCGCATGAGCAGTTTACCCGTCTGGGGCTATGAATTGCACTATATTGCCCAAAGGGATGAGATACATTCAATCGGTATATTAGACGTTATCGGTAATAAGGATTTTGGCATAAAAAAGCCGATTTTCAAGGGCATTTTATAGTCCTGTTGGTTATTTCCGATAACGTCTATTGCGTAGACGAAGCCGGAACCTGCAAGATGGCGTGGATGTGGACTATCACAACTTCCACATGGGTCATACCATCACCACCGAATCGCTGGCGGCAGTAAGAACATGGCTGAAAAGGTGTTAAAAAGATGACGAGTAACAATTAATTTTCTTGTCATGCCATCCATTTTATGGAGAGGTATTTCCTCAAAAAAGGTACAATGGCACAGTTCATTCATTAGAACTAGGTTTCTACTCAACCTGCTGTATCATCTCTGTCAACTCATGGATCGACAACAAGATCTGCCCGCTTTTCTCGTTGTCAATTAGCAAGGCTAAGTCATCCAGCCAGTGAAATCGGGTGGCGATCATGTCATCCACAAGTTTCTTTCCATGTTCCCCCAGTTCTATCTGGCGGACCCGCCTGTCGTCAGTTCCTTCATATCTCCGTACCAGATGTTCCAGTTCCAGTTTCCTGATAAGTTGACTGGCTGCTGCGTTGGTCGTCCCCAATTTTTCGGCAATATCAGAAACATTGCTTTTTCCTTTGTAATAAAGATGCATAAGTATTGAAATCTGGGAAAAAGAAATATTCCGGTCGCGCGTAAAAGCCAGCAGGCCCTTCATGCTTTGGCGCATGGTTTCCTCCATGAATTTCCGAAGTTCGTTTGATAGGGTGGCGGCTTTTGTCACAACGCGCTCCTTGCGTTACGGTGATAGTGTAACATTATTTCATCTTCATGGATTGGGATTACTTCATCAGGGAGCATGATATAATATTTTCGGAATTTTCGGAAGATGTCTATAAAACTTACCCGACGCCAACAAGAGGTATTAAGCAAGCTTCTGGATCTCTACCATGAAGGCGGAGAGCCCATTCATTACACTACGCTTGCAAAACACCTTCGAATTAGCCCGGTCAGCGCCTATGAAATGCTGCGCCTTCTCGAAGCGCATGGGATGGTTGAAGCGGAACACCAACGTCCTGATCAGCCTGGCGGACCTGGACGGCCAACCATTGCATTTCGTCCCACGCTTGCCGCCGTCCGAAGACTGCGAACATTAGCTGGAAGCGATATACGTAACGAGGAAGAATGGCAGCAAGTAAAAAAACGTATCCTGCAACAAATTGAGAATTACCGGGACAAAGACCTCGAAAGCCTCCTGGATAACTTGCTCGAACACATCCCAAGTGAAAACGTATCGCTCCCGAATCTGGCGAACATTACAACCGCCATTTTGCTCAATTTGAATTTAATGGATGAACATGAGGATGTAACCAATATGCGAAAGGCTTTTTTGAACCAGGAACTCTCGGTAGCCGCCAGCATAAGCGCCTTGATCGGGCTTGGATTTAGCCTTGCCATCTCGAAACGGCTTTATTTTCGTTTAGGAAGCCTGTTGCTGAGCAGAGCAGGCCAGATTCTCTCGGCAGTTTCCACATTGAACGCGGAGAGGTTGAACCGCCTGGCTGATTTGCTGCGGGAAGTTGTGCGTGCATAGCAAGTCTACTTTGGTAACTTTTTTTATTTTATTTTTTCGGTTTATTCGGAAATTCACCTATCCTATAACAAAAAGGATTGAAACACTTAATGAAGAAATTACCCTCTCATGGCTCTTGTTTCGTATGCGGCTCGGAAGATTCGCCAAGCATGGGCGTGACCTGGTACGCCCAGGACGATAACTCGATTTTTGCTGAAGTGACCTTGACCCTCGCTCAACAAGGTCCGCCTGGCATGGCGCATGGCGGCGCATCCGCCGCATTGCTGGATGAAGCCATGGGCGCGGCGGTCTGGCTGGCGGGACATCGCGTCGCCTCGGTGAACATCAATATCAATTACCTCAAACCCGTTCCGCTTGGTCAGATGTTCACGATCAGTGCATGGGTGCTGAATGTCAATGGGAAGAAGGTGACTGCTGCAGGAGCAATCCGATTGGTGGGCGGAGAAGTAGCTGTCAGCGGTGAGGGGATCTTTGTGCAGGCTTCTCATTTATTTGAAGGCTTGGGAACGGGAGCAGGCACAACGTTGGGGAATGAAGCGAAGGAAAGTCTGCGAGCAGGGAATTGAACGGAAAGACAAAATCCCTTTTATGGATCGGGCTGTTCGCCGTCGCTATGGCGTATCTCGAATCGGCTGTGGTTGTCTATCTAAGAAGACTGTACGGCATTAATGATCCCATCCAAGCTGTGCCGCCATTTAACCCGCAAATTGGAGCCATCGAATTTGGCAGGGAGGCAGCAACACTGGTCATGCTGCTATCTGTAGGCTGGATTGCAGGAAAGAAGTTTACATCCCGATTGGGGTTTGCCGTCTTCGCTTTTGGTATCTGGGATATCTTTTATTACATCTGGCTGCGAGTGTTTATCGGGTGGCCGCAAACTCTACTTGATCCCGACCTCCTCTTCCTGATTCCACTCCCCAGGTGGGGACCGGTTCTTTTGCCTGTGTTGGTTTCCTTGCTGATGGTTTTCGGCGGCGCGATCCTAGTTCTGAGTGAAGAGCACAAGGTTGCCATACGTCCCACATTCGCGGATTGGGGGCGCTGGCTGGCGGCATCCTGCTCATGCTGTATGCCTTCATGCCAGACGCGCTTTCTGCCCTGCCTGCCGACGCGCAAACGTTGAACCAATTGAAGCTATCGGTATTCAACTAGCCCGTATTTTTGATCGGCTTTGCGATGGTAGTTTTATTCGTATGGTGTATTGAAAAACCTTTTTTATAAAAAAAACACTATGGAGGCTGAATTGAAAGTTCGTTATCTTGGTCATTCCTGCGTCGAAATCAAAGGCAGGCATCACATTTTAATAGACCCAGACTTCACGCGCGAACCGGACCCGGGCGTGGAATATATCTGTGTCACTCATGCCCATAAAGACCACATCGGGCGCGTGGCAGAAGTGCCGACGGGAATTGTGCTGGCTTCGCCGGATGTTTGCGAAATTGCTGCGCAACTGGGCGTTCCGCGCGAGCGCCTGCGCCCCGTCAAGGCAGGGGATGAGGTTGCGGGCATCGAAATCCTGCCGGGATACAGTGCGATTGGTGGATTCTTATATACGTTTTTTTACGTATTGTTTCGCTGGCGATTCCCAGACCCAGGCGGTACTCCGCTTTCCTTCCTTGTGAAGGATGAGATTACACTGCTGCATATTGGCGACGCGCATGAGGCGCCTCTGCCCCAACGCCCCGATCTGCTCTGCTTGCCCTGGCGCACGCCTCCCTTTCAGCCTGCCCGCTATAAAAACGCGCTGATGGGAATGTCCAACCGATTCGAGCCGCACTATATCCTGCCCATCCACTATGACCTGAATCACACCATCGCCGATCCGCACGAGATCAACGGGCGCACAAATGCGACCGTGCTGGATGGGCATGGCTGGTATGGGTTTGAGCATAAGAAACGGACGGATTAAACGCATGCCCGTTATTGTTCTTGTGATCTCTTACTTGCTTGGCTCCATTCCGTTTGGTCTGCTGCTGGTTCGCTGGAAAACCGGGCAGGATGTGCGCCTGATTGGGAGCGGACGCACCGGCACGACCAATGCCTTGCGCGCTGCGGGTCCTGCCATTGCCATACTAACATTGCTCTTGGATGTTTTCAAAGGAGCCAGCGCCGTATGGCTGGCACGTTGGCTGACGCCTGATAATGCCTGGTTGGAAATTCTTGCCCCCTTGGCAGCCATCCTGGGTCACAATTATTCCATTTTCCTTACCGAGCGTGACGAAGCTGGGTTGCTGCGCTTACGCGGAGGGGCTGGGGGTGCGCCGGCTTTAGGCGGGGCTTTAGGTTTATGGCCGACGAGTTTCCTGATCTTAATTCCAATTAGCATATTGATCTATTTTGGTGTGGGGTACGCATCGGTAACAACGATGACCGTCCCTCTCATAGCTATCATCCTTTTTGCGGTACGTGCCTGGCAAGGTTACTCCCCGTGGGTCTATGTTTTGTATTGCCTAATTGTAGAAGCGCTTTTGCTTTGGGCATTGCGTCCGAATATCCGTAATCTACTTGATGGCACAGAACGCGGCGTTGGCTGGCGCGCCAAGAGGAAATGAGCAGGATCCGAAAAGGAGAGTAAACGCTCAGGATAATGTTGTCCACTTCCAATCGCCTCAAACTATTCTATTGATCAACCAAAGGAGATTATTATGTCGACAAAGAAAAAAGTTGCAGTTGTTACAGATGGAGCCTGTTCCTTGACCCCTGCACAAGGTCTGCAATATGGGGTGCATGTTGTCCCTGTCCATTTAAACTTTGGGGATAAAAACTTTCAAGTGGGTGTTAATTTGGATGCAAAAGAATTCTATACTCTGTTACGCGCCAGCAAAAAACTGCCCACCACCGCCCAGCCTACGGCGCAGGATTTCATCGATGTCTACAGCAAACTGGCGCAGGAGGCGGAGGAAATTGTTACAGTGACCATTTCCGATAAGATGAGCGCCACACTGCAATCGGCATTAATGGCGAATGAGCAGTTTAAAGATGTGCCTGTTCATGTTGTCAATTCAGAGAATGTTTCGCTTGGGTTTGGAATGATGGCGATTGCCGCGCGGGCTGCGGCAGAGAATGGAAAGAGCGCCAAAGAGGTGGTTGAACTATTGGAGCGCATCAAGCAAAATATGAACCTGTTTTTCACCGTGGAAACACTTGAATACCTCCACAAAGGAGGGCGCATTGGAGGGGCAACTGCCTTTCTTGGGTCGGCGCTAGC
This sequence comes from Chloroflexota bacterium, assembly GCA_024434165.1. Classification (GTDB taxonomy): domain Bacteria; phylum Chloroflexota; class Anaerolineae; order Anaerolineales; family Villigracilaceae; genus Villigracilis. Next base: position 33,088 of record QMIW01000001.1, on the reverse strand, counting down.
CATTAAACCAATTCTTTACGTTAAGGAAGGGCGAATCGAGCCCTTGGAACGCGCCCGTACCCGTAAGCGCGCGGTTGCGCGCCTATTTGAATTGGTGGAGGAAAAGATTGGTGCAAAGGAAACTCACTTTGCCGTGCTGCATTGCGAAGCAGAATCTGAAGCGCGAGAATTTGGAGAACAATTGAGGGCTAAATTTAATTGCGCGGACTTGATGATTGCAGAAGCTGGCCCCGTAATTGGCACCCATGCAGGACCTGGTACCCTAGGTGTTGCTTTTTACACATTAGCATGATATTTATATCAGCAGACTTTCATTCAATGAAAGTCTGTATTTATTTTGATTCGAGTAACTACTCAGCATGATCAGATGCCTGAATATACTGTGATAATAAACGAGTTTTGGTAAAATTGAAATGTCTCAACTTGATGCCTCTAACGAAATTCTTCAAGCCGCCTCTCTGATGGCAAAAAACAAACGAGTCATAGCATTCACAGGCGCGGGGATGTCCACCCGTTCAGGCATCCCTGACTTTCGCAGTCCAGGAACGGGACTGTGGGCGCGGGCAGAAGTTTTGCAGGAAGGGGAACAATCAAGGGGGTCTCTGCAAGGCTTCTGCCGCGACCCTCAGGGATTTTATGAGCAAATCACTCCTCTCATCAAAACAGTACTTGCCGCACAACCAAATGCGGCACATCTGGCTCTCGCTGAGATGGAGGAAATGGGGTATTTACAGGCAATCATTACTCAAAATGGCGATATGTTGCACCAGAAGGCCGGAAACAGGGAAGTGATTGAATTACATGGAACATTGGGCGAAGTTGTCTGTATATCCTGCTACAAAATTTATCCATCGCAAGGAATATTGGAACAATTTCTTCGGGATGGTCTAGTTCCTCGATGCAAAACCTGTCATGGTATTCTCAAACCTAATGTGATTCTGACCGGCGAGCAACTTCCAGCCAAGGCGTTAATTGCCGCCCAAAGAACTATCCGGCAAAGCGATCTGATTCTTATCGCAGGAACATCTTTGTCTGGAGGTCCGGCATCGGCAATGATTGATAATGCCTATCTGCAGGGATCATCCCTGATTATTATCAATCAGACGGTTACCATATTGGATCAAGTTGCAAATGTAGTCATTCATGAAGATGTAACTACAGCCTTGCCAATAATAAAAAAAACCTTGCAAATTCTATCCGGGGGGCATCATGTATAGGCTATATTCAGATAAAACGATGTCCATCTTGAAAAGTTTAAGTTGCATGCCCAAAAGCAGGGATCAGATATCTGGGGAATTATTCTCCCGTCTTGCCCAGAATTGGTCTGTGGAAATGGCAGCCGCCAGTTTGACCCCTGAAATTGGAATTCTTGTACGCTGGGATTTGATCCAATGGGCACGTCAGAAGGGAGATCGGCAACGGTACTATCATATTACGGTAAGAGGGCGCAGATTTTTAAGGGATTATTGTTTGATCGAAAGTTTTGGTTTATTTGAGAGGTTTCCTGGAGGCGTTTCATTTTCAGAAATTTGGAATTCGCTGGATCAAAGAAAGCGAAAGCAATATGCCAGTAGTCGTCTGGCATTGATAAATAATATGATCGACAAACTAAGAAAGTCGCAAGCCACCTTGAAGAACGAACCTGCCCGCGCGCTTTTGCTTCATTACAATCTCCATCACTTAATAGGCGAACTAAAATGGCTGCAGGAGGTTAGTGGTTTAAGAGGAACAACCAATGAGTAAAAATAAAACCGGCAAAAAAGGTTCTCCAACTATTCTTCCACTGACAATGCAATCAGAAAATATTGAATATAATGCTGCCCAAGTCCGCCCAAAGACCTTCAAACAATATTGCGATAAGTGTAAAAAAATAACGGATTGGACATTTGCCTGGGGATACTTCACCAATCCGAATGCGATTTTTTCGAGTAACGCCCTGCTGGAAAGTTGGGCGAATTTCAGTTTTCAGCAATACGGAATATGCCGGGAATGTGAACGGAGAGTTCCCTGCCCGGGAACGTGGCTTTTTGGGGTTGAATCATGAAAATCTTGATCTTCATTCTGGTCGGTTTATTTGCGTTTGTGTACGCGCTGTACTACTGGCTGGAAATTAAACCGGAAGTCGTTGCCCGGCAAAACCTATCTTTGCTTGGCGAAGAGGCAGGACTCCTACAGGTTGATGGTCACAAATTTCGGGATCTAAATAAAAACGGCCGTTTGGATGTTTACGAAGATCCGCGCCGACCCTTGGAAGAACGAGTGGAAGATCTTCTTGGGCAAATGACCCTGGAAGAAAAAGCGGGACTGATGTTCCATGCCACAATAGGCATGAACGAAGATGGGACATTGAGAGAGAAAAGCGCGCTCATTTCCCTGCCTCCATCCTCTGATCTGATCGCCAGGCGGCTCATGAATCACTTCAAAGTAACACGGATTGCCGCCCCGCGCCAAATGGCAGAATGGGCGAATCATGTTCAGAAATTAGCGGAACGGACCCGATTGGGAATTCCTATTACGATTTCATCCAATTCGCTTCACTCCTTCATGCAAAACCCGGTAGCCGGTATGGCAGAGGAAATCTTTTCGCGGTTTCCCGAACAAGCGGGACTCGCGGCAACACGCGACCCGGAATTAGTTCAACAATTTGCCAATATAGCCCGTCAGGAATATGTTGCAGTGGGCATTCGATTGGCGTTGCACCCGATGGCAGATTTAGCGACCGAACCCCGATGGAGTCGGGCAGTTGGTACCTTTGGCGAAGATGCCAACCTTGCCTCAGAGATGATCGCCGCTTATATCCTCGGTTTTCAAGGCAACCCTTTAGGTTCTCAAAGCGTTGCCTGCATGACCAAACATTTTCCCGGGGCGGGTCCGCAGAGAAATGGCGAAGATGCCCACTTCCCATATGGGAAGGAACAAGTTTATCCAGGCGGCTTGTTTGAATACCACCTAAAACCATTTGAGGCTGCCTTCCAGGCTGGCACAGCACAAATCATGCTCTATTACAGCATTCCAGTCGGCATACCATTCGAAAAGGTCGGCTTTGGATTTAACAAGGACATTGTGACAGGGCTGCTGCGTAAACGGTATGGATTTGAAGGAGTGATTTGCACAGACCAGATGCTTATCCATCCGATCAAGTATATGGGGCGTGAATTGATTCCCGCCAAAGCTTGGGGGGTGGAGCATCTTTCGGCTGCCGGACGAATTCAAAAGTCGATTGAAGCGGGTGTGGATCAGTTTGGCGGAGAGGCGTGCCCTGAAATCGTTGTGGAACTGGTTCACAGCGGTAGAATCACGGAGGAACGCATCAACCAATCCGTTCGCCGCCTGCTTCGCGACAAATTTCGCCTGGGATTGTTCGATAATCCATTTGTGGATCCTGTTCTGGCTGAGCGAATTGTGGGCAACCCGGAATTTCGTAAAGCCGGGGAAATTGCCCAGCGAAAATCCATTGTGTTATTGAAAAATAAAGATAACCTTCTTCCGCTGGGGAAAGGAATGAAGATATTTGTGGAGAACATTGATTCGGAAATCGCCAGCCAATATGGCAGGGTGGTGTCAAATTTGGAGGATGCAGATATCGCCATTCTGCGCTTGCATGCACCTTTTGAAAAGCGCAAAGGGTTTTTGGAAAATTATTTTCATGCTGGAGACTTGGATTTCAAGGACAACGATAGCAAGCACATTCTGGACGTAATGAGGCGGGTTCCAACCATCATTGACATGTTTCTAGAGCGCCCAGCCGTGATACCTGAGATTACCGAATATTCCACCGGCTTGATTGCAAACTTTGGCGCCAGCGACTCAGCCGTTTTGGATGTGATTTTTGGACTCTTTTCGCCATCAGGACGTTTACCTTTTGAATTGCCTTCATCGATGGAGGCAGTCAGGGCGCAAAAAGAGGATGCGCCCCATGACTCCGAAAACCCGCTTTTCCCATTTGGATTCGGTCTATCGTTCAAAAAGTAGGCAGGCATCAATTGCCCAAAATATAAATCCATAAACTATTGATCGTGCTCCAACTTTGTCCAGTTAAAGCAGTCCATACCAACCCCAATTCCAGATCAAAAAGATGTCCGCTATTCAATGGGGACAATTCATGGATATTCACACTCTTGGGTAGGTGTAGCAAGGGATTTTGCCCTGCAAATTTGGATAAACGGCTTTGCCTGCTGCTCTTGATTCGGCGAATATCCACTGGTGAGAGAGGTGAAAAAATGACCTTAAGATCGCCATCACCTGATGCGCAGATCAAGGATTGCGGTTCCTCAACTACTTCCAAAACCTGCAATTTCAAATCATAAGCACAAACTCTTGATGCAGTCTTGTTTAGCCAATCCAAAGGATCAGGAACCTGGACTGCCTGAACAAGGTGCTCACGCTTGATTTTCAAATCCTGTATCGCCCAGAGCACCACCTGTTCCCTCAACCCATCAATTGCCTTCCTTTGACGTTCGTTCCCCATGCTGATCAACGCCCCAAAGAAGATCACGGCGGATGCCACAACTATTGCAAGAAGTATTTCCATGTTTGTATATCCTTTTCTTTTCTTTTATATTTTGTTATCAAACGAATTGTCTTTTGCCTGAGCAGACATGACTTTGAACGTTTCGCCCAACCGTTTCAACGCCTTGGGACGTGGATCGACCACACTGGCAGAGGCGATCACCATGAATAGACCCAGCAAGCCAATGATCTGCCAAATTGGTAGTGAGGACTGAGCCGGCATAGGGATATCTTCTGGTATGGGTGTGTTCATTACCAAAGTCGGCGCTGGAACTATTTGTGTTGCAGTGGGTGTCGCCAAAGGCATCACAGTGCTGGTTGCCGTTGGGGATGGTGATATTGTGGCAGTCGAGGTCGCCATCTCCGGGATCACGATCCAGCCCTCGTCCTGTCCGCATAATCCATTCAGGTCACATGCCACCGCCCAAACCGGGTATTCCCCTGGGGGAGCCAGTGTTCCATCTGCAAAACGCCGATCCCATTTCACGGTATAGGAATTCCTGCCGGGGTCAAAATCCAACACCACTTCCTTCCAACGCTTTTGTGGATCGCGGATCGTCACCTGGATGGTTGCAATTGGGAAATGATTGGAGAGGACCTTCAATGTTCCGGTCTCCCAAATCCACCAACGTTCGGTGATGGAGACCGCCGGCGGGGCATTGTCCACGGTCAAAGAAATCGTCGAAGCAGCACTATCATTACCTGCCCGATCCAACCCGCGCATCTGGATGATGTACTCTCCGTTGGGAACTTCTCCGGATCGCCAAACGAATGACCAGGCATCTACATGCAGCGAAACAGGGAACCAGGTGCGGCCACCATCCACAGAAATCTCGCCTCCCTCTGGTCCAGAGGTCATATCTTCCAAACTTCCAGATAAGTGCACATCACCCTGCACCACATCACCATTGGTGGGAGATGTAATTTGCACAACCGGCGAAACGGTATCCACACGGATCCTTCTCTCCACGGTGACCTCATTCCCAGCCACATCCCTGGCATGGATCAGCGCCAGGTGATCGCCGTCCATAAACTGCACTGGAAAGGAGATCCAGGTCGTGCCACCATCCAGGCTTCCATTCAAGACGGAGAGTCCTGAGATCGCATCGTTGGCAATGGCGGACAGATCCACCTCCGAGACATACCAGCCATTCCTGCCATCCACAGGTGGGAGGCTGACTGCAAGATCTGGTGGCGTCCCATCCCGCTGCCAGGTGGATAAACCACTCGCAGTTCGCCCACTGGTGGAGGTCACGGTGTAGTTGGCAGTCCCTGTTCCCTCCGGCAAGGGCAGGTCACAGGAATTTCCACAAGTAAATGGCTCGCCATTTAAATCACCAGCAATGGTCAGGTCAAACCCTTGTGGATCACTGGCGGTCAGTTCCAGAGTCTCATTCCCTCTACACCAACCGGCATCGCCCCAGAGATCACAAACCACCACACCTGTAATTTGCGGCGGCAATGGAGTGGGTGTGGGTGATGGGGTATTGGTAAACGTCGCCGTGGGTGTAAATGTCATTGTAGGCGTGAAGGTCAAGGTCGGCGTCAGGCTAGGCGTAAAGGTTGCCGTCGGCGTGAGTGTGATCGTGGGTGTAAAGGTGGGCGTTCGGGATGGGGTGGGAGTCGCCGTGTTGGGCGGTCCGCTGTATTCCACATCGATGGAGCGAAAATCCACATAACCGCCGGAAGCAGATAGAGACCAGGAGCGGCACCCCGCAGGAACCGCCAGGATCATGCTGACATACCCAGGCAAAGTCGTGGATCCGTTGTACAAATACCAGGACATACTTGATGAGCAGGCGCGCAGAGTGGCAGTGCCAACACTGCCGTCCCGCGTAAATTCGACCATTGCCTCAAAATAGGATACATCCCGGTCAAAGGAGCCACTGGCAGTTCCACCATTCCCCAAACGGGTTACCCATTCGGAGCAGCTGACACCGCAGGATGCGCCACCTTCCTCTGGAGGTAGTGAAGTGCCATCGCGATGGGTGATGTACACATATTGAACGGGACCACTCCAATCGATGTAGCCCAGGTTGTGTGCCTGGTCATAGGTGCGTCCCTCTGGCAATGAATACGCCGCCAGTGGCGCAGCATGCGTGGAGGCGGATGTCCACCATAAAAGAATCGCAAGGATCGGAAAGATCCACATCAAACGAGAACGCTGCATAACACTCCTAATATTCCTGGAAATCCCGGACGCCGAGATGGAACAGGAAGAACAATAGAACCAGCAAGCCTGCCAAAACCAGACAGATGATCATGAAGATCTGGAGAGGGATCACAAGACCCAGTAGATACCCAACGAAGATGCCGACGCCTACACCGGCGAGGAACCACATCATTTATGGCTCCTCTTCCGTTTTTATGATCAGCTTCCATCGAGAAGGATCAAGATCGCGCCACCACCCAATCTCTCCAGTGATGGTTTGGTATTCCCAAAGCAAACCCTGCGCCGGCAGGGACTGCAGCCAGGTCTTCAGTGCTGATCGGAAGCGTTCCTGAATGTCAGTATCTTTTAGACCGGTATCAAAGGTTCCAAGGGAAACCTTCATTTCGATACTGTGCTCCATCAACCAATTCAGGAACAGCCGCAGACGACGGTCTTCCAATTGGAACGTTTGCGTGGAAATCTCTGTAACCATCTGCTCGATCAAAACATTCATGTCACTCATCGATCCCATCCGTTTCCCCTGCGGGACAAACGCCAGGCAGAATACAAAATGCCAATACAGGTCAAGGTGCAGGCAAGCGGTCCACCACAGACCACCAACAGAATACGCAAAGTTGTTGCGGTCATCAAAATCCCAAACGCCTTTCATCCTCAACTGGTGCGGGCTGGCGGATCTGGGTATTGCGCTGCTCCTCGATGCGTACTGCCAGGAATTCATCCAGCAGTTTGGATAATGCTGCCGGCAGCATATCCTCCAGAACTTTGGAAGCTTTCTCCTGCCAGCCATCGGCTGGCAGATAATCGTTGGGATGAGCTGCAATGACATCCTCGATCAGCGCGCGGACTCTCGCAGCATCTGCTCTTGGTAGGGGCTTGATCTGCGTCAGGGTCGGCGGCTGCCATCTCCCGCCAATACGCGCCCGCAGCCAGCACTGTAATGAAGGCAAGTCGAGTGTCATGTCCCCGTAGCGCACGGTCGAGTTCAACGTGGCGCGGATCAGATCCGCATCCTCCGGATCGGGCGAGAAGAACATCTGGGTGGAGGTATTGGCAAGCATGGCTTGTACAACCGGTTCCATGCCTTCCACCTTGCGCATCATGGAAAGTGACTGTGCCAGCACGAACATGCGCGCGCCGAACTTGGCACCTTCTGCCAGCATCGACTCCAGACGCATCCCCGATCCGATTTCCTGCGCTTCATCGACGATGAAATAAAAGGGTGTTGGCTTCTCCAACGTCGCCTTACGATACGCGGCATCGAAGACGTTATATAGAACGCCGGCAGTCAGCCTTGCACCTTCGCGCCCCATCTCACCGGATGGCAAACGCAATACGATCCAGGCGCGTTCGTCGATCCATTGATTCAGATCCACAAAGCGTTCCTGATGCATGGCGGAGAACAACCAGGGCGATAACTCCAATGCCATGACCTTCGAGAGTACCGGGCTGATCACTTCCGTGACCCAGCCCTGACTCCACTTGTCTCCCTCACCGGTTTGTCCAAGCAAGGCGTCCAGTGCCAAAGCGCCCATGCGTTCACCGGGAGGTAACAACGCCATCGCCTTATGCCGCCAGGGTTTGTTGAACGCCATGAAGACCACGTGCAATAAACCCAGTCCGGCTTCGGGGTGATGCTGGTTCCAGACATGCGCCAGGCGAAATAATCCAAGCAGCGCCGCCTGCATACGTGGACCCCAGTAGTCATCCCAGATGCGCCGTCCGACCTGAACGATGGCATTGCCTGCCCAGGTAAAGTCGGGAACGGCAAGTAGGTTCAAGGGAATGACCTGCGGTTGATCTGGAGTTATGACACGTAATCTCTTGATTGCTTTTTGCTTTTGTTCCTCTGGCAATTGAGCAATCGCATCGAGAAAGGCATCTGCAAGCGACACATGTGGATCGACCAAAAATATTCCAGGGGCATCATCGCCTTTGGCGGTCAGTTGTTCCAGCATGGAATAAACAAATGATGATTTGCCTGAACGACTGCCACCGGTTGCGAGACCATGTCCATCCGGATCGACTCCGACCTGTTCGCCGGTTGCAACACTCTGCCCGATCTTGAAACCTGCCTCAAGCAACGGTTGCGATGGCGGCGGCGCCGGCACTTCCTGCCAGACGGCACGATCCAACAACCCCGAGCCTTCACCTAATTGAAGTGGTGCGATCAATCCGGCGAGTTCACCGGCAGGTAATGGAAAGCCGTGTTTTTGGATGGCGGGCCAGGTGGATTCAATCGGTTGCCACGATTGCTCCCCAGCCAGCAATGGAAGTTGGATCGGTTCAGAGATGGAGAAGGCGACCTTCAACAGCGGCTCCTGTATCCGTCTCTCCACAACTTCCTTGGGGATCGATCTCCACGCGAGCCAATCCCGAATACCTAAAGCCGAAGCAATACAGATCGTGATACCAGCGATCACAAACATGGAGACCGCAAACGGATTGAACCAACCCGCAAATAGAATCCCGCCACTGATGCCCGCCATGATCATCCCGAAGAAAAGTCCGGCACGTAGAAAATCCAACTGCATGCCCCACGAGTTGGGTGTGTCATTGCCGACGCCGCCTTCGGTGCCATACGAGTAGGAAGACAGGCTGCGTAACTTCTCCTGCAGTTGATCTTCGTTTCCAAGCAGCCAAAGACGTAGACTGGCATCATGCCCTTCGCGAGCGGCACTAATCAGCCGGCTGCCAATGGCAAGCAGAGGGTCGCTATCTTTTGCAGAGGCAATCAGCGACGGTAAGCGATTGCTGGTATGCAGGGCATATCCATCGGATTGGATTTTCACAATGCCCAAACTGCGCCACCTGGAATGCTGTCCGGTCATGGCTGACCAGGAATTCACTACACCTTCTGCCACGTGCGGAGGTAGATACAAGCGCACACGCAATCCCTTTGAGGATGCGATCCATTCCATCATGGTGGGAAATGGAAGTTGCGCGATCCAGCCCATGACCTGTGCGCGCAAGTCATCCAAAGCGTGTGGTGCAAAAAGCAATTCCCAAGCCTGCCATTCTCCGTTACAGAGTGGACATTGATCTGGGGCGGCGGCATGTTCATAGCCACAATGCATACAGATCATCGTGGCACTCCTGTCGCCCCAAGTTGCTTCCAGAACTGGATCCATGTCGGCGGGATGGAGACCAACGCCGGGAACAAAGCACCTCTCCCCGCAGATGGAGCAGCAAGAAAGACTCGCGGAGGCAACCGTGACGTTGTCTCTGCGTTCTTCCTGGCTTCACTTTCCGGTACACCCAAGGAACGATAGAAGGCAAAAGCTTCATCCGGTCCGAGCCGACCGATGAAAGCTGTGGATGCCAGACTCAAGGAGGTGGGGTTTTTCATGAGGTCGGCAGGCAGATGCGTGATGAGCGTTACACCCACGCCGCGTTTGCGAGCACGGCGTCCTAATTCATCCAATAGATCCGTGAACGGACCACTGCGCAACAAGCGCCAGCCTTCATCGATAAAGATGTCCATCGGTTGCTTGCCGACCGTGACGGCATGATACAAAAACCATGCCAAGACCGAATGCACGATGGCACGGTTTTCTTCACGCAGCGAGGAGAGATCAAAATTCCACCATTGCCCGGCAGGGAAATGCGGAGAGAGAAGTGCTTTGGGTCTATCAAAGAAACCCTCGAAGAGTCCACCTCGCATGAAGGGTCTGAGTAACGCCAGCGGCATGGCGGCTTCTGGAACATTGATCGTTCCTAGGGTCTCTACAAATTCCGCGATGGTCATCGCTCCCGGTCTGCGATCCCAACGTCTCTTCACGGCTTCATGTAGAGCAGCTTGTACACCGGGAGAAAGTACAGACTCCCCAGCAAGGGAGGCTATTAAGAAACGAACTGCCAACAGCAATTCTGCCGGGTTCTCGCCTTGCAAGGGGTGAATGAGGCAGGTCTCCTTGTCTTCGGGAATACCAGCTGGCACGACTCTTCCGCCTACGGCTTCGCAGAGTTTATTGTTTTCGCCTTCGGGATCAATGGAAATCACTGTCCGACCCTGTAACAAACGCTGCAACATGATCCAACGCAACAGGCTGGTCTTGCCGGCACCGGGTTCACCGAGGATCAATGTAGTTGCATGGGGTGGAGGTGGAACGGCGGGATCAAGTCCCTTGGTGAAAGAGAAGTGAACATCCCTTCCATCGCGGGCATGCGTGCCGATCCAAACCGAATCCTCGACCGGCATGACCTGCCGTGAAGGGGCGGGCATCAAGGGAAGAGTCTCTTCGAGAAATAATGTCGGCTCATCCAATCCGGGAAACAACTTTCCTCCGGGTTGGAAATGATGCAAGGCACGTTCGGCGATGTAGAAGAGTCGTTGTGATGTGAGACCCCGTGCGCGCAAATTGGACTCAATAACCCTGCGCGCTGCCTCTGCTTCTTCAAAACGATTACGCTCGACAAACAGTGCCGACATCAAGGCGATCTTGAACGCTGGCTTTCCGAAGGTCAGTTCCGACTCGGCCGCATCCATCGCATGATCGGCAGAACGTTCCGCCATTGAAGGTCGGCGACCGGTCTTCTCCGCGAGCGCCATCATGAAGCCCTCGAATAAAGTTCGGCGCGCGCGTAAGGATCCACGCAGAACATCTGGTGGTTCACGCCGCATGGACAAGGAATACATCACCGGCAGATTGGGAAAGAAGACATCTGCGGATAAGCGCGACCAGGGCCGGTCTGCCATGCCGGGCACGCCTGTGCCACGCGCGGAGAGAGGCAGGAGATAGCCGCCCGGAAAGAGCAGATGATCTTCCAGGACTTCCACGGCTTCGGAAGCGATGGAGGCGGCGAAGTGTTCTTGAGGTTCAGGCATGGACGGCATGATACAAAAAGACCCGGGCGGGTATTCCGTCCGTGTCGCTAAGTTCTCCAGTGAACCGTTTACAATTGCCTTGATGTACGTTCATCTTACTACCCACTCCGCCTTCTCATTGCAGGAAGGCTTGATGACTCCCTCAGATATTGTTCAGGCGGCAAAAGCCTGTGGCATGTCAGCCGTGGGGGTGACCGATCATCATCTGCTGACCGGAACGGTTGAATTCGTTAAAGCCTGCAAGGATGCCGGCATTCAGCCCGTGATGGGGTTGGAGATCGATCTGAAACAGGGACCACTTCAATTGTTGGCGACAAGTGTCGAGGGCTGGTCTAATCTGTGCCGGCTGAGCAGTACCCTTGCCCTGCGTGAGAATCCTGATCTTCCCTGTTCGTTGGAAACGCTCTTTCAATATTCCAAAGACCTGATTGCCTTATGTGAAAACCCACAGGGGTTACAAGATGGATTTGAAGATCGCTTGTACATCCCATTGCGAAATATTACCAATGCAGGTTCGTTATCTGCACAGGCACGCAAACTTGGATTGCCGACCGTGGTCGCGCATCCAGTCTATTACCAAACCCCGGAACAAATTCGATTACAAAAAACACTGGCTGCCATCCGGTTGAATCAAACGGTCTCATCTATTTCCCAGGCTGCCCTTGCCCCGGCAGAAGCCTGGTTCATATCCCCGCATCTGATCGAGGAACGCTTCAAGGAATATCCTGAGGCATTGCAAGCCACCGCAGAAATTGCTGAACGTTGTCGTTTCGACTTGCCGCTTGGCAAATCCCAGATGCCCATCCTTCCATTACCGGAGGGCATAACAGCCACACGTCATCTACGGGATAAAGCCACCGCGGGCGCGATGGAACTCTATGGCGAGATCACGCCGCAGATCCAGACCCGCCTCGATCATGAACTGGATGTGATTTCGAAGATGGGCTTTGAGCCGATCTTCCTGATCGTCGAGGACATCCTGAACTTTGCGCGCGAAACAGGTGTGCCTTATTCCTCACGCGGGTCGGCAGCTTCCTCGCTGGTTGCACATTGTCTGGGAATCACCAGTCCTGATCCATTACGATTGAACCTGTACTTCGAGCGTTTTCTCAATCCAGCCAGAGTGACACCTCCGGACATTGATACCGACCTTTGTTCACGCCGGCGCGACTCTGTGATCCAGCATGTCTTTGATACCTATGGTACGGACAAGGTGGCGATGGTGGGGACGATCAACCGCTATCGTCCACGCTCCGCCCTGGGCGATGTCGCCAAGGCATATGGACTCGAACCTGCCAAGGTGCGGGAGCTCGCAAATCAACTGCCGCATGCCTGGTGGGTACGCTTCGAAGACTCCGAGGATGGAGAAGAGTCTCCTTCGCCTTTTGCAGAGCTGCGAACCACCTATCCCAACCACCAAGCCATCTTCGATGATGCCGAAGCCATCCTGAAATTACCGCGCCATCTTTCCATGCATCCCGGCGGAGTGATCGTTGCACCTGGATTGCTTACTGATCTTGTCCCAGTCATGAACTCAGGTGGCAAGGGTGTCGTTATCACTCAACTTGATCTCGACTCGGTGGAAGCATTGGGCTTGGTGAAGATCGATTTACTGGGTATCCGTGGTCTCACTGTTGTCGGCGACGTGGCGGAGTTTGTGCAGCAAAGTAAACCTGAACAATACGCGACTCCTTTATCTGTTCTGGACTCCACACCGAATACCGATGAAGCCACCTCCAATCGCATTGAAAAGGGCGAGACCATCGGCTGCTTCCAGATCGAAAGTCCGGGGATGCGCGCCACCCTGCGTGAGATCCATGCCCGCACGGAAGATGACATCATGGCAGCTCTGGCACTGTATCGACCCGGTCCCCTCACCGGCGGACTCAAGGATGCCTTTGTGCGCCGTTTCAAAGGCGAAGAACCAGTCCGCCATCTTCATCCAGCACTTGCACCCTTATTGGATGAGACCTTTGGAGTCATCCTTTATCAGGAGCAGGTGCTGCGGATCGCCAATGAACTGGCAGGCTTCAGTCTCGCCGAAGCTGACCTCTTGAGGCGGGCGATGAGTCATTTCGATCCAGGCAAGAAGATGCAGGAGTTGGAGAGAAAGTTCGTCAACGAAGCACAAGCCCGCAGCGGTATTCCGATCGAGACCGGCGAACGCATCTGGGAAATGATGGCTGCCTTCGCCGGTTATGGCTTTCCCAAAGCCCATGCCGCTTCGTATGCCCGGATCGGCTGGCGCTCCGCCTGGTGCAAGGAATATTTTCCGGCAGAGTTCATGGCGGCGGTGCTTGCCAACTGGGGCGGGTATTACAGCCAGCGTGTGTACTTGAGTGAAGCCAGACGTCTGGGCTTGAAAGTCCGTCCCCTACATGTGAATTATTCCAGGCATCAATTCTCTGTCCAACAATTGATCAACTCGGATGAGCGCCTTCTCTTTATGGGACTCGGTCAGGTCAAGGAATTGACTCAACGTAGCATTGGAAGAATTATCCAACATGCGCCATTCACTTCCCTGGATGATTTCCTTTCCCGTGTGGACCCTCGCATGCAGGAAGCGGAACATCTGGCGAAGGTCGGAGCATTGGATGGCTTTGGAAAAATCCCCGCAGTACTGAGTCGACTACAAACCGGCGGCTGGCAACGTGATCAGATGAGTCTCTTTGCCTGGTCGGACACCAGCGATGAAGACTGGACCCTGCAACAAAAGGTAGATGCCCAATTGGACATCCTTGGCGCCAGTCTGGAAGCACATCCATTGGAACTGGTGCAGGATAAGGTCACCGGAGCGATTGCCAGCATCGATGCCGTGGAGAAGATCGGGCGACGGGTGACCGTGGCTGGCGTGCGTCAAACCTCACGCCGCAGCCGCACTGCAAAAGGGGATGCGATGCTCTTCCTGACCATTGAAGACCTGCAGGGGACACTGGATGTGATTCTGTTTCCGGATGTGTATCGGATCGCAAAATCCTTTCTTGATTCGAATCCCCCCCTGTTGATCACAGGGGTGATGGAGATGGACAAGGAACGTGGAGAACCGTATTTACGGGCGGAAAAAGTGATAGCCGTTCGATAATCTCAGACTACCGATTGATATTCCAAATTTGGATTGAGCACCCAGCGGGTTAGGGCTTCAATTGCATTCTGATCCAGATATCGAATTCGTAACCCAAAGCCGGCACACAATCCACTCAGCCCCTCCCACCAGGCTATCCCTTCATCACTTGGTAACACAAACTCCAATACTGTGCGACGGACAAACGGCAGTGGATATTCCTGCACGGCAAGGGACAAACCCTGATGCAAAATATCAAGTCCCTCTGAAACAGGAGTTTCCCATTGGCTAACCTGCTTCTGGAATTCCAACCTCGGTTCCGGGTCAGGCCAGAACAATTGCAATAGCCGCAGCGTCCAGCCCGGTTGGATGGAAGACAGGATCGCCTGGTATGCCTCCTGTGGTCGCACATCCGGACGATCCGGGTCGGCGTACACTTCAGCGAACAGGCGCCGTGTATCATCTTCCCCGATCAAGGCTGTATGTGAGCCAACCTGAGTAAAGCCCTTCGCCAAAACAAATGTGCGTGTTGATCCAACCTGTGAAGAATCCATTATTTACAGACCCAGGTAACCATAAGAACAGCATGGGAATACAGCACTGCCGAAGGAACCCAATTGCAGAGGAACTCCGACTTTTCAAAAACATCGAGCCAGTTCAGATTGTTCGGATGCCAGGCACAAGCTAATGACATCAACTCACCACTGGGGTTGCCAGCGACCAAAATGTACAGGTTGAAAATCCCTCTGTCATCCACGAAGGGAACAGGTTCTGGCATACCGCCCTCATGCTCATAAAGGACATGATGCCAGAGATGTCTGTTCGCTTCCAGTTCCTTTCGGATCTGTTTAATATTCAGTGTGGAATAGATCTCGCCATTCACATCTTTCAAATAATCATTGCTCATTGTTCCTCACGTTAATTTGAAAATACTTTCAGATATGTTCAGGTCCGTGGCACGAAAGCCCGGACGCATCGGACGATTGCCGGTGGGAACCAGTCCCTTGCCCGCTTCATACTTGAACAACGGGGAAAAGGATGGACGCGCGGCGGTGCGTTCCACAATGGTGGAGACTTCCACGATCTCACGCACGATCTGCCCGTGCTGATGATTGCGTTCGATGTACACCGCTGCCGTCACCGCTTCTGCAAAGGACTGCGCGATCTGGATTTCAGACATGCGTGCCGCATCCGGATGCGCCTGTACCACCTGCAAAAAGCGCGGCCAGACATGCTCTGCGCTTGTGGCATGGATGGTAAACGCGCTGTGCCCATGCCCGGTCGCTGCGGCGCGGATCAATTCCCAGGCTTCGGCACCACGTGCCTCACCGATGACAACGCCATGCGGACGGGAACGCAGAGCAGAACGGATCAGGTCGTACATCGTGACCGGTGGCGGACCACCACGAATTTCTGGTCGGGTCACGGTGTAAATGATGTTGCCCGTATCTGCTTTGCCATCCCCATTCCAACCATTCAAGATGATCTCGTTGCTATCTTCAACAATGAACAAACGGATCGCGCCGCGTGGGTAGTAATCCAGCATTTCCTGCAGGATACGCTGCCCCACAAAGGTCTTGCCCGAACCGGTCGTTCCAGCAATCACCAAAGTGCCCCCATGCACCATCACACTCAATAAGTAGTTGGCAGCTTCCGGTGTAAGAATGCCATTACCACGCGGAAAATCTTTCGGGTCGAATTTGGGACGCGGAACAGGTGGAAGTCGGTTCTGACAGAGTAAAGCCAGACTGCCTTGAGTCAGATCAGATGCGGTGCGGTAATTGGAGACGCGCAAGGTGATCGTGTCGCCATAGGGTGATGCCGGCGGCATGACGTAATTGATACGCACGCCCTTCCTCCGCACGGTTCCATCCACAAGCGGCACCATGACCTGCAGCATCGCATCGGCAATCGGGTAATCGGGTGTCGGTGCGCGTTGTCCGGCACGGTCGATCATGACTCTGAGCGCATCGCCAATCCCATCCGGTGCAGCGCCAGCATGTTCCCAGCCACTCGAGGTGGTGTACACATAGATATGTCCGAGGTTGATTGCGATGTCTTCAATATCCGGACGCGCGATCAGTTCCAACAACGGACCCATTCCTGAGAGTTCGCCGATCAAACGCAGGATGTATTCTTTGGGAAGAGAAACTCCTGCATCCACCGCACGTGAACTGACTTCTTCAAAGACCTGACGCGCCAGTGCCTCGATCTCCGTGGAGGTCATGCTCTTGTGCAAAGACTCGCTGGCTTTCTTTGCACGTCCTTCTTCGGCGAGGATGGTCCACCAACGTTCCATCTCATCTAAGGAACGCGCCTCCGAAACAGGCTTCATCGTTTTCCCAGCAATATCAAACATGGTTAGCCCTTCCCAAACCAGCCGCGCTTTTTCGTTGGGCTGGGAAGCAATCCAATGCGTGAAGCGCCTTCGCGCACTGCCGGCACAAAGTGGGAGGCAAATCCCAATAGAGAGTCAGCGAAGGGGCTCAGTTCCTCCAACTTCTCTTTCTTGTAACGCCAGATCAAAATGTCGTCCCGGCGATCCGAATTCACCGCCTGCGCTGCCAAACGCGGGTCCACGATGGGGATGATGCCGTTCGGAATCAAGGCAAGTTCGATCTTGTCCTCACTCAAGGCTTGCTGCAGCATCTTGTGTGCTGCTTTGAAGCCATCGCCCACCACCTGGTTGTAGCAGAGCTTGACACGGCTGCCGACGAATTCATGGGCACTGCCCTTGCCGACCACACTTGCCAGGGAGTTGATCATCCTCGCGATCCAGCGTCTAGTCTCTGCCAGATCCGGGATCTCCGGCTTGATCACAATCGCAATGCCTTCGGCTGCCTTTAGTGCCGCACGATGCACCACATGTGCGGGATTGATGCCGACATCCATGATGACCACACCACCAGCCGCAACCCCCGCTTCATACAATCCTTGAATGACTTCTGCAACTTTGGACTCCTGTTGCAGGACCTCATCGCCCAGATCATCGGTGATGAGTCCCGGCAAGACACGCAAGGTCGGTAAATTCTCCAAGGGAGTGAAGGCATTCAGATATGCCGCACCCGATGCCACATCACTCATGACACCTTTATTGGCTTTGGCGATTTCACGGCGTAACAAGCCGATCATGGTCGTATTCACCCGCTCCATGCGCATGTGGTATTGCAGTGCGCCGGCATTGCCATCGGCATCCACAAGATAAGTGGTAATGCCACTGAGAGCGAGTGCCACTGCAAGATTAACTGCCACAGTGGTCTTACCCGTTCCGCCTTTTGGGGATGTGATGGCAATCTTGCGCACTGCCATCCCAGATTGAATGCGAGCAGACATATCACTGCCAAGTACCGCCCGGCGATACTGGTCATCTGCCGCCAGATTGCCGGCATCCGCACGGCGCATCTCTTCATACAATTTATTGATGTCCACATCCGAGGGCGGGTATGCAATCGAAGGCACACCAACCCCATTCGCCCAGGATGCCATGCCATCACCGACACCGGCAATGACGAAGATCAACTTACCTCGTTCAGCTGCCTTGACCAGACTCTCCGGCGAGACCGATGACTCCGGTGAAACCACCACCAAGGCACGGAAGTCGAACAGGTCGATGTGTTGCGGGGTGAATGCCGCGATCTGGGCGATCACCGAATGCCCTTGTTCTGCCAGTTGCATATTCAAGCGGGATGTCACAGTTCCCGCTCCGAGTAAAAGAACCTGCATTACTGTCCTCCTCCCAGGACTTCTTCACGATCCTGCTTGAACAAGTCTTCGAAGTCCCAATAGGTAAAGCCGGCAGAGGGTGTTTCATCACCGCGTGCCATGAGCGAAACCACCAAACGATCTCCCTGCTGCAAGGCAAGCGATAACACTTCGCGGCTTTGATTTGGGATGAGCAGGATCAGCATCTTCGGCTGGGTATCCAGGTTGAAGGAGCCACTGTCTTCAGAAGACTCAGTTTGTTGCGGCAGTCCCTGTACCGCGATCACACGCACGCCCATCGGGAACAGGTCCTTGGCAAGCGGCGGCAAAGCACGACTCAAAGCATCTGCCTGTTCCAATTCAAGCGGGGAAGGTTGGGCGGTCGGTTCCACATACCCCGGATCGATGATCAGTTCCGGCATGGGAGTCGGTGTGCTCATCTGTTGGGGTCGAGTGCTGATCACGACGGTCACACCGATCAGGTCGCCGGGCAAAAAAGCTTCCGCATCCGGGGATACCAAATTCATGGCATCCAAGGGCAGAGGGAACAAACTGTGACCGGGGAATTGTGACAGCACAGCCGACAAACGCGTGCCTTCTGCTGCCGGCGCCACGATGGCATTGCGAAAGACGGGCTGTCCACTCCCAATCGGTTGAGCAACAATGCCGTCGACCACACCAGTCACTTCCTCACCGGGGATATACAGGCTGGCATTGTCATCTTGAAAGACGGTCTTGACCGCTAGGTCATTTGCCATAATGACGTCACCAATATTCAAGTCACGCGTGGCGGACAACACAGAAATGGTGGGCGGCTTCTGCGCCGCACCGAGGGCGTTGAGGGCGATGAACGCCACCAGAAATATTCCAACCGATACCCCCAGCACTACCAGGTTCACACCGGTCGAGGCAATTCGTTTCAACATGTTTCTTCTTTTCTCCATTCGTTGGTTTGTTCAAATGCCTGCCGCAGGGCAGGGGTTTCTTCGATGATCTCTTCAAGCTGTTCGAGCGTTTGGCGTATCAATCCATACAGGGTCAGCATGACGAAATCCGTTTTGATGTGACTGGACCTGAATATCTGTTGATTGGTCTCTGCAACGGATCGAACGATCTGCATGACCTCCGCTTCTGCCAGCGCCTCCGCCGACACGCGCGGCATATCCGGAAAACATTCCTGGATCTGATCCGCCACGGTGTGTGCAATTGCAGTTTGAACGGGCTGGATCGCCGGCACTGCTTCAACTTGAGTGGGAGGATCCAGCAGGTCTGCAACGGATGTCTGCGGGTCTTTGCGTAATTGTTCAATCGCACGCGGCAGGCGGGTGAGACCGGCTTGGATGGCATCCAATAAACGCATTTGTGCCTGTGGGGAAAGGGCTGCCACGGCTTCGACATTGCGCAGGGAGACATGTTCCCGTAAGCCGACTGGCAGGGCTTCCAACATGCGTTGCCGGCGTTCCCGTTTGGATTGATAGGTCTCACTCATGAGCGTGACTATACTGTTTGGGAGGAAGAGGTGGATTGCATGTGTCGCTTTGCGTCGAATAAAAATACGCCTGGTCCAAGACCAGGCGTATTCGAAATTGTTTATTCCAGCACTTCTTCAAAGATCCGGATGTCGTCCAGATAAAACTCCTTCTCTCCGCCATCCTGGAACCCCAAGGTAAGAACCGGTGCAATCTGCCACCATCGTTGTGGCTGGGTGCTCACCAGGTAATTGTCGCTCCAGACCTGGATCTCCAGCGGTCCCAACGCCGGCATCTTTATCCGACACACTTCCGACCCATCCACCGACATGCTTCCCAGCCATTGAGTTTTGCTGATCCGATGCAAACGGATCTGGTAGGTATGCCATTGTTCCGGATCCACGTTCAGGGCTTGGACTTCTGCGGAAGCCCAATTGAGCGCCAAATAACAAACTGCTCCATTATTGCCATTGAAGGAGGACTCCTTGCCTATCATGGATAATCCGAACATATCGAAGGGCTTGGCAAACCTTCCATCTGCCTGAAGTGTCCCTTGCGGCTGTAGGACAACTCCCGCCGTTCCATAAAAATTCTCATCCACCCGGCTCTTGAATTCCACAACCACATCGCTTGAAGCGGTGGGTTGAAAGCCGCTGCCACCGATCAAGGTGACATTGTTGTATTGTTCGCTGGAGGGTTCCTGCCAATCCGCACTTTCTATGTCGAATTCCGGGTCGTCTGTGTGTCGGAGGATGAGTTGGTGATCGATAACCATTTCGGCTGCATGCCAGGCAGTTTCGTTCGATGCCTGACCGGCGCCATTGATGATCGTAAAGTCCCAGAACCTAGTCGATAATCCTTCCTCGAAGTTCTCCGTAAGTGCTTCGGGATTTTCCACATCCTCCGGGGAGTAGGCAGCGCGCTTCTCAAGTTGCCGGGTCTCATTCGAAACCGTCCATCTCGAGATCAGTTGCTGGATATTCAAGGCAGCCCATGCAATGGCGATCATGCCGACGATAACAATACCTCCTACAATATAGTGCCCCAGCCTTCTTTTCTGACCATCTTTCAATTGAGTTTCCATTTCATATCCTTGTTTTTTTTATTTTGTTTGCGAACTGCATGATATGAAAAGTAATGAGAGGGTATCTCGCATCTGTCGTTCTTTTTCGGGACATGTAGATGCGTCAAGCGCCCATGTTTCCCCTCAAACCCGGGTGTTAATATAAAAATCCTTATTCACACTTTTAATTAAAAAGTGATGTTATGGTAAACTATGTTCACACCACCCATCACAGGACTCATCATGAAACCAAGAGATTTTCGCAGCACCAAAGCCGGCAAAGCCATTCGCACCAGAAATGGCTATTGGGCATTCATCCCCGCGCCGCTTCCACCCGATCTGGATTGGTCTCCAGCCCTGCTTACCGCCCTCTCTGATGCAGAACGGGAACTTGCCAAATTGACCACGGTCGCCGGCAATTTTCCATTCCCCCGTCTGCTCATTCAACCCTTTATCCGCCGCGAGGCGGTCCTGTCCTCCCGGATCGAGGGAACGCGCGCCTCTCTGACAGACCTGTACAACTACGAGTCCGCCCAGATGTCATTTCTGGAACCGGACGACGATGTACGCGAAGTGCATAACTATGTGTTGGCACTGGATTATGGACTGGAACGCCTAAAAAAACTGCCGGTCAGCCAGCGCTTGATTCGTGAGTTACACGCCAAACTGATGGATGGGGTACGGGGCGGACAATTCACTCCGGGCGAATTCCGCAAGACCCAGAACTGGATCGGAGCAGCGGGCAGCACCATTGAAACCGCCACCTATGTCCCGCCATCAGTGGATGATATGAAAATTGCTCTTGGGGCAATGGAGGCTTTTATTCATGCCGACACGGAATTGCCGGCTCTGGTGCGCGCCGGTTTGATCCATTACCAATTTGAGGCGATCCATCCCTTCCTGGATGGCAATGGGCGCGTGGGTCGGTTGTTGATCATGCTGTTGTTGCGCGAGTGGGGTGTGCTGTCCCAACCCCTGCTGAACTTGAGCGCTTATTTCGAACATTACCGTCAGGAATATTACGATCATCTTCTGGCAGTCTCCCAACAGGGAAAGTGGGAGGAATGGCTGCGTTTCTTCCTGCGGGGTATTTCGGCGCAATCACAGGACAGCATCTTCCGCATGACCCGTCTGCAAGGGATCCGTACCCGCTATGAAGAACTGGTGCAGGCGGACAACAATCCACAACGCATGTCTGCCGTGATCGATTTCCTCTTCTCACGCCCCATCCTGACCCTGCGCCAATTGGAGACAGCCTTGGATATTCCGTATATGGCTGCCAAGCGTTATGTCGATAAATTAGTCGCGGCGGGTGTTCTCAAGGAAACCACCGGGCATGCGCGCAACCGGGTCTTCATGGCGTATGAGGTCTTTCAAGCGTTGGAAAACTCTGAATAAATTGCCTGAGCTTTCATGCAGTCCGACATCAAGGAACAAAAGTCGGGATACTGTCATTCACAAGAACTGTCCGGGCATCCCATTCCAATGCTTTCAACGGCTGGTACAAATTTCCCTCCTGATACCTGAAACTTCCATCCGCGTGCAGCACCAACAGACGGTAATTGGATAATTGGAACGAAGTCACCTGTTCTGCAATCACAAGCCACCCTGCCCGCAAGTTGCCCGACTTGACCAGCAGTCTGCCTTGTGAGTCGAGGATGCCCAGCCGCAGGTTCGTCAGTTGAAACGCCCTGACATCCTCCACCATTGGCTGCCATTCCGCATTCAGATCACCTTCATTGACGAACAAACTGCCCTGTGAGTCTGTTATGGCGATGCGGTTGTCGTTCAACTGGAAAGCCGCCACCCCGCTGGCGAGTCTTTGCCATGCGGAGTCCAATCCATCCTGCCGGACGAACAGGTCGCCATTGCCGTCCACATACCCGATGCGGGTATCCGAGATGGAGAAGGCACGCACATTTTCCGCCTGAAGGGTCCAGGCTCCATTCAGGGCACCCTCCAGTACATACAAGTTTCCATCGGTCTTGCGTATGCCAATGCGCTGGTCTGAGATTTGCACCTCTTGCACCTCGCTGGCGATCCGATTCCAATTCAAGATAGAGTCTTCCGTATCGGTGTAGCGCCCTTCGCGGGCAAACAGATTCCCTTGTGTATCCAGAACAACGATCCGTTCCCCCCATAAACGGAGCTGCCTGATCTCAGGCACATCCCGAACCTGAATGGTCAACTCGCCCTGCTGGAGGATCAGTTGCCCCGAGTTTTCCACCACCGCCAAACGGTGATAAGCAGGATCAGGATTTACACACAGGGCTTGATCGATCCACATGCACCCAAGCCAGGGCGCTTCATCCCGACCCCAGGGATTTACAAAATTGGTGTATCCGCGCTTTTCGCGCCCCACTTCAAAATGTAAATGGGAATTGATGGTCTGGTCATAGATCACGCCGACCTGCGTGCCTGATTGAACCTCCAGGTTTTCGACCAGCAGATCCTTGTTGGTGACAATATGCATATAGGTGGTGTACCACGGCTCTCCGCCAACACACCCACCCGACGCGTCCCACTCGCCCCCCAGGCAATGTTTCAGGACGATCATGCTGTTCAGTCCATCCGGTCGCCATTCCATGACCCGGCCGTCTGCGGCGGCATACACGGGAGTTCCTGCTGGCGCTTTGATATCCGTGCCTTCGTGCCCGTTCGCGCCGATGTTGCCATCCGTGGAATAACAAGCCACCATGTCGAAGTTGTGCGGGTCGGCTTGCGCCTTGTCCTGTTCCTCCGGAATGGATGGATCGCGCCAATACACCCATGAATCGACATTGAGCAGGTACCCAAACATGGGCGGGCATTGTTGCCCCTCGTTCAAGCCCAGGTACTTCCAGGTCCACGGGTTGTTGGGGTACTGGGATATTCGCGCAAGCCCGACATGGGCTGGCAGCGGCCATGCCAGAAAGACGGGTCGGTCCCCAATTTCTGGCTGCGGGGTAAACGTCGGGGTGGCGACTTCCGGCGTGGAACTCGGAATGCCCACTGTGGTAATTCCATCGGTTATTTCAATCACCGGGGTTTCAGTGCTGCCGGTTGTGCAGGATTGTAGAAGTAATCCAATGACAGTGATCAGGAAAATCGTTTTTTTCATTTTTCTCCCATCCAAATCCAATGGTAGTGTGGATATAGCGCCGGGGCACGTGAAAAAATTATACCCATGTCAGGCGATTGCAACTTTTTCAATTGAGTTCGCCCGTAGGGAATAGGGGCGTTTTTACAGGTTGGAAAAGGGTATTCCAGAAAAACACCTGCCGCCTACGTGCTTTGACAAATTCCCCCGCATCCATATAATCCCCACTGTTCAACCTTTCCACAATCCATCCCTCTCTTCAAGAAGCCTGGCAAACCGCCGGGCTTCTGCCGTTGTATCCCATCCCCATATTCCCAATCAATTCAGGAGCCCAATCAAAACAAAAACAGATCCATCGCAAACAAAACCATCCCCACATCAAGGCTTGTTCGGAAACCAAAGCAGCAAATCGGAAATGGTAACAGCTCTTTTGCACAAAAAGAAGAGAGGCGTTTCCCGAACAAGCCCCACATTCAAGCCGACACACCTATGAGTGTATCGGTGTCCAATCCACATTTGAACCCAAGATAGGAGGCAACGTAATACCAATTCAATAACCGCATCTCCCCACGTACGCCAAACGGGCGCCCGACATGGACTTTCCATGCCAGGCGCCCGTTTTTGTTTTCCACCACGCGAGACAGCGAGGACTCGCCGGGGTGCAAGGCCCGGCAGATAAAAAGAGAAACCGCCCAGCTGCAACTGGACGGTTTCGGAGAACGTTTATGTTCAAGCCCGATCATATCACAACCGTAAAAACCGTCAAGATTTCCGCAGGGAAATCCCTCAAAGCCTGTGAGCGCATCATCTTCGCCGACGGCAAGCCCGTCAAGGTTGCCGACATCGCCCAGCGACAGGGAGACCACCACCTGTATCAAGCCGACATTACACTGCTGGACGAGCATGCCGTGCTGGAGACCAGCGCCCCTTGTTGGGCGCGCGTGGAGGTGGAATGAGCCGTCTCACGGGACTCGCCGGATGCGTGATCATGCCCTCTCCCTGGGACTATTTAATCCATTCCAAGAAGGAGACGGATCATGAGAACCTTCGCACTACTTCTCATCCTGGTCGCCATCGCCGCTTCCCAGCCTCATCACTGGCTTGCGGTTTGCATGGCAGCCATCGCCCAGTGTCTGGGCCATTGATCAAACGAAAAGGAGGTCGCAGAAAATCCCATGCAAGACATCCTATCCATCGCCGAAGGGATCCTCGGAACGGCGGTTCGCGTGGAGGATCATCGGGGCTGGGCCATCTTCTGGTGCCCCTTCCATAACGACGCGAGTCGGGAGGGGCAGGGAGGGCAACCTAACTTCGGGGTCAATCTGCAGAGCGGCTACTGGAAGTGCCTGCGCTGCGGCGCCAGCGGCGGTTCGCTCAAAGCGCTGCAAGAGAAACTGGGTCGGGGCTACCTCCCACCCGTGTCGGAACCCAAACCGACCCGCCCCAAACGTCCGCCGACCCAGGTGCAACTGCTGGATGAAGCCGTGTCGGAAGCGCGCGCTTGTGTGCAGACGTCGCCTGCCTGGAGTTATCTATCCAAGCGCGGCATCACACCCTACACCGCATTGGTCTACGGACTCGGCTATGGCATTCCCGTTCCCTGTGTCCATCGCGAGATCATGGATGCAGCCAAACAATCCATGATGGTGCGCCGGGACGGGACCTGGTTGTGGGCGGGTGGGGTGGTGTATGCCGACCCGCCGACCCAACCTGCCGTGATGAATGTGCGCTATATCCCGGATGAGCAACTGCCCAAGGGCACGCGCAATTTCACCCCGCTCAAGAATCACAAGACCTGGGGCAACCGCCTGCAACCGCTCGGCAGTTGGCGCATCACGCCTGATACGCGCACGATCATCGTCCTGGAAGGCCTGTTCGATATGTTGATCACCGCCCAGAAGATCCATCAACTGGGACGCGATGGCGAGGCGGTTGCGGTCTACACCAACGGCGCCAGCCCTTCGGCAAAGATGCTTGCCTGGTTCCGCGAACACAACCAGTATGAGTATGTCCTGCTCAGCGACCCGGACAAAGCCGGGGATGAATGGACAGAACATCTCACGGATGCCATTCGCGGCGGTGGGGCAGATGTGCAATCCCTGCGGCCTCCCGCACCTCTCGATCCGGACGAAGCCATCCTGAGCGGATGGTGGCCGTCCATTCTGTAAGTACAAACCAATCCATTCCCTGAAGCGGGGAGCGATGTTTCATCGCTCCCCGCTTTCTTTTACCAAAAGGAGCAACCTCATGTCCATCTTCACTTTCATCACCATGTTCCTATTCGCCCTGATGGTTCTCTGGGCGTTGTGGTTCATCGTCAGCCTGATCCACTACATCCGTTCCGGTCAATACCAGATCGACCAGCGCCTGCGCGACGTGTGCAAGTAACTCAATTCAAATAAGGAGACTCCCATGTCCAAGCAATACAACAAAACCATCTTCATCGGTCATCTCGGCGGCGAACCCGAGATGCGCTACACGCCCTCCGGCACGCCGGTCACGATCTTCAACGTCGCCACTAATGATCAGTATC
This sequence comes from Chloroflexota bacterium, assembly GCA_024434165.1. Lineage (GTDB taxonomy): Bacteria > Chloroflexota > Anaerolineae > Anaerolineales > Villigracilaceae > Villigracilis. The sequence goes on along the minus strand of QMIW01000001.1, from coordinate 6,674 downwards.
CCAACGAGAAGGGCGAGATCATCAAGGTCACAACCTGGTTCCGCTGCACCGCCTGGGGCAAGCTGGCGGAGATCTGCAAACAATACCTTCAAAAGGGAAGCAAGGTTTTGATCGAAGGCAGGCTTACCCCGGATAAATCCAGCGGACGCCCACGCATCTGGACGCGGCAAGACGGGACGGCGGCTGCGGATTACGAACTCAAGATCATGGAGATCCATTTTCTGGACAGCCGCAATGAAGAGAACGAAGTCCCGGTCGCACAGGCGGAGGAGGTCGCACCCGCATGAACGCCGAACAATTACGCTCGCTTGCCCGCCTCTTGGACTATGTCGCCGAGGATGAGCAGAAGCACTTCGAAGACTCTTCTCCTGAAGAACGCGATAACCATATCTACCTCGACATCCAGATCCTGCAGGACTATCTCACTCAACAACAAGGAGACCTCAGCTCATGATCACCCTGCAACAAGACCTGCTGCAAGCGTCATTGAATGCCGTGACCCGTGCCAGCGCAAAGAACAGCCTGCAAGCCGCCTTCACCCTCGTGCAGATGAACGTCAATACAGACGGCATCCTGCACCTGTCCTGCTTCAACGGCGAGACCGCTGCACGCGCCACCCTGAATGTGGACTGCAACGAAGACCTTGCCGTCTGCGTGGATGCCGCCACATTCAAAGCCGTGGTCGAGACTCTTGCCGGTTCCATTCGCCTGCACATCGATGGCAGCGCGCTCGTTATTCAAGGCGCTTCCACTCGGACCTCACTGCGTATTGTGGACGAAGCCCTACCCATGCTGGATGAGAAAGACTTGCATCCATTGTCCACCTGTACTGGCAGCACCTTCCGCAGCCTGCTGCGTGTGCTGCCCTTTGCCTCGACCGATGAGTCGCGCGCCATCCTGCAGGTCGTGCATCTCATGCTGGACAAGACCCAAGCCGTGGCACTGGCTGCCGATGGATACACCGCTGGTCAGGTACTCGAAGTTCTGGAAGGACCGCGCGACTCCATTGCCGTGTCCCTGCCCATCAGCAGTGTGCGTCTGTTGTCCTCCCTGATCGAGGAGCGCGACACCGTGCGCATGGGAATGATCGGCGCCAACCGCGCGCTCTTCCAGATCCGCAACGCAGAGTCCTCCAAGAACCTGATGCTTGCCACTGTGACAGTCGATGGCAATTTTCCCGCCGTGCAGATTCAGACCCTGATTGGCGATGCGCGCACAAACGCAGTTGCCACGCTGCAGGCCCAACAAGCGAGTCTGCTGCAATCGATCCGCATGGTGAATGCAATGGGCACACAAAACACTTTCCTCAAAGTTGCGAACGGTGTGGCGAAGATCGCCTCCGCAGAAACCGAGACCGGTCAGGCGCGCAACATCCTGGAGGCAATCACCAGCGGGGAGAACGCCCAAGCCTGGCTGTCTGCCCTATATCTCAAACGAACCGCAGAAGCGATCAAAGGCGAACTGACTTTGCGCATCACAGGCAGCACCAAGCCGCTCATGATCGAAGCCGGAAACTTCAGCGCGGTCATCATGCCCATGCTCTCGGATGGGTTCAAGGATCCCTTTCCCGAGGATGAAGCGATTGCGATCAGCCTGCCTGAGATGGCGATGGCATAACAAACATCAAACAAAGACGGCGCACCCAACGGTGCGCCGTCTTTCATTTCCCAAGGAGTTTTCATGAACACCCTCTTGCACGTCCAATCCCCCTACACCCAGCCGCGTCTCAAGACCATGCCGCTGCGCGAGCAGCCCGCCTATCGCGTCACCCAGGATGCCACCGCCTGCAACCAGACCGAGCTGCTCGCCGCCCTGATCGGCGGTCAGAAACAGATCGAGATCGCACAGGATCTGCTGGCGCATTTCGGGGACGACATCCGCCGCATTTATCAAGCCCATCCGCAGGAACTGGCGAAGGTCCGCGGCATAAACCAGGCGACCGCCGTGCGCATCAAAGCTGCGCTCACGCTGGGGCTGCGTCTCAGTCTGCCCGCCGATGAGCGCATCGCGATCAACTCCCCCGCCGATGCCGCCGCGCTCGTGCAATCCGAGATGGCATTACTGGAAAAGGAACATCTGCGCGTGCTGTTGTTGGATCGCCGCAACCGTGTGCTGGAGATCGTCGAGGTCTATCAGGGCTCGGTCAACTCCTCGCAGGTGCGCATCGCCGAGGTCTTCCAGCCCGCCGTCACCCGCAATGCCTGCGCGATCATCGTAGTCCACAACCATCCATCTGGTGCGCCAAGAAGCATGTAGATAGAAAGTTTCAAACGGAACCCTGCACGGAGTGTGCAGAGTGGCTAGAGGGACAGGGGCGACGACCCGAAGCAGAATCGCTTCTGAAGCTCCTTCGACAATGTGGCAAGGGAAACCCTAATCTTCCCGAGGCTGCTAGCCAGAGTATCGCCACGGTTACGAAAGAAATGGTTGTTTGAAGCGCCGCAGGTTGGAACACCCGTTTTACGTTAGGGCGAGGGTGTAGTCATCGGATTGTCCATCTCTGATGGAAGGACAAAATCTCGCTAGGATAGGAAACCAGCACTCCAGAACATTCTGGTCTTCCCCGATGACGAGCGAGGCAACGAGCCGAGCAAGGCGTACAGACCAAACCTACAGCGATATGAAGACACTATCTACATGAACTTGGGAACCATGTGCAGTTCTCCTGCAAAGGAGTAAGTCAGCTTGCGACCACATGCCGCACATGGGACGGAGCCTTCGTAGTAGTCAGAGGCAGGGAAAGCCTGCCACATGGCGAAGGAAGGCAGTTGAATTTACATAGGCTAATGCAAACTAAGACGGAGAAAGGACGTATGAGCCAATCCAAGATGTCCCAAAAGCAAACAAGCCTGGCACTGGCAGCACAGGAAAATCCACAACACCGCTTTACCAATCTATATAGTCTCATGCATTGGGACTACTGGATTCAATGTGCAGCCGCAGCCGTTCTGGCGCGACCAGGCAGCTCAACGGCAGGTACCGATGGCACAACACGGGATACCTTCAAGAAGAACTACGAGCAGGAAATACGAATACTCGTGGAATCTCTCAAGAGGAAAACCTACCAGCCTCAACCTGTCCGAAGAGTGTACATCCCGAAGGCAAACGGGAAACAAAGGCCGTTGGGGATACCGGTTCTCAGAGATCGCATTGTGCAGGAAGCACTGAGAGCCATTCTCGATCCCATTTACGAAGCGGACTTCCAACCCTACTCCTTTGGATTTCGCAAAGGTCGTTGCACAATGGATGCCATTGCGGTCGTTATGTCACTGACGGGACCAAAATCAAAGTATTACTACGCAATCGAGGGTGACATCAAGGGCTACTTCGACACGGTACATCATCGCAAGTTGCTCTCCATCCTCAAACAGCGCATCGCAGACAAAGACATCCTCGACCTAATCTGGAAGTTCCTCAAGGCTGGTGTCATGGAAGATGGACTCTTTGCACACACCTCAACGGGTGTACCGCAGGGAGGTGTCATCTCTCCACTGCTCGCCAATGTCTACTTGAACGAGTTCGACAAGTGGGCAGAGGCAAAGTGGAATCTGGACGCCAACGAAAAACGCCGCAGGCGCTATGCTGGAATTGGTAACTACCGTCTCGTCCGCTACGCGGACGATTTTGTTGTGATGAGCAACGACGGTATCGCCGGAGTACAGCAAGCCAAAGAGGAAATCCGCGAGTATCTCAAGACCCAACTCCACCTCGAACTGTCCGAAGAAAAGACGCTTCTTACCCATGTCAACGACGGGTTCAATTTTCTGGGATTTCATATCCAGAGAACCAATCCTGAAGGACGCTGGGTGGTGCATCTAAGACCGACAGAAAAGAGCAAAGAGCGCGTCAAGAAGAAACTCAAAGACCTGACTTCCAGAGGTTGGACATGGATGGACGAATACAGCAGGCTGACCACCCTGAATGCAATTGTGAGGGGCTGGGCGGAGTACTACAAGTACACCAGCCTGCTCGCTGACATCGAAGACATCACCCGCCATACATGGTTCAGATACCTCGGCTGGCTCCTGAAGAAGCACAAAGGCAGCCGAAAACACAATCTGATTACAACCAAGACCAAAGTCATTCACAACAGAACGCGTTGGACAGCCAGCATACGCGAAGGGGAGAAAATCCTCGAAGCGTACCAGTGGCTACCCTCCCCAAAGGAATTGCAGAGACAACGCTACTACCAAAAGGGAAAAGATGGGTTTCCTCATCCCTACCTGATGGAAGCAGAGTCAATCCTGCTGGATTATCCAATGGGAGAAACAGGGCCAGAGGAAGCCATTTACACGGCAACCATCGGGGCAACCAGCAACCGTGCATCACGCAATGAGCCGCTTGAACTTGCGGAACTCAAACTGCGGGCAAAGATGCGGGACGACTTCAAGTGTGTACGCTGTGGCTCTTCCGAGAGTCCGCGTGTGCATCACAAGAAGGGCACGAAATCCCATAGCCTCGATACCCTCGAAACTCTGTGCCTGACATGCCACAAGGCTGAACACGGCTACCGCCAGACAGCAAATTTAATTCAATGGAAAGCCGGATGAGGCGAAAGTCTCACGTCCGGTTTGGAGAGAGGGGTGGGGAAAACCGCACGGAGCAATCTGTGCATGGCGTCCCTGCCCCTACTCTACGTGATCCGACCCCTTCACCCGATGATGTTGCCGTAACCCGCTCAATGGTGCAGGCAGGCAAATTACTGGACATCGATGTGCTCGATCACCTCGTGATCGGCGGGCAGCGTTGGGTCTCGCTCAAGGAACGCGGTCTGGGCTTTGGGTAGGAGGAATTATGCAACTGACTCTCAACCTGACCATTCCATCCGCGCCACAACGAAACCTGATCCGGCCCACCACCTGGCTGGATGCAGGCTGGGCAACCGCCTGCATCGGCTTCACCAAGCAGGTGGAGATCAGCCAATCCCTGAGCGATGCCCTGGATCATGGCGACGAGGACGATCCCGATCAGCAACTCTATGACGCGCTCTGGCTTGCCCATCACCATCTGGTCCTTGATCAACGCCCTTCCCTTTCCTTTACCTTTGAATACCTCCACGATGACAAAGTCAAAGGTCGCTACGTCGAACGCAGCCTGCGCCTGCACGTGGAGGAAGGCGATCATCTCATCCTGCTGGGTCTCCTGCAGGATTTTCCAACCTCTTCAAATCAAAAACCCAAGGAGTAATCTCATGCCGAACTGGACTGAAAACGAATTGACCATAACCGGTCCCGATGTCAACAAAGTGCTTGAAACCATCCGCTCTGACTCCATTCACGATCAGGACAAACGTATCCTGGACTTCAACCGCATCATCCCCTACCCGCAGATCTATCGCGACATGGACAAGCGCGCCGAGGAGTATCGGGAAAAATTTGCGGACATTGAAAACGATGATCCCGAGCGCCAACAAAAACTCGCAGCCCTTGGCGCGGAATATGGTGTGGAACCCGGCACGCCGTGGATCAAGGATGGTTACAACTCAGGTGGTTATGAATGGTGCTGCGAATTTTGGCGAACAAAATGGAATGCCTGTCATGTCCACCTCACTACCCACGCCGATCCCTCGCAGCCTTTGCGTAAGCTGTCCAAATGCACCTACTGCCAGACAGTGCATAAGACCGAGGCAATGATCGTCCTGACCTGTCAGCAATGCGGCAGTCCCCTGCCGGACGCCGAACCCATCCAGGCGTTCCTGGAATTCGACACCGCCTGGAGTCCGCCCATCCCGGTCATCGAGAAACTTGCATCCATGTTCCCCGATCACACCTTCGAGCTGAAATACTTCGAAGGCGGCATGGGCTTCAGCGGTCATGCCCGCTGGTCTGAGGGGATCGAAGAGTTCCATCATCAATACGAATACGACGGTCCGCGCGGCGGATAAAGGAGAAACGATCATGACCATGCAATCCGAACACAAACGACTCCAGCCCGTGCTTAACCTGGCACGCGAACTGGACATCGCCAGCAACTCCGATCCTGCCGCGATCTTCGAAGCGGGCAGCGGTGGTTTTCAGGTCTGGTGTACTCCGCACGATCACCCCAAAGGCTGGGAGGACATCGTGATGAACTCCGGCGCCTTTGCCAAACCCTGCGAGTACGTGGGCAGTGTGAATTGGAAATGGGATGACGAGGTAATCGTGGCGTTGGAGATCGAGACCAGCGCCTACGCCCTCGCGGATCAGAAACCGGACGAGTACTGCAACCTGACTGCCATCCCCCGCGATTTCCACCGCCGCACGATCTTCAACCGCGATGCCGATATCGAGTGGCTCAAGGAAAAGGTTACCTGGCTGTTTGCCAAAGCCGGTGTGCCATTACCACCTTTTGAATACGAACAAGCGGCGCTCTCCGAGATCGGACCGTACATTCTCACGCACTATACCTCCGACTCCGATGAATATGTGGTGATCGTCTCGCCGGAACTCGATCCCGAGGAATTCTGCAAACCAGGCTATGAAGTCGCGCGCACGCTCCCGATCTGGAAGGCAGGCGATTTCCCCGCCGATGTCATCCTGCGCCCGGATCATGAATATCAGGAAGTGAACGATGAACCCGATGAAGGACCGCTGGTCGAACAATACGAGAACTTGCGACACGAAGTCAAGTAGACAATTGTCTTGCGTCAACTGATGACAAGACCTGCCATTCCATTGGCAGTACCCTAGGTAGAC